>DATDBS010000078.1:0-12004 GCA_036524735.1 Propionibacteriaceae bacterium
AACATGAGTGAAGCGGTGGTGTGGCTGACCATCTTCGTGCTGGCGATCTTCGTCGGCATCGAGGTCATCTCCAAGGTGTCGTCGACGCTGCACACGCCCCTGATGTCCGGGGCGAACGCGATCCACGGCGTCATCCTCATCGGGGCGATCCTGGTCACCGGCAGCGCCGACTCCACCCCGATCCTGGTCCTCGGCGTGGCAGCGGTGACGCTGGCGACGATCAACATGGTGGGCGGCTTCGTGGTCACCGACCGGATGCTGGTGATGTTCTCGGCCCGGGGCCGCAAGCGCGAGGAGATCGATCGGTGACTCCGGTCTGGGGCCAGGTCGGCTACCTGCTGGCGGCGGTCTGCTTCATCGTCGCGCTCAAGGGTCTGTCGTCACCCAAGACGGCCCGGCGTGGCAACCTGATCGGTGCGGCCGGCGCGGTGCTGGCCTGCGT
This sequence comes from Propionibacteriaceae bacterium, assembly GCA_036524735.1. Classification (GTDB taxonomy): domain Bacteria; phylum Actinomycetota; class Actinomycetes; order Propionibacteriales; family Propionibacteriaceae; genus Microlunatus. Next base: position 443 of record DATDBS010000078.1, read on the forward strand.
CCTGGTCTTCCTGGTCGCCGACCTCGACCACCTGGTGCCGATCCTGGTCGCGATCGCGGCCGGCACGGTGATCGGGGTCGTGGGGGCGTACCGGGTCAAGATGACGCAGATCCCCCAGCTCGTGGCCCTGTTCAACGGAGTCGGGGGCGGGGCAGCCGCCATCGTCGCCCTGATCGAGCTGCACGAGATCAGCGGCCGCGGCGCCCCCGTGTTCGACCTGGTCGCGACCGCGTTCACCATCGTGGTCGGATCGGTCAGCTGCGCGGGTTCGGTGGTCACCTTCCTCAAGCTCCAGGAGCTGATGACCACCCGCCCGGTCGTGTTCGCCGGCTTCGGGATCCTGTACGGCTTCGGCCTGCTGGCGGCCCTGGGGTTCAGCGTCGCGCTGGTGCTGACCCCGAGCATGTTCGTGGGCGTGCTGCTCGCCATCGTCGGTGCGGGCCTCGGCGTGCTGCTCGTGCTCCCGGTCGGCGGCGCGGACGTACCGATCGTCATCTCGCTGCTCAACGCGCTGACCGGCCTGACCGTCGCCGCGAGCGGGTACGTCCTCGAGAACACTCTGCTGCTCGTCGCCGGCACCCTGGTCGGCTCGGCCGGCACCCTGCTGACCCGGATGATGGCGGCCGCGATGGGCCGTTCGCTGTTCAGCACCCTGTTCGGGGCGCTCAAGGGCGGCTCGTCGCAGGGCTCGGTCACGGCCAGCGACCGGCCGGTGAAGTCCACCACCGCCGCCGACGTGGCCATCCTGCTCAGCTACGCGACCCGGGTGATCATCGTCCCCGGGTACGGCCTCGCCGTCGCCCAGGCGCAGCACAGCCTCCGTCAGCTCGTCGATCTGCTGCTGGAGCGGGGGGTGCGCGTCGACTACGCCATCCATCCGGTTGCCGGCCGGATGCCCGGCCACATGAACGTGCTGCTCGCCGAGGCACAGGTGCCCTACGGCCAGCTCAAGGAGATGACCGAGATCGACTCGGACTTCAAGGAGACCGACGTGGTGCTCGTCGTCGGGGCCAACGACGTGGTCAACCCGGCGGCCGAGACGACCCCCGGCGCCCCGATCTACGGGATGCCGATCCTGCACGCCAACCAGGCCCGCCAGGTCGTGTTCATGAAGCGGTCGATGCGCCCCGGCTTCGCCGGCATCGAGAACGAGCTGCTGTACGAGCCCACCACCACCCTGCTCTTCGGCGACGCCAAGGACACCATGAGCAAGCTGCTGACCGAGGTCAAAGCCCTCTGACTCGCGTACGGGCGGCTCAGATCCAGCCGTGCTCGCGAGCCTTGCGGGCGGCCTCGTGCCGGTTGCTCACGCCGAGCTTGGTCACCGCCGCCGACAGGTAGTTGCGGACCGTGCCGGCCGAGAGCGAGACCCGGTGGGCGATCTCGTCGATCGGGCTGCCCTCTGCGGCCAGCGCCAACACATCAGCCTCACGCGCGCTGAGCGGCGAGTCGCCCGCCGACATGGCCTCGGCGGCGAGCTCGGGATCGACGTAGCGACCACCGGCGGCGACCGTACGCACCACCGTGGCGAGCACCGAGGCCGACGTGGTCTTGGGCAGGAACCCCCGGGCACCGGCCACCAGCGCGGCCTTCAGGTATCCCGGTCGGGCGTGTGAGGTGACGATCACGCAGGCGCAACCGGGCAGCAGCTTCTTCAGCTGCTCGGTGACCTCGATCCCGTCGAGACCGGGCATCTGCAGGTCGAGCAGCGCGACCTGCGGCTTGGTCTGGCGGGCCAACGCCACGGCTTCGGTGCCCGACGCCGCCCGGGCGACCACGTCGATGTCGTCCTCCAGGGACAACAGCGACGCGACCGCGTCACGGATCAGGATCTCGTCGTCGCTGACCAGCACGGTGATCACGGGAGCTCCACCCGTACCGTGAAGGTGCCGTCCACGCGTTGGTGATGCAGTACGCCACCGGCCTCGGCGACCCGTTCAGCCATCCCGCGCAGGCCCTGGCCGGAGCCCAGCTCGGCGCTGCCGGCCCCGTCGTTGACGATGGTCAGGACCAACTTTCCCGGTCCGCGGCCGAGACCGCCGATGCTGACGGCGGTGTTCACCAAGGTGATGGACGCGCGCGTGGCGTTGGCGTGCTTGATCACGTTGGTCACGGCCTCCCGGGTGACCCAGGCCAGGGTCGAGGTGGCTTCGGCGCTGATGACGATCGGGGCGAGGTTCACCATGCAGTCGACCCCCGCCGCCGCCAGCAGCGACCGGGCCCCCTGCAGTTCGACGGCCAGATCAGCCTCGCGATATCCCCGCAGCACCCGGCGAACCTCCTGTCCGGCCTGGTCGGCGATCGAGCGGACCTCGCTGATCTCGGCCGCAGCCTCCTCGGCCCGGCCCCGGCGGGCGAGCTCGGCGGCCAGCTCGCTCTTCACCGCGACGGTGGCCAGGGTTCGTCCGAACACGTCGTGCAGGTCGCGGGAGATCCGCAGTCGCTCCTCGGCGATGGCCAGCCGGGCCGAGTCCAGCCGCGCCTCGTTGAGCTCCCAGTAGACCCGCAGCATCCAGCCGGACAACCAGACGCTCGCGCAGAGCACGAAGGCGACGAAGATGAAGGTGAGCAGGCTGGTGACCCGGGTGGCGACCGGACCGTCCATGGTCGAGAGCAGCACGGCGCTCAGCAGCACCGCGATGACGCCGACGCCGACGAGCGCCGTCCGGTAGTGCAGGGCTGGGGCCACCGCCGCCCAGGTCAACCCGACCACGTAGACCGCGACCCCGGTGCCGCCGGTACCGAACACGACGTACACGCAGACCACTGCGGTGACCGTGGTGGCGATGGTGGCCAGGAGCCGCCAGCGCGGCGGCCAACCCGCGCCCCGGTGCTGGAGCTTGAGACGGTTCAGAGCCCAGCTGAGGGTCACCACGTTCGCCACCACGTGCAGGGTGATGACGACCAGCAGCAGCCCCAGCTCGGCGGTCGAGCTGCCCGTCCGCAACGCGACGGGCAGCACGATGAGGAGCTCGAGGGCCATCACGGCGTACGCGCTGCTGCGGACGCACCACTCGAACCGCCGCATGGGACCGGCCCCACCCCCGGTCGGGGGCGGGGCCGCAGCAGCCCGTTCGGGGCGGTGCGAGACGTCGGCGCTCATCTCGGCATCTTGTCAGAGGTCCGACCCGACGGCGGCCAGCTGCTTGCGGCGGGCCAGCCAGCTCAGCAGGACGGCGACCAGGACCATCATGCCCATCGGCAACAGCATGAACGGGCCGCCGACACCGGCGCTGCGATCCATGTTGAGCTCGCCGCCCATGAACAGGGCCACCGGAATGAACAGCAGGACGTTGTTCGCGGCGTGCACCAGGACGCTGCTCTCGAGGCCGCCGGTCCGCCAGGTCACGACCGAGAGCGAGACGCCGAAGACGAAGTAGTACGCGATCAGCCACGGGTCGGAGGCGAGGTGGGCGACCATGAAGAGCAGGTTCGCGACGACGGTGGCGACGATGAACGCCGTACGGGTGTTGGCGAACCAGGACCCGACGGAGCGGGTGATCAGGCCGCGGAAGCCGTACTCCTCACCGGCCGACTGGGCCCAGGTGGTCAGCAGGACGACGAGCAGCAGCGGGAGCGAGACGTTCAGCACGTACGACGTGGGCTGGCCGGGAGCGCCGACGATCAGCGAGATGCCGACGTAGACCAGCCACAGCGGTACGACGATCACGGCCGCCTTGCCCAGCACGCGCCAGCGGAACAGGCCACGGATGGAGCTCATGAAGCCGGCCCGGACCCCGAACAGCCAGCGTTGCAGCAGGATAGAGAGCGGGATCAGCGCAACGGCGGTCAGGTTGACCGAGAGCAGGACCAACGGCGTCACCTGGGTGGAACCGGCCTGGACCGCCGCCATGGTGGTGTTGCCGAGCGCCACGTCGGCCATGATCGCCGCGAACGACAGTCCGAGGTTGATCCCCAGATAGGCGACGAGCAGCGCGGCGATGGCCACGAACCCGCGCCAGCGACGGATCCCCTCGCGGTAGAGGACGTGGTGGTAATCGGTGGTCGTCGGTGCCGGTGCGGGCGTGTACGCCGCTGGTGGCGCTTGCGGCGCGTGCGCCGGAACCTCCGTGAGGTCGTCGGCCGGATGGGGTGAGGTCAGTGATTCGCTCATGTATCCAGCCTGGTGCCGGATCCCTCCCGTCGACAGTGCCGTTGCTCACCGGTTGCCGTGGCTCCCTCACCGTCCCCGCATGACGGATGTCACCCCGCCCAGCCCTGCCCACCCCCTCCCCCTCAGACCACGAAACTGGCGACAGATGGGGGGTTTCGCGCGGGCAAAACCCCCATCTGTCGCCAGTTTCCGGGCTAGAGGGGTGGGGTGTGGGGGTGGGGCGAGGGGTTAAGCGGGTGGGTCAGAAGACGTACGGGTTGAAGCCGGTCAGGGCGAAGACGTACCAGGAGGTCGCAGCGGTGTGGCGGTGCTGGTAGTAGCCGAAACCGAACCCGGTGTCGATCGGTGAGGAGGCCGCGACGACCCCGCCGACGGCGTCCTTGCCGCCGAAGGTCTGGCCCGTGCCGAGGTTGTTCTGCGCCGACCGGATGTTGTCCAACAGACCGTCGGCCCGCGCCCGGTCGGAGCCGCGGTTGCGGTTGCCCAGGGACAGCGCGAGCTGGCCGGTGCCCTCGAACCAGACGCCACCGGAGTCGGGCAGTGGGTTGTAGTCCTGGCCGCCGATCTTCTTGGTCACGTCGGTCCGGAACGTGCCGCTGGCGAAGCCGACGCCGCGGACGGAGTAGTTCCCGGTCAGCGCCGAGTTGGTGCGCAGCGGGTTGTCGGTCGTGGCCAGGTTCGTCCGGGCCCAGTCCAACGCCCCGGCGTACTTCTCCTTGCGGGCCGCGAGCCAGGACCAGGTCTGGACGTCGAGCGGCAGCTGCAACGGGTTCTTGTTGATGGCGGCGCCGTCGTCGGACCCGGTCCAGAAGAAGCCGTCGTCGGCGTTCCAGACCGCCTCGACGAAGTTCCAGGCGTGGGTGGCGTACCGCTTCCAGGCCGCGTCCTTGGTGAGCTGGTGGAGCAGGGTGAACAGCGCGTACACGTCGATGTTGTGCTCGGTGGACTTGTGGTCCTCGAGCCCGGCCGTCTCGCCGAACGTGTAGCCCTTCAGGCCGGTCGTGGAGTAGGTGTTGTCGACGATCCACTCACCGATCCGGACCGCGCCGGCCAGGAACCGGGACTTTCCGGTCCGCCGGGCGAGCTGGGCCAGCGCAAGGCCGGTCCAGGACATGTCACCGACCGCCGTGCCGACCAGCCCGAACTCGTAGCCATAGTGCGGCGAACCGTCGGGGTTCACGAAGGTGTCCGCGTGGTACGCCTGCCGCAACCGGCCGTCTTTGGCCGCGTCGTTGGCCTGGGCGAAGAGCAGCCCGTCGCCGATGCCCTGCGCCCGGGTGTAGTCACCGGCCGCCAGGAGGGCGATCGTCGTCAGCGCGTTGTCGTAGATGAAGCCGATGTCGCCGAGCCCGGAACCGTCGTAGTAGCTCTGCACGAACCGCTTGCCCGAGGTCGCGTACGCGTCGGTCGCCAGCTGCAGGAACGAGACGGCCTGCCGCAAGGAGTTTCGGTTCGGGGCAGCGGTCTGACGGCTGCGCTGGTCGGCCTCGGCCGTCCAGCCGACCGCACCCAGAGGTGCGGCGACGCCGAGTACGGCGCCGGTGCGGAGTGCGGCGCGGCGGGTGAAGTTTCCGGGGGTCGAATCGGTCATATCTCTCCTTTGAGACGTCCCCGGGCGTGGGCGGTGCCGGGGGAAGGGGGTAGCCATGGGGGCTCGGGGGGGAAGCGGTTCCGAACCTAGGCGGCGCTCGCGAGCCCTGTCAATGGGGCTGGGCCGAGTCGCACGATTCCCTTGCGGGCTGGCGATCGCCGAGACCTACTGCTCCTGCTCGGTCGGTCTGATCAGCACCTCGTTGACTGCGACGTGACGAGGGCGGGTGACCATGTACGCGATCGCGTCGGCGATGTCTTCCGCGGTCATCCGCTCCATCCCCTCGAAACGTTTGGTCATCCCGGCCAGCACCTCGGACCGGTTGTGACCCGCGAGCTCGGTCGCCACCGCGCCGGGCTCGATCAGCCCGACCCGCACGTGGCGCCTGGTCACCTCTTGGCGCAACGACTCGCTGAACGCCCCGACCGCATGCTTGGTCGCGTTGTAGACCCCACTCCCCAGCCGCGGCACCCGACCGGCGACCGAGGAGACGTTGACCAGGTCCGCCACCCGTCGGGGCTCACCCTCGGCCGCCGCAAGGAGGTGCGGCAGCGACGCCTTGGCCACGTAGAGGAGGCCCAGCACGTTGACCTGGACCATCTGCTCCCACTCCTCGACCGGCGCATCGGCGATGGGGCCGAGCAGCATCACACCGGCGTTGTTGATCACCACGTCGAGCCGACCCAGCTCGTCGACGGCCCGTTGCACGGCCTGCTCGGCCTGTCCGCGGTCGGTCACGTCAGCCTCGATCACGCTGCTGCGTACGCCATCCAGCTCGCCGGCCAGCGCCTCGATCCGGTCCCGACGGCGGGCTACCAGGGCGACGTCAGCCCCCAACGTGGCCAGTCGGCGGGCGGTGGCCTCGCCGATCCCGCTCGAGGCTCCGGTGATCAGGGCGACCGTTCCCTGCAGTGGTGTGGACGTCGACATGGCGGGCTCTCCTCGTGGTGGACGGACTCCCTGGCGAGGTTATAGCGACGCCGATCACGCCGGTCGGCGGCCGCATAGGGTGACGACGTGGAGCTGTTGCTGGGGGTCGACATGGGGACCTCGAGCACCAAGGGGGTCCTGGTCACCCCGGACGGAACGGTGGTCGCGACCACCCAGCGAGCCCACGAGATCTCGCTCCCGAGACCGGGTTGGGCGGAGGTCGACGCCGAGCGGGTCTGGTGGGGTGATGTGCGCGACATCTGCCAGACCCTCGTACGCACAGCCCCCGGCCCGGTGGTCGGAGTCTGTGTCAGCGGAGTCGGCCCGAGCCTGGTGCTCTGCGACGCGGAGCTGACCCCGCTGCGACCGGCGATCCTCTACGGCATCGACTCGCGGGCGACGGAACAGATCGAGGTGCTCAACCACCGCTACGGGCACGAGGAGATCCTGACCAACGGCGGCAAGTTCCTCACCTCGCAGGCCCTGGGCCCGAAGCTGGAGTGGGTCCGCCAGCACGAGCCCGAGGTGTGGCGCCGGGCCCGGGGTTGGTACGGCTCGCACTCCTTCGTGGTGGCGAAGCTGACCGGCGTGTACGTGATGGACCACCAGACGGCGAGCCAGTGCGACCCGCTCTACCGGGTGCCGAGCTTCGGCTGGCACCACGACTGGGCGGCGGAGATCAGTGCCCCGATGCGGCTGCCGCGACTGGCCTGGCCGAGCGAGGTGGTCGGCGTGGTCACCGAGGCGGCCGCCGGATCGACCGGGCTGCGGGCGGGTACGCCGGTCGTCGCCGGGACCATGGATGCGTACGCCGAGGCGCTCAGCGTCGGAGTCCGGGAGCCGGGCGACCTGATGATCATGTACGGCTCGACCATGTTCATGGTCCAGGTGCTCGACGACTACTTCGTCCACCCCCGGCTGTGGACCACGGTCGGCGCCGAGCCCGGGCGACACGCGCTCACCGCCGGCACCTCGACGGCAGGCAGCCTGACCTCGTGGTTGCGGTCGTTGCTCGGCGAGCTCGACTTCGACGCGTTGACCGCCGAGGCCGTACAGGTCGCGCCCGGGTCCGACGGGTTGCTCGTGCTGCCCTACCTGGCCGGGGAGCGGACCCCGGTGTTCGACCCCGAAGCCCGCGGGCTGATCGCCGGGCTGACCCTCGGGCACGGTCGTGGTCACCTGTTCCGGGCCGCGTACGAGGGGATCGCCTTCGGCATCCGCGACATCCTCGACCTGTTCGACGACTCGGCCACGGCGGTCACCCGCACGGTCGCCGTCGGCGGTGGGGTGCTCTCCCCGCTGTGGACCTCCATCGTCAGCGACGTCACGGGCCGGTCCCAGCTCGTCCCGCGGCAGACCATCGGAGCCTGCTACGGCGGCGCGCTGCTCGCTGCGATCGGCACCGGGTTGGTCCCGCCGGAGACCGACTGGACCGTGATCGACCACGAGGTGACCCCCGATCCGGAGCGGCGGGCGGCGTACGAGGAGCTCTACCCGCTGTGGCAGGAGCTCTATCCCACGACCCGGGACCTGATGCAGCGGCTCGGTAAGCGCACGGAGGCTCGGGCCTGAATCATTGGGTGAATTCTTGCCGGTTACTCCCGGCAGGAATTCACACAGAAGTTCGGCCCAGCCCACCACCTAGGCTGACCCGCATGCGCATCGCCACCTGGAACGTGAACTCGGTCGGCGCCCGGCTCCCCCGGTTGCTCGACTGGCTGGAGACGCGGGCTCCTGACGTGGTGGCGCTGCAGGAGACCAAGTGCGCCGACGATGCCTTCCCGCACGCCGAGCTCAGTGCGCTGGGGTACGAGACGATGCACGTCGGGGACGGGCGCTGGAACGGCGTGGCCGTGGTCTCCAAGGTCGGGCTCGAACCGGTGGGCCGTCAGCTGCCCGGGATGACCGAGCCCCGCTACGCCTCAGCCGACTGCGGCGGGCTGCGGGTGACGAGCGTCTACGTGCCCAACGGGCGTGCGGTCGACGACCCGCAGTACCCCTACAAGCTCGAGTGGTTCGCCGCGCTCCGCACCACCCTGGACGAGGTTCCGGCTGACCAGCCGATGGTGGTGATGGGCGACTTCAACGTCGCCCGGACCGATGCCGACGTGTGGGACATCAAGGTCTTCGCCGGGTCGACCCACGTCACCCCGCCCGAGCGCGCCGCCCTGGAGAGCCTGATCGACTTCGGCCTCGTCGACGTGACCGCCCGGCCGGGCAAGAACGACCACCCGTACACCTACTGGGACTACCGGGCCGGCCGGTTCCACCAGGACCAGGGGATGCGGATCGACTACGTGCTGGCCAGCCCGACGCTCACCCTGACCGACGCCTACGTCGACCGGGAGGCCCGCAAGGGCAAGCTCCCCTCCGACCACGCGCCGGTCGTCGTCGACCTCGAGCTCCCGGCCTGACCTCTGTGGCCGCCAAGCTCAGGAGACCAGGAACCCGCCGTCGACGGGCAGCTCGACGCCGTTGATCACCGCGGCGGCATCGGAGGCGAGCCAGACCGCGGTCTGCGAGACCTCGCGGGGGTAGACGAAGCGTCGCAGCGGGATCCGGTCCAGCATCGGCGCCGCCTTGTCCGGGTGGTCCAGCCAGACCCGCTGCCCCATGTCGGTCAGGGTCACGGTCGGGCAGATCGAGTTGGCGCGTACGCCGGACGGGCCGAGCTCGAGGGCGAGGGTCTTGGTCGCCATCAGCAGCCCGGCCTTGCTCGCGCAGTAGACGTAGTGCTCCCCCAGCGCCCGCAGTCCGGCCGTCGACGAGATCGAGATGATCGATCCGGAGCCCGCCTCAGCCATGGCCGCACCGATCCGGGCGGCCAGCAGCATCGGCGCCCTCAGGTTGACGTTGAGCACGGCATCGAGCGCCTCCGCCGTGAGGTCGACCGCCAGCTCCGGGACCGAGATCCCGGCGTTGTTGATCAGCACGTCCAGACCGCCGTACGCCGCCAGCGCCTCCGTCGCCACCCGTTCCGGGGCGTCGGGGTCGGCCAGATCGGCGACCACGACCTGCACCCGTACGCCGTAGGTCTCCCCCAGCTGCACCGCCTGGGCCTCCAGCCCCGCCCGGTCCCGCCCGGCCATGACCAGGTCCGCTCCCGCAGCGGCGAACGCCTCAGCGAGGTCCGCCCCGATGCCCTTGGACGCCCCGGTGATCAGGGTCCGCTTGCCGGCCAGGACAGCCTCGGTGCTCGTCATGGTGCTCCTTCGTCAGTGGGTCAGACTGCCAGGCTAGAGGCGCGGGATCGGCGCGGCTCAGGGAGGCGCAACCCCTTCGGGGCCTTCGACAGTGATGATTGAGGTGCTGCGGGTGGGGTCTGACTCTGCTCTTCGACTGACGGCCCTTCGGGGTCTGTCTTCAGCTTGATCTGTCGACCCGGCCCGTGGCGTCCACCTGTGGATCCAGGTGCCAGCAGGCCTGACCTCATAGAAGCCTGACCCGACGGTCTCATCACTGTCTTGTCGACCTGCCGACACCGGACCAGCCCTCCGTGAAAGGCAGAACCCATCATGACCGATCCCACCCCCACCCGGGTGTTCGCCGGCATCGACACCCACGCCGACACCCACCACGTCGCCCTCATCGACCACGACGGCCGACCCCTCGCCGACCAGCAGTTCACCACCGACCCCGCCGGCCTGGACCACCTCGCCCAGTTCCTCACCCGCCACGGACAACCCCTCCGGATCGGCATCGAAGGCACCAACAGCTACGGCAAACCCCTCACCCACCTCCTCCACGCCGACGGCCACACCCTGGTCGAGGTCAACCGACCCGACCGCCACCAACGCCGCCAACACGGCAAATCCGACCCCACCGACGCCTACGCCGCCGCCCACGCCGTCCGCACCAACCGGGCCACCACCCCACCCAAACTCACCACCGGCGCCATCGAAGGCCTCCGCCTCACCAAAATGACCCGCGCCTCAGCCGTCCACAGCCGCACCCAAACCATCAACGAAATCCGCGCCACCCTCCGCACCGGCCCCACCGAACTCGCCCACTACAACAAACTCACCCTCCGCGCGATGATCACCACCCTCGCCAAACTCCGCCACAACCCCACCGGCGACGCCACCATGAACCACACCAAAGCCGCCCTCACCACCTTGGCCCGCCGCTGGCAACACCTGACCGACGAGATCACCACCGCCGACAAAACCATCACCACCATCGTCAACGACATCGCCCCGGAACTCATCGCCGTCGACTGCGTCGGCCCCCACACCGCCGCCCAACTCCTCATCACCGCCGGCTCCAACCCCGACCGACTCACCACCGAAGCCCAGTTCGCCCGCCTCACCGGCGTCGCCCCCATCCCCGCCAGCTCCGGCAAAACCCGCCGCCACCGACTCCACCGCGGCGGCGACCGCCAAGCCAACAACGCCCTCTGGCGCATCGCGTTCAACCGCCGCCAACACCACCCCGCCACCCGCGCCTACTACCAACGACGCCAACAACACCTCACCGACCGCGAAATCCTGCGCTGCCTCAAGCGCTACATCGCCCGCGAACTCTTCCCCATCCTCACCATGATCATCAACCGCGAACACACCAAAAACGCCCATTGACAACTGATAGAAGCATCAAGCTCAGGACGCGCACGCGGGCTGATCTTGTACACGTGAGACTCAAGGCGCGTGACGCGGCTGAGCTCATCGAAGCGCTCGCTAGAGCTCCCGGTGAATCGACCACCGGAGAGCGCAAACCGTTCGGGCCGTCGACCGGCTCAGGGCGCGCAAACCTCACCTCCGCGACCGCGCGCGCCCGATACAGACGAAGATCTATAGCCGCACGAAGTAGGTTGTCAGCCTCATGCCTCTGCTTCTCGATCCGACCCCGCTCCGGGTCAGTCCGGCGTACCGGCGGCTGCTGGTCGGGCTCAGCGTCTCCACCCTCGGCACCCAGCTCACGGTGGTGG
>DATDBS010000079.1:0-54122 GCA_036524735.1 Propionibacteriaceae bacterium
AGGGTGGTTCGTCCGGCTCGACCTGCTGACGGGTGGCGGACCAGGGACGAGCGACGCGTTCGCGGGGACGGACTCTGTGGTGTCGGTCCGCGTCGACGACCGCTCGCTCGCAGCCCTCGATCACCGGCCTGGTCCCGATGACCACCCTTGGGACCCGTTAATCGAGCACGACGACTTTCGCGCCGGCGCACGGGACACCTACGTCCTCGGGCCGTTCTCAGAGCTGCCCCGACGACTCGTGCTGCACAACGCCTCGACGCCGAGCGCCGTCGACCTCGTCAACGCCGCCCTGTGGGACTTCGTCGGCCTCGTGTCCAACCTCGAGGCGGCCGTCCTGGATGCTGTCCTCTCGATGGTCGGCGGCAGGGCCGACCGGATCGGCAGCCTAACGCGGGGCTTCAGCTGGACTGACCTCTCGGGCTGGACACCGGGAGTCGCCCATGAAGAGGTTCTACGCATCGACGGACGCACCGAAGGCTGCTATGACCTGCGTTTCGAGCTCGTCACGCGCCTCTTCGTCGACGCCGTCGAGGTCACGGTCCGCGGGCTGAGCGCGTACTGCGTGAAGGAGAGCACGACCGACTTCTTGAGCACCTCAGACGAACCGGTCGTCCAGGTCATGTTTACGAACGCTTCCACGGGTGAGCGAGTCGCCTGGCAGCGCGGTTACAACCACGTCAGCACCGGGAGTACGCGGTCGCTAGACCTCGAGCAGACGTTCCGCGTGCCGCGCTACGGAGGCCTCGTGATCGGTACCCAGATGTTTGAGTCCGACCTGGAGGGAATCGACGGTCGTCACGACCTCTACGAGAAGTTCGTCGGGACGTACCGGGACAGCACGGAGCCCGGTCGTCTCGCGTTCGTCGACACGCTAGGCGCGATGATCGCTCCCGACTGGTTGCTCGAGCGTATCGAGGTGCACGCCTTCCGGCGGACTCCCGCTGCCGAGCTCGTGACCCTCGTCGAGGAACGCCAGGTCCGTCGGTGGGTGAAGGCCGGGGACGACTTCGAGGTGCAGTTCGACCAGGGTCTCCCGACAGGGCCGTGGGCACAGGGCTCGACCATGCGACCCGGTGAGGTCCTCCGACCCGGAGGAGCTCTCTGGTCACCCAATGGTCGCTACACCTTCGTGCACCAGAGTGACGGGAACCTGGTTCTCTACGGTCCGGGTGGGCCCCTCTGGGACAGCCAGACCTCAGGATCTGCCCCGGGCGTGCTGATCATGCAGCTCGACGGCAACCTTGTGCTCTACAACCGCGAGGGCCACGCCTACGACTCCGGGACGTGGAATCACCCGGGTGCCTGGTTGGAGGTTCTGGACGACGGCAGGTTCGTCATCGGCGACGGCCGAGTCGAGCTCTTCGCCACGCCGACTCGGATCCCTGACGTGATCGCGGGAAACGGCAGCCGGTTGTCGTGCGGCGAAGGTCTGCGGCCTGGCGGGTCCCTTCGGTCGCCGAACGCTCGCTATGCGCTCTGGTACGAGAGCACCGGCAATCTTGTCCTCCACGGCCCGGCCGGGGTCATCGCCGTGCTGCACGAGCGACTCACGCGGCCCGGAGTCTTCATGCTGGACGAGGCCGGCGCGGTCGGCGTCGTCGAGCCCGGGGTCGGTCTCGCGTCGTTGGGGGCGACGGCGGGACCCGGGGCGCAGCTCGTCGTGCAGGACGACGCGAAGGTCGCCCTCTACGCAGCCGACGGAGCGGAGCACTGGCAGTCGGGGACAGGAGTGCCGGCTGGTACGACGGCGACCTCGCCTTACCTACTGCCGGGTGAGGTCTTGTATCCCGACAATGGCTCTATCTCTTCACCGGGAGGTGGGTTTGTCCTCGTCTACCAGACAGACGGGAACTTGGTGATCTACCGGCGCGAGGGCGGTGCTACCTGGGGCGCCGGAACGGAGAACCAGCCTGTCGGTGTCGTCCACTTCACCGAGGACGGCGATCTCACGGTGAGGTCATACGGCAATCCTGACCCGCTCTTCCACACCGGGACGTCCAGCGGCGGACGTGAGGCCTTCGTGATGCTGCGCGACGACGGCAAGCTCACGGTCAACGTCGACGACGAGGTGGTGTGGGAGCAGCCTCGCGACTGACCTCCGAAGTTCTTCCACCTCCGATCCGAACGGCTCCGGCGCCCGATCTCCTTGCTGTGGCGGCGCGAGGCGAGGGCCGCTGTTCTACTCGGGCGAAGTACGCCGCTTGGGACGTCCTTTGGAGGCTTGGCGACGAGGAGCCGTCCCGTTGTCGCCCCTCGACGTCGATTCTCTAGGGTGGCTCGTTACTGATCTGCCTCTGTCCGATGGGCTTCGCAGAGACTGGTCAAGTTGCAGGTGGAGTGCGCACTTGAGGCGGCGCTGCACCGACTGCCTCGCGTCCCCGTCGTCCTGGGGTACGCCACTGCCTTGACCCACCTCCGCTTCGCGCTGGCGCACGGGATGCCGCTGGGCGTCGGCTAAGGGATCTGGACCGCGGTCGGCTTGGCAGTCACGGCCGTGCTGGCTCGGATCCTCTTCGGGGAACCACTCACCAGGACCATGGCGCTCGGCATGGTCCTGGTTGTCGGCGGCGTTCTTCTCGTCGAGGTCAGCGTCGAGCCGTGACATGCGTAGCCGGGCTGACAGCCGGCTCGATGCAGGGCGACCTGCGGCTGGTCAAGAACCTCGCGTGCTCAGGCGCCACGATAGACGTGATGCACCACGACCATGCCGGGCAAGCGTCCTGTTCAAGGAGACCGGACAGCGATGTCGCCGGCAAGCTGGACGAGGCGGCCTGCACGACCGGCGGAAGAGACCATTCTCGACGTCGAGGTGATCCGAGGGGGCACCTCGCAGAGGTCACGGCAGCCCACGTTGGCAGGTTCGGACCCCGCGTGTGGCCGTCTTAGCCGTGACCCTGAACACTCTTGGACGCAGGAGGGTGGAAACGTCGTCACGTGTCTCGCGGGATGGGGTTTGTTCTCGGTGAAAGACCTGGTCGCCGGGTCTTTCAAGGTGAACCTCTTGACGTGGTAACGATCCCACTAAACGTGATTGTCGCCGCAGGCCACGATTCCCCTAGATCCCAGACCCCAAGAGCCAACAGCCGACGCTGCGGCTCGGACACTACTTCGTGGTGGAATGTAGCGGACCCAGAGACTGCGCGCTCGCGATTGGGTGACGAGCGGAGGCTCGCCGAACGTGTCTGACCCGAGCGACGGAAGGTTCTTGGTGTGTGCGGTCATCACTTGCGTGGGAGTCCGGTGCCGCAAGTCGCTGCCGACCACGGGTCGACCAGGTCTCAGCTGCAACCTGATTGCGAACATGAACAAGGCCCGCACAGCTAGCTGTGCGGGCCGTTCTGTCGTAGCGGGGACAGGATTTGAACCTGTGACCTCTGGGTTATGAGCCCAGCGAGCTACCGAGCTGCTCCACCCCGCGTTGCCAGAAGAACGTTACAGATCCATGACACCGAACTCAAATCGACAGGGCTCCGAGCGAGGTGACCTGGGTCTCAGTCCATCTCCGGGATCAGTTCCCTGGCCTCGGGATAGCTCATCCCCGTCAGCTCCAGCAGGTCCGCGGTCATCGAGCGAAGCTGGGCCAAGATGACCACCGAGGAGATGGTGTCGGTCATCTCCAGGTGCGAGCTGGACCGGCCGATCTGCAGCAGCCGCTCGCGTGCTGACGTGGGCAGTCGACGCTCCTCGAGCTCGCCGGCCATGAAGCGACAGGCGTCGGCCAGCTCGTCCATCAGGTCCAGGTGTGCAACGGGTACGTCTTCACCCCGCCAGACCGCGATGGCGACCCGACGAGCGAGCACCCGCAGGTTTCGGCTGGCGTGATCCAACGGATCAGCGAGGTCGGCGAGGGCGTTCACCTGCGAGACCTGGCGACGGCGAAAGGGGGAGTGGCGTACGACGGCCAGCCCCTCGGTCGCCGCCTGGTCGAAGGCTGCCAGCCCCTTTTCCCCGGCGCGCGCCTGGGTCAGCACCGCATCGGCGGCCCCGACGTCGTTGGTCCGCAGGGCGACCACCGCGGCATGCAGTGCCGAGGCCATCTCGGTGAGGACACCGGCCGCCACGGCCCCGGGTTTACGCAGCGGGGCACCGGGTGCCACCGTCGCCACGACGAGCGCAATCGCGCAGCCGATCACCGCGTCGAGCCAGCGGTTGACGCCGTACCCCGCGTTCGAGGCCAGCACGGTGACCACGATGGACTGCACACCCGACTGGATGATCATCAGCTGACCGGCGCCGAGCAGGGTGGCCACGGACATCGCCAGCGCGCAGACCACCATGATCTGCCAGGTCCCGACGCCGAAGAAGACGCGCCATAGATCACCCACCGCAACCCCGACGGCCACGCCCACCGCCACCTCGGCCGCCCGTTTGAGACGCTGCCCGAAGCTGATCCCGAGGGTGATGATCACCGCCACCGGTGCGAAGAACGGCAGCTGGTGCCCGAGGAGCTGCGAAGCCACCAACCAGGCCAACCCGGCCGTCACCGCCGTCTGGACGATCATGAACGCCCGGCCACGCCAACGGTCCACGCGGCGGACCGCGGAGGCTCGGCTGCGGCGTACGGTCCGCTCACTGAGGTCGAACGCCCGCAGCTTCACCCGTTGCATCGCGACACTGATCGGCTCCATCGCCCCATGATCGCAACCCCGCCGAATTGGCCCTGACTGCATCAGGCAGAGTTGGAAAGCGTGAAACCACCTATCCGCGTCACCGTATGGGGCGAAAACTTCCACGAGAACTCAGAACGCGATCGCGCCGAGATGGCCGAGCGCTATCCGGACGGGATGCACGGCGCCATCGCCGCCGGTCTGACCGAGTTGCTGGGCGAGGCGGTGGTCGTACGCACGGCCACCCAGGACCAGCCCGAGCACGGCCTGACCGACGAGGTGCTCGCCGATACCGACGTCTTGACGTGGTGGGGTCACGCCACGCACGCGGGCGTCGAGGACGCCGTCGTGGACCGGGTCCACCAGCGTGTCCTGGGCGGCATGGGTCTGCTGGCCCTGCACTCGGCGCACTTCTCCAAGATCTTCATCAAGCTGATGGGCACCTCGTGCTCGCTGGCCTGGCGCAACTCAGCCGACACCGAGCTGGTCTGGAACGTGTCGCCCTCGCACCCGATCAGCCAGGGCGTGCCGCAGCCGATCATCATCGACGAGCAGGAGATGTACGGCGAATACTTCGACATCCCGGCTCCCGACGAGCAGGTGTTCCTCTCGACGTTCTCCGGCGGGGAGGTCTTCCGCTCCGGGTGCTGCTGGCGCCGCGGCAAGGGGAAGGTCTTCTACTTCTCCCCGGGAGACCAGGAGTACCCCGTCTACCACCACCCCGACATCAAGCGGGTGCTGGCCAACGCTGTGCAGTGGGCCCAGCCGGATGAGGTGGCGGACTTCGTCGCCCCCAAGGTCGTCAGCGAGCCCGCGCCGTTCTTCACCGGCAAGCTGGCCAAGGAGGTTCAGGCATGAGTGAGCGTCTGCGCGCCGGAGTCATCGGCCTCGGCTGGGCCGGGCAGCAACACATGGCGGCGTACGCGAACGCCGAGAACGTCGACCTGGTCGCCCTCGCCGGGATGGAGGCCGACCAGCTCGAGACCTTGGGCGACCACTACGGGGTCGAAGCCGGCCACCGCTACGCCGAGTGGAAGGACCTGATCGCGCTCGGTGAGCTCGACGTGGTCAGCATCGCCACCCCGACCACCCTCCACCACCCGATGGCCGTGGCGGGCCTCGACGCAGGCCTCCACGTGTTGAGCGAGAAGCCGATGGCCGAGAACGGCAACAAGGCTCGCGAGATGGTCGAGGCCGCTCGCCGCAACGATCGGGTGCTCGACGTCTCGTTCAACCATCGCCGTCGCGGCGACGTGCAGGCCCTGAAGAAGATCGTCGACGCCGGCCTGCTCGGAGACATCTACTACGCCAAGGCCGGCTGGTTGCGTCGCGAGGGCATTCCGGGTCTCGGCAGCTGGTTCACCCGGCTCGCCACGGCCGGCGGCGGTCCGCTGATGGACATCGGCGTACACATGCTCGACATGGCGCTCTACCTGCTCGGGGAGCCGCAGGTCCACTCGGCCACCGCGGCCACGTACGCGGAGTTCGGGCCCAAGGGTCGCGGCAGCTCCACGAACGCGACGATGCGCAAGACCGGGATCCAGGAGGGGGCTTTCGACGTCGAGGACCTGTCCACAGCGTTCCTGCGCCTCGAGGGCGGGGGCACTCTGCTGCTCGAGTCGAGCTGGGCGCAGTGGATCCCGCGCGACCAGGCGTACGTCACGCTCTACGGCTCCGAGGGTGGCGCCAGCGTGGAGTGGGGTGGCACCCAGGCCGATCCTTACCGGACCATGAAGATCTGGACCGAGGTGCAAGGGGTCGCGGCTGAGCTCCAGCCCGACATCCCGCCGGACGGCGAGCACTACGAGTGCGTGGTCGACTTCCTGGCCAAGGTCCGCTCGGGCAGCTTCTCCGGCTACCGGGGTGAGGACGCGCTGGCTCGGGCCGTCGTCGTCGACGCGTGCTACGACTCGGCACACGGCGGCGGAGAAGTCCTGCTGACGACCTGACCGTCCGGTTCCGCGTGTCCGGTCCCGCCCCCTCCCGAGGTGGAGCGAGACCGGACACGTGGAGCCTCAGGGCAGCAGGCCTCCAAACCCCTCCCGTCACATTCGTCTCAAGATTTTCTTCTGCACCACTGGCGTGTCGGCCTTGACATGGTGCAGGCTGTGGCCACTTCCCTACGAATGGATGGTCATGTCTACGCAGACGCGCCCCTCCACCAACGTCTGGAGCTGCACGGGGCGGCTGCTCGGTATCTTGGTGGCCCTGTCCCTGATCCTCTTCTCGGCGGCTACGTTCGCCGAACCGGCCAGTGCGGACTCCGCGGTCCGAGCCAAGGCGGGCAACTTCACCGTCAAGGGTGCGGGCTACGGACACGGCTACGGGATGTCCCAGTACGGCGCGTACGGCGCTGCCCGCGAGGGTCTGAGCTGGAAGGAGATCCTCGCCTTCTACTACCCCGGGACCACGCTCGGCACGATGGCCAGCGGAACGAAGATCAAGGTCTGGGTCACCGCCGACAACGACGGCGCGCTGCGCGTCCTGCCGACGCCCGGTCTCAAGGTCACCGACGGGAGCGGGAACAGCTACACCGTGCCGACCGGGTCGAAGTACAAGTACTGGCGGATCGCCCGCTCCGGTAGCGGCTACCGGCTGACCTGGGTGGACAGCGACGGCGGCCTCCACACGGTCAAGACCACGCTGTCCACCACGACCTGGGCCTTCCACAACTCGGCCAAGATCATCAAGCTCAAGATGCCGAACGGTTCCGTCCGGGAGTACCGGGGCTCGCTGCAGCTGGCCAAGCGCGGCAGCAGCGGCCGCACGGTCAACAAGGTCGCGCTCGAGGACTACGTCAAGGCCGTGGTGCCCTCGGAGATGCCGACCTCCTGGGCCAAGGATGCCGTCCGGACGCAGGCCGTGGCCGCGCGGTCGTACGCTGTTCGGCTGCGTGACTTCACCAGCTACGACGGTTACGACATCTGCGACACGACCAGCTGCCAGGTCTACTCCGGCTACGCCGTGACCAGCGGGGGCCGGCGTACCGTGCGCGAGACCAGCGGCGGCAACGACGCGACCAAGGCCACGGCCAACGTGATCGTCAAGTACAAGGGCGCCGTCGCCCTCACCCAGTTCGCCTCGTCCAACGGCGGCCACACCGCCCAGGGCGGCTACAAGTACCTCGCCCCGCACTCCGACCCGTACGACAGCGTGGTCGTGTCACAGGCCTGGACCCGGACGATCTCAGCCGCAAGCGTCGGCCGGGCGTGGCCGTCGATCGGGACCGTGAGCAAGATCCAGGTGCTGTCGCGTGACGGTGCGGGCAAGTGGGGTGGTCGGGTCAAGCAGATCAAGGTCACCGGCAGCAAGGGCTCGGTCACCGTGGCCGGCTCCACGTTCCAGTACAAGTTCGGCATGCGTTCCTCGCTGTACACCGTCACCGGCGCGTGATCGACGGCTTCGCGATCGGCCACCACAGCGCCGACGGAGACGGTTGGCTGACCGGTACGACGGTCGTGCTGGCCCGCGACGGTGCCGTCGCCGGGGTCGACGTACGCGGCGGCGGGCCGGGCACCCGGGAGACCGACCTGCTGGACCCGACGGCGATGGTCGAGCGGGTCCACGCGGTCGTCCTGACCGGGGGGAGCGCTTACGGCCTGGCCGCGGCGGACGGCGTGATGCTCGGCCTCGAAGCGGCCGGACTCGGCTTCCCGGTCGGCCCGGACCCGGCTCAGGTGGTGCCGATCGTCCCGGCCGCGGTGATCTTCGACCTGGGCCGCGGTGGGGTGTTCAGCCACCGTCCGACGGCGGAGTTCGGTCGGCTGGCGCTGGCCGCCGCCACGTCCGACGATCCGGTTCGTGGGACCGTCGGCAGCGGCACCGGGGCCACGTGCGGCGGACTCAAGGGCGGCTTCGGGTACGCCGAGATCACCCTCCCCGATGGGCGCCACGTCGCCGCGGCGGTGGTGGTCAACGCGGCGGGATCTGCCGTCGAGCCGACGACCGGACGGCTGTGGGCGGACGCGCTCGGACCCGCGCCGACCCCGGCGGAAGCGGAGGCGCTGCGGGCAGCCGAGTCGGCGGCGGCGCGTTCGCTCAACACCACCATCGGGGTCGTGCTGACCGACTCGACCCTGACGAAGGCCCAGGCCACCAAGGTCGCGGCGGTCGCTCACGACGGGCTCGCACGCGCGATCCGCCCGGTCCACTCGATGACCGACGGGGACACGATCTTCTGTCTGGCCTCAGGGCGACAGCCGGCGGCGACGGATCCCCGGACGGGGCTGGAGGCACTCAACCACCTCCTCGCTGGAGCGGCCGACGTGTTCGCCGCCGCCTGTCGGGACGCCATGCTCACTGCGACCGGTCGGGGCGCCTGGCCGAGCTACGCCGACCTCGCGCCCTCCGTCACCGGTTGAGATATTCGTCGGGCCGCGCCTGCCGGTTCCTAGACTGAGGCTGCTCCACCAGACGAGGCGATGAGGAACCATGAAGGCGCTGCTGCTCGAGAACATCCATCCCGAAGGCGTACGGCTGCTGGCCGAGCGCGGTATCGAGGTCGAGCTCGTCAAGGGTGCGCTCGACGAGCCCGAGCTGATCGCCGCCCTGGACGGGGTTCAGCTGCTCGGCGTGCGCTCGAAGACCAACGTCACGCGGGCCGCCCTCGAGTCCGCCCCCGACCTGCTGGCCGTGGGTGCGTTCTGCATCGGCACCAACCAGATCGACCTCAGTGCCGCCACCGAGCAGGGCACGGCGGTCTTCAACGCCCCGTTCTCGAACACCCGTAGCGTCGTCGAGCTGGCCATCGCCGAGATCATCGCCCTCGCCCGGCACCTGACCGACAAGAACATCAAGATGCACGCCGGCGAGTGGGACAAGTCGGCCAAGGGCGCTCACGAGATCCGCGGCCGGACCCTGGGCATCGTCGGCTACGGCAACATCGGCAGCCAGCTGTCCGTGATCGCCGAGGCCCTGGGCATGCGGGTCTACTTCTACGACGTGGCGGACAAGCTCGCCCTGGGCAACGCCCAGCGCTGCGAAACGATGGACGAGCTCCTCGAGATCGCCGAGACCGTCACCCTGCACGTCGACGGTCGCGCCGGGAACGCGGGTCTGTTCGGGGCCGAGCAGTTCGCCAAGATGCGGCCTCGGAGCCTGTTCCTGAACCTGTGCCGCGGCATCGTCGTGGACCACGACGCGCTGCGCGAGCATCTGTTGTCGGGCCACATCGCCGGGGCGGCGCTCGACGTCTTCGCCGACGAGCCCAAGACCGTCGGTGACCCGTTCGTATCCAGCCTGCAGGGCATCCCCAACGTCATCTTGACCCCGCACGTGGGCGGTTCGACGGAGGAGGCGCAGGAGGACATCGGCCGCTTCGTGGCCGGCAAGCTCCGCGACTTCGCCGACATCGGGTCCACCACCATGTCGGTCAACCTGCCCCAGGTGCAGACCGAGTTCGGCGCGAGCCGCAGCCGGATCCTGCACGTCCACCAGAACGTGCCCGGCGTGCTCGCCACGGTCAACGGCGTGCTGGCCGACTCCCGGGTCAACATCGAGGGCCAGACCCTCTCCACCCGCGGTGACCTGGGCTACGTGGTCACCGACATCGCCGGTGAGTTCACCCCGGAGCTCCTCGACAAACTCGAGAGCCTACCCGAGACCGTACGCCTCCGCGTCATCGGCTGAGGTGTAGACGTCCTCCGCGCCCTGAGCTTGTCGGAGGGGCTATCCCGTGTAGGCGCCCTGAGCTTGTCGAAGGGCCCGAAGGGGTTGCGCCTGTTCGGTGGTCGGGTTAGCGGGAGCTCTGGCGAGCGCTTCGACGAGCTCAGCCCGCGTGGTGCGCGGCTTGGGCGCGGTCGAGGAGGGGGAGCAGCCAGGGTGGGCAGCGGGGGTCGGCGGCGGCGGCCGTACGGGTCCACCAGCCGACCTCGGCCAGTTCCTCGGGGGCGCCGAGCCGAGGGCGAACGTCGTCCGGGGCTGCCGCCACGAAGGTGACCGTGAGCTGAGGTTCCTCGCCGTCGAGCAGGGCCGATTCCAGATAGCGCAGCGCCACGTCGCTCAGGTCGACGCCGGTCTCCTCCGCGAACTCACGCCGGGCCGTCGCCTCGAGGTCGATGTCGCTGGGCTCGAGATGGCCACCGATCAGGCCGATGGTGTCCGGCGCGAACCGCACTCCGGGTGCGCGGACACTGAGCAACCACTCATCCGGTGCTCGGTGCAGCAGCACGCAGGCCGTGATGGCGTACGCGGTCAGCGGCGCGCCGAACGGACCGTACGCGCCGCCACGAGGGCCAGGAAGACGAAACCCGCCAGCCACGGCCAGAACCGCTTGAACAGCGGCGGTACGAGGGTGCTCACGACCTGGAAGTCGGGCTTGGCGCTGTTCTGCGGGGGTGAGTACGTGTACGCCTTGGGCTGGGGGGTGGGCTGGGGCTTGGGTTGGGAACGCGCAACCCCTTCGGGGCCTTCGACAGGCTCAGGGCGCGTGGTGGCGTGGCCTTCGACAGGCTCAGGGCGCGTGGTGGCGTGGCCTTCGACAGGCTCAGGGCGCGTCCCTCCGACGGGCTCAGGGCGCGTCCCCGTGGGCTCAGGGTGCGTGGCTGCCTCGGGCGTCAAGGGGTCCTGGTCCTCGATGTCGCCGGGCACCTCGCCGAGCTCGACCTCGTGCTCGGGTTCCGGGCCGCCGAGGCCATCGGCGAAGCGAGGGGAGATGCAGTCGACGAATTGGTCGACCAGCCGGTCGGTCACGTCGGCGACCACGCCGCGTCCGAAGGCGGCCGGCTTTCCGGTCAGGGTCAGTTCGGTGGCCACATCGACCTCGGTCTTGTCCCCGACGCCGGTGAGGGTGACGGTCAAGACGGCGGTGGCCGTACCGTTCCCACGCTTGTCGGCCCCGGTGGCCTCGATGACGATCCGACCAGCGGCCTGGTCGCGATCCAGGTACCGGCCGGTCCCGTGATAGACCAGCGCCAGCGGACCCAGCTTGATCTTGACCGACCCGACGAAGCTGTCGCCGTGGGCGCTGGTCACCGTGGCACCCGGGAAGCACGGTGCGAGGCGGCCCAGATGGGCGAAGGCGTTCCACGCCTCATCTGGGCTCGCGGGCAAGGTGAAGTGGTGGTTCAGGTCCATGAGCGACATTCTGTCCTGGGCGGCAGTCCGGCGCTCACCAACCCCGGATTTCACACCTTGGGCAGCAGCTGGGGCGAGACGCGTACGGGATTACCCAACGCCTCGGACTCCTCGTCGGTGAACAGTCGCGACCGGATCAAGAACCGGAAACCGGTCGGTCCCTCGAGCGAGAAGCCCGCGCCACGACCCGGAACGAGGTCGATGGTCAGGTGCGTGTGCCGCCAGTAGGCGAACTGCTCCTTGGACATCCAGACGTCGATCGGTTCCGGCGTACCGGCGTCGATCTGGCCCAGCAGCTCGTCGGAATCGCCCGTGATGAAGTCGCCCTGGGCGAAGCACATCGGTGATGACCCGTCGCAACACCCGCCCGACTGGTGGAACATCAACGGGCCGTGCTCCGCCCGAAGGCGGCGGATCATCTCCGCCGCCTTGGGCGTGACCGCAACACGCTCGGTCACGAGCGGTGTCCCAAGCTCGGGGACTTCTGGTGCATCAGAAGAAGCCGAGCTTGTCGGGGGAGTAGGACACCAGCAGGTTCTTGGTCTGCTGATAGTGGTCGAGCATCATCTTGTGGTTCTCTCGACCGATACCAGAGGACTTGTAGCCACCGAACGCGGCGTGTGCCGGGTACTGGTGGTAGCAGTTGGTCCACACGCGTCCGGCCTGGATGTCCCGGCCCGCCCGGTACGCGGTGTTGGTGTCGCGCGACCAGACTCCGGCCCCGAGGCCGTAGAGGGTGTCGTTGGCGATGGAGATGGCGTCGGCGTAGTCGTCGAAGCCGGTCACCGAGACGACCGGTCCGAAGATCTCCTCCTGGAAGACGCGCATCTTGTTGTTGCCCTGGAAGATCGTCGGCGCCATGTAGTAGCCGCCGGACAGGTCGCCGCCGAGGTCGACGCGCTCGCCACCGGTGATGATCCGCGCACCTTCCTCGGTGCCGATCTGGATGTAGGACAGGATCTTCTCGAGCTGGTCGTTGCTGGCCTGGGCGCCGAGCATGGTGTCGGTGTCCAGCGGGTTGCCCTGGATGATCGCCTTCACCCGGTCGGTCGCGGCGGGCAGGAACTGGTCGATGATCGAGTTCTGGATCAACGCCCGGCTCGGACAGGTGCAGACCTCGCCCTGGTTGAGGGCGAACATCGCGAAGCCCTCGAGAGCCTTGTCGTAGAAGGCGTCCTCGGTGGTGGCGACGTCCTCGAAGAACACGTTCGGGCTCTTGCCGCCGAGCTCGAGGGTCACCGGGATCAGGTTCTGGCTGGCGTACTGCATGATCAGCCGGCCCGTGGTGGTCTCACCGGTGAAGGCGATCTTGCGGATCCGCTTCGACGAGGCGAGCGGCTTGCCGGCCTCGGTGCCGAAGCCGTTGACGATGTTGAGCACGCCCGGGGGCAGCAGATCACCGATCAGCTCGATCAGCATCATGATCGAGGCGGGGGTCTGCTCGGCGGGCTTGAGGACGACCGCGTTGCCGGCGGCCAGCGCCGGAGCGAGCTTCCAGACGGCCATCAGGATCGGGAAATTCCAGGGGATGATCTGGCCGACCACACCCAGCGGCTCGTGGAAGTGGTACGCCACCGTGTCGTCGTCGATCTGCGACAGGTTGCCCTCCTGGGCCCGGACCGCACCCGCGAAGTAGCGGAAGTGGTCCACGGCCAGCGGCAGGTCGGCGGCGAGCGTCTCGCGTACGGCCTTGCCGTTGTCCCAGGTCTCGCCCACGGCGAGCATCTCCAGGTTCTGCTCCATCCGGTCCGCGATCCGGTTCAGGATGTTGGCGCGCTCGGCCACCGAGGTCTTGCCCCAGGCCGGTGCCGCAGCCTCAGCGGCGTCCAGCGCCAGCTCGATGTCCTCCGCCGTCCCGCGGGCGACCTCGCAGAAGGTCTTGCCGGTGACGGGCGACGGGTTCTCGAAGTACTGACCCTTGACCGGGGGAACCCATTCCCCGCCGATCCAGTTCTCGTAGCGCGCCTTGTAGGTGACGACGCTTCCTTCGGTACCCGGTTGGGCGTACACAGTCATGTGGTGACTTCCTTGTCATGCCGACAGGGTCGGCGGCCTCGGCGGCCAAGATGGTGCCGCACGCTTCTCCGACATTACGACGACCAACGTTGCATCAGGGTTGCAACCTCGGACCGGGCTCAGGCGAGGGCGGCGTCGAGCTTGTCGAGGTGGGCGGCGACCTGGGTGTAGCGCGGGGAGGTGGGGGGCAGCGCGTCGAACGCGGCCTGCCAGATGTCGTAGTCGTCGTGCCCGTACCCGGTGTCGGCGAAGGCCAGCAGGGCGTCCGCGTCGGAGCCGGCGAGCAGGGCGGATCGGATCGTCATGTGCAGCTCGTCGCGTAGCGACTCCACCGCCGGGGCGGTCGAGGTGGGCAACACGGGTCCCCGGTAGCGGGCCACGGCACGCCGAAGGCGGCCGGCGGTGAGGTGCTGGCGTACGGCCTCGAGGTCGGTCCCCATCTCACCGACGACCTGGTACGGCCGTGAGCTCAGCCGCAGCGATCCGAGGATGGTCCGCAGCCGGGACAGTTCCGCGCGAACGGTGACCGGGGAGTGGTCGTCCTCGCTGAGCGCGACCGCCAGCTCACCGGCGGTCAGCCCGAGGTCGGACTGGGCCAGTACGACCATGATCTCGCTGTGCCGCAGGCTCAACGTAGTGACCGTCGAGCCGTAGCTGAGCCGCGCACCGCGACGACCCAGCACCTCGAGCTGCGGTTTGGCCCACTGACTGGCGGTCGTCCGCGGCCGCTCGGGCGGGCTGAGTCGCTCGAGCCGCAGCTCGGCCTCGACCGCGGCGACCGTGGCCCGGACGAGCGACAGCGTCTGCGGGGTTGCGACCTCCGCCCCACCGGTGATGTCGAGCACGCCCAGGATGGCGCCGGTGTCGGGCTCGTGGATCGGGGCCGCCGAACAGCTCCACGGGGTCACCGACCGGGACAGGTGCTCGGGTCCGAGGATCTGCACGGGCGCATCGAGGGCCAGGGCCGTACCCGGGGCGTTGGTGCCGGCGCTGCGCTCACTCCAGTCCGCGCCCGGCATGAAATGCATGGCCTCGGCCCGCGACCGGAGGTTGGCGCACCCTTCCACCCAGAGCAGCTGGCCGGCGGCGTCGCTGACCGCGACCAGCAACCCGGCCTCGGCCGCGGAGTCCACGAGCAGCCGACGGATGACGGGCATCGCCGAGGCCAGCGGATGGGTCGCACGGATCTCCGCGAGCCGGGCCTCGTCCAAGCGGATCGGGGCGAGCGAGGTCTCGGGGTTCATGCCGCCGTTGACGCTGCGACGCCACGACTCCATCACCACCGTGCGGAGGGAGTCGTCGAGCTGGCCGGTGCTGACGAAATGGTCGTGGGCGGCGTGCAGCAGGCGCGTCAGCTGCAGCGGATCGGTGCCTGGCGGCATCGCCAGACCGTTGCTGCGGGCCATGTCCTGAGGATAGTCCGGGACGCTGGGTCTCGGCGGTTTCGCGAGGAGAAATCGACGGCATCGACGGCGCTGGCCCATTGTGGCGGGGGTGGCGATGCGTCAGGGTGGTGGGGCGCCCACCCCCCAAGGCCGACGACCACTGCGGAGGCACATCAGCATGACCGACAACGCGAAGGTGACCCGACCAACGGCGCCCGAGGGTGAGCTGCCGGGGTCGTTGCGGATGGCCCTGCAGGCGTCGCTCGAGGCGACGATGGCGGAGTACGCCGTGCCTGGCGCGGCCGTGGGGGTCTGGGTCAGAGGTCTGGGTGGGTGGACGACCGCGGCCGGTCCGGCCGACATCGAGAACCAGGTTGCGGCCGGCACCGCCATGACGTGGCCGCTGCGGAGCATCACGAAGTCCTACACCGTGACGCTGGTCCTGCAGTTGGTCGACGACGCCACGATCAGCTTGGACGACACGATCGACGCGTACGTCGGAGGCGTCACGAACGGCGACCGGATCACCCTCCGGCAGCTCGCGGACATGTCGAGTGGGAACGCCGACTACACCAACGACAAGTTCCTGGCGGAGTTCCGTGAAGACCCCACCAGGATCTTCACCCTCACCGAGCTGAACGGCTTCGTGCTCGGCGATCCGGAGCAGTTCCCGCCGGGTGAGCGGAAGGTCTATACCAACGCCAACACCAACCTGCTCGGCGCGGTCGTCGAGCACGCCGCCCAGCAGCCCTTCGCGGAGGTGCTCGACGAGCGCATCCTCGCTCCACTCGGACAACGCGACACCCGCTACCTCCTCGACGCCACGACCTGGTCGCCACCGCACCCGATCGGCTACGCGTTGGAGGACGGCAACCCCGAGCCGCAGCCGGGCAATCTCTCCATCTTCGGCCCGGCCGGTTCCATGATCACCACTCTCGACGACAGCCGCGTGTGGGCCGAGGTCCTCGCGACCGGCGCGCTGCTCAAGTCGGCCACGCAGGCGCAGCGTCAGCAGGGGGCACCGCTGGACGCCGGTCCGCCGTACGACCTCTACGCCCTCGGGATGGGCCAGACCCAGGGCTGGTGGGGTCACAACGGCGAGGGACTCGGCTTCACCGCCGCCGTGTTCCACCACCTCGAGGCGGGGGCGACCGTGGTCGTGTTCATGAACGAGTCCAACGTCGTGCCGAAGGCCCACCCGGCCGACCAGCTGTTCCGCCGGTTCGCGGCGATCCTCGCGGGTTCACGGATCACCGGATGAGCGAGGAGATCCTCACCGGTGGCAACTCGACGGCCGTCGCGCGGGTGGGCGACACCGTACGCCGCACCGCCGGTCCCTGGACGCCGACGATCCAGGCGCTGCTCGCCACCTTGCGGGCGGCCGGGATCGAGGAGGTTCCGGAGCCTCTGGGGCTGGACGAGCAGGGGCGCGAGGTGCTGTCGTACCGGCCGGGAACGGTTGCGAACTATCCACTCCCGGCCTGGGTGTGGACTCCTCAGATCCTGACCGACGTCGGCCGGCTCCTTCGCCGGATGCACGACGCGACCGCCGGTTTCGCGGCGAACGACCCGATCTGGCAGCTGGCCGGTCACGATCCCGCCGAAGTCATCTGCCACAACGACGTGGCGCCGTACAACCTGGTCTTCGACGACGACGGCGTACTCACTGGGATCATCGACTTCGACACGGCCTCACCCGGGCCGCGGATCTGGGACCTGGCCTACGTGGCGTACCGGCTGGTGCCCTACGTGGGGGACGCGGGCGAGCTGGCGCCGACCGAAGCCGACCGACCTGGGCGGCTGAACCTGCTGCTGGCGGCGTACGGGTTGCCGGTCGACCGGGCGGAGCTGCTCCGGACGCTCGTCGTCCGGTTGCACGAGCTCGCGGCCTGGACCGACCGGCGCGCGGCGGACACGGGAGATCCGGAGTTCCTCGACCACGCCGCCCTCTACCGTCGCGACGCGGCGCGGCTGGGCGGTTGAGGTGTACGCCGAACGCCCGTCCGTCGTCCACGGCGCCACCGCCTGGCGCAGCGAGGGGGCAGGCCCCTCCCGAGTGCTGCCCGACGGCTGCCTCGACCTGCTCTGGCTCGACGGTCAGCTCGTGGTGGCCGGACCGGACACCACGGCCTTCGTGTCCGAGTCAGGAGGGGACGGGGTCGTGGGCCTGCGGTTCGCCAGCGGCATCGGGCCCGCCGTGTTCGGGGTGCCGGCCGACGAGCTCGCCGACCAGCGCGTACCGCTGGTCGATCTGTGGTCGGGACCGGTCGTACGGGTGCTCACGGATCGCCTCGCGACGGCGACCGACCAGCTCGCGGTCCTCGAATCCGTCGCCACCGACCGGCTGCAGCAGGACACGCCCGATCCCGCGATGCTTGAGGTCGCCCGGAGCCTGGCCGCCGGGACCGGGGTGGGGACCGCGGCCGACCGGGTCGGCCTGAGCGAGCGGCAGCTGCGACGACGGTCGTACGCGGCGTTCGGGTACGGACCCAAGACGCTCGGTCGGATCCTGCGGCTCGGACGTGCACTCGACCTCGCTCGAGCCGGGACCGCGTACGCGAGTTGCGCCGCGCAGGCCGGCTACGCCGATCAGGCCCACCTGGCCCGGGACGTGCGCGCACTGACCGGGACCACGCTGGGCGACCTGGTCGGCTGAGCTCAGCCCAACGGCGCGAACAGGTCGACGTGGTTGCCGTCGGGGTCGACGACGGTGGCGTAGCGCTGGCCCCACGGTGCGTCGAACGGGGCGAGATGGCTGGCGTGCCCCGCGGCCACCACGGCCTGGTGCACCCGGTCGACGTCCGCGGCGTCGTCGCACGCGAAACCCAGGGCGCTGCCGCCGAGACCGGTCTCGGCGTCGAAGGTCGGGTCGAAGCTGAGGATGGTCGAGACCGGGTCCCAGAGCAGCCGCAGGCCGCCGGGCAGGGCGACCTCGACGTGGGGCGCCTGGTCCGCCTCGGCGGGGATGTCCAGGCCGAGCTGGCGGTAGAACGCGAGGGTCGCCGGGAGGTCGGCCGCGACCAGGCCGATGCAGTCGAATCGTGGGCTCATGAGTATGAGCCTAGGGTCGGTGGCCGGCCTGCGTCTTGAAGGTTTCGGCCAACTCGGTCAGCCGGGCGGCTGGTCGTGATCACGGCCGGTGGCCAGGTCGCCGCACTCGACCGCGCGCACCCCGTGACGCTCCAGATAGGCCTGCGCGCCGTGATCGCCGGTCAGCTCGGCGAGCAGGGGCTCGGCGTGATCGCGGCCGAGGAGCACGGGGTGGCCGGGCGTGCCGGCGTACGTGGCCCGGGTCAGGCCGTCGGGCACCGGCCACGAATCGAGCACCCGGCGGACGACGGCGGCGGTGACGTCGGGCAGGTCGACGAGGTGGATCAGGATGGCGTCCGCCGGTGAGGTCAGGGCCGCTTGCAGACCCGCTCGCAGGGAGGCGCTCATCCCGTCGGACCAGTCCGGGGCCTCGACGACGGTCAGCTCCTGGTCGGTGGTGCGGAGGTGGGCCCGGGCCTGGTCCGCGGCGGCACCCAGCACGATGATGACGTCGTCGCACCCGCCCTCGGCGAGGACCGCGGCGGAGCGGACCAGCCAGGAGGTCTGGTCGGGGTCGACGCGCAGCGCCTTGGGTCCCCCGGCCCGGCGCCCAGCACCGGCGGCGAGCACCACGCCCACGACCCGGGCCCGTGGCGGCACGGGTCAGTGCGGGACGGGCACGGTGTCTTCGGGCCCGGCGTGCACCGCGTCGGACTCCAGCTCACCCACCGAGAGCTGCTCCAGGACCGCGTCGTGCAGCCGGCCGTTGGTCGCGCACGCTCCAGCCCCGTGCGGGCCGGGCCGACCGTCCAGATCGGTGAACGTGCCGCCCGCCTCGGTGACGATGATCGAGCATGCGGCCATGTCGTAGAGCTCCAGCTCGGGCTCGCAGGCGATGTCGACGCCGCCCTCGGCCAGCAGCATGTAGGACCAGAAGTCCCCGTACGCCCGGCTCCGCCAGCAGCGCCGCATCAGGTCGACGAACTCCTGACCCTGGCCGGCCTCGACCCACTCGGCGACCTCGGCGTAGCTCAGCGAGGCGTCCTCGATCGAGGCGACGTCGGAGACGTGGCACTCGGACGCCGACATCAGCGACTTGCCGGCGTACGCCCCACCGCCCAGGCTCGCCCACCAGCGTCGGTTGAGCGCGGGGGCACTGACCACCCCGACGACGACCTCGTCGTTGATCATCAGTGCGATCAGGGTGGCCCAGACCGGGACGCCGCGGACGAAGTTCTTGGTGCCGTCGATGGGGTCGACCACCCAGCGGCGCGGACCCCAGCCGGTGTCGGCCATCTCCTCACCGTGCACCGCGTCGCGCGGCCGGGCGCGGCCGAGGGTACGGCGTACGGCTTCCTCCACCGCCGTGTCGGCGTCGGAGACCGGAGTCAGGTCCGGCTTGGACGTGACGTGGAGGTCGAGCGCCTTGAATCGGCTCATGGTGATCGAGTCGGCGTCGTCGGCGAGCAGGTGGGCCAGCCGGAGGTCGTCGGTCAGACCACGGTGGAGCGCATCGTCGAGGGCAGCCATGCGGCTCAGGCTACTGGCCGGAGTCGAGCATCCGGCGGAACGACTCCAGGCGCGCCAGGCTGAGCTCGCCGCGAGTCACGGCCGCGTCCAGCTGGCACTCCGGGGCGGTCGTCTCGTGGGTGCAGCCGCGGGGGCAGGTGAGGGTGATCGCCTCGAGGTCCTCGAAGGCGGAGACCAGGCGTTCGCGGCTCACGTGGCTCAGCCCGAACGAGCGGACGCCGGGGGTGTCGATGACCCAGCCCGGCCCCCCGGGGTGCGCTGCGTCAGCGGGAAGCTCCAGGGCGATCGCCGAGCTCGACGTGTGCCGACCCCGGCCGGTGACCTCGTTGACGTGGCCGATGGCGCGCAGGGCGCCGGGGATGAGCGCATTCACCAACGTGGACTTGCCCACTCCGGAGTGCCCGATGAACACACTCCGCCGGCCGGCCAGGATGGCCCGCAGCTCGCTCAGGTCGGCGCCGGGCGAGGTGGCCTCGACGCGGACGCCGAGCGGCTCGTACAGGGTGCGCATCTGGTCCGGCGACGCGAGGTCGGCCTTGGTCAGGCAGAGCAGCGGCTCGATGCCGGCGTCGAAGCCCGCGACCAGGATGCGGTCGATCATGCCGGTCCGGGGCGGCGGGTCGGCCAGCGCGGTGACGATGACGAGCTGGTCGGCGTTCGCCACGATGGGTCGCTCGTACGGGTCGTCGTCGTCGGCGGTGCGACGCAGCACCGTGGCTCGCTCCTCGACCTGGACGATGCGGGCCAGGGTGCCCTCCTCGCCGGTGGTGTCTCCGACGATGCGCACCCGGTCGCCCACGATGACCCCGGTACGTCCGAGCTGGCGCGCCTTGGTCGCGGTCACCTCGCGACCGTCGATCAGGGTCCGGAACCGGCCGCGGTCGACGGTGACGATCATCCCGATCTCGGCCTTCGAGTAGTCGGGCCGGTCTTTCGTACGGGGTTTGGTGTGGCGCCGGGGACGGTCGTACGCCTCGTGGTCGTCGGCGCTCAGGCCCCGGTAGGTCACCGGCCGGAGACCTCGGCGTCGGCGGCGGTGGTCGAGTCGCTGATCATGGTCGACCAGAGCGTCGGGAACTCGGGCATCGTCTTGTCGGTGCAACGGATGTCGTCGAGCTCGATCTCCGGTACGACCAGACCGAGCAGGGCCCCGGCGTGGGCCATCCGGTGGTCGGCGTAGGTGTGCCAGGTCGCGCCCCCGAGCAGCCGCGGGTGGATGGTCAGCCCGTCCTCGGTCTGGCTGACGTTGGCCCCGACCCGGTCCAGCTCGGCCTCGAGGGCGGCGAGCCGGTCGGTCTCGTGTCCACGGATGTGGGCGACGCCGCGGATGTGGCTGGTGCGGTCGGCCAGCGCGGCGAGGGCAGCGACCACGGGGGTCAGCTCGCTCGCCTCGTGCAGGTCGAGGTCCACCCCGTGCAGGTGGTCGGTGCCGTGCACGGTCAGCCCGTCGGCGTCGAGGTGGACCTCGGCCCCGAACCGCTCGAGCATCTCGCGTACGTGGTCGCCGGGCTGGTGGGTGGTGGCCGGCCAACGCGGGATGCGCACGGTCCCGCCCGTGATCGCGGCCGCAGCGAGGAACGGGGAGGCGTTGGACAGGTCGGGCTCGATCACCACGTCCAGCGGGGCGATGGGCCCGGGGGCGACGACCCAGCGGTTGGGTTCGGTGTCGTCGACGGCCACCCCGCGTTCGCGCAGCATGGCCACGGTCATTTCGATGTGGGGCAGGGACGGGATGGGCTTGCCGTCGTGGCGTACGTCGATGCCCTGGGCGAACCTCGCGCCCGCCAGCAGCAGCCCGCTGACGAACTGGCTGGACGCCGAGGCGTCGATCGTGACCACCCCGCCCGGCAGCTGTGGCTCACCGTGCAGCACGAACGGCAGGTTGGTCGTGTTGCCCTCGATCCGCGCGCCGAGGGCGGTCAGGGCCGAGAGGATGACGTCCATCGGTCGCGCGTACGCCTGCTCGTCACCGTCGAAGTACACGGCGCCGTCGGCGAGAGCGGCCACCGCGGGGACGAACCGCATCACGGTGCCGGCCAGACCGCAGTCGATCCTGCCGCCGGCGACGAACGTAGCGGGCGGGTTGACCTGCCAGTGCTGTGCGGACTCGGTGATCTCCACGCCGAGCTGGCGCAGCGCGTTGCGCATCAAGATGGTGTCGCGCGCCTCCAGCCCCCCGCTGATCACCGACGGACCGCTGGCCAGGGCGGCCAGGATCAGCGCGCGGTTGGTCTCCGACTTCGACCCGGGCACGACGACGGTTGCGTTGATGGGTGCGGTAGCACCCGGGGCGGGCCAGCGGACATGCGTGGGCGGAACGGTCGACACGCGGCTGAGTCTACGGGTGGGGCTTCCGGGTGCCCTCGGATACCGCCGGGGCGGGGTCCACCCAGAAAGCAGTCACTCCACCCATCAGATTCGATGGGTGGAGTGTGCGAACACCACGTTCACGTTGGGAACCGACGAGGGGGTGGGGTCAGTTGTGGCCGAGCTCGATGTTCTTGCCGACCTTGCGGGCCTGCTTCTTGGCGGCGGCGAGCTGCTTCGGAGCGTCCTTCTTGGCCTGCTTGGCCGCCTTGCGAGCGGCCTCGGCCTGCTCGGTGGCGATCTTCTTGGCGATCACGGCCTGCTCGGCCGCGAACTTCTTCGCGGCGGCGAGCTGCTTGGGGGCGTCCTTCTTGGCCTGCTTCGCGGCCCTGGCGGCGGCTTTCCTGGCCTCCTCCGTCTGCTTCGCGGCGACGGCCTGCGCCTCCTTGAGCTGCTTGCCGGCGGCCTTCGAGGCCTTCCGCGACGTGGCCACGACGGTGCCGACGAGGGCGGCCCCGCCGGCGAGGGCGGTGTCGGCGAAGTCACTGAAGTCGCTGCCCCCACCATCGGTAAGGGCGCTGGCCTTCTTGGCGATCTTGTCGGTGGCCTTGCCGGTGCTCTTGGCGATGGCCTGGCCACCTTTCTGGGCGCGCCAGGCGATGCTGGGCTGGCCTTCGGTGTCACCAGCGGCGAGCAGGACACCACCGACCAGGCTCACGTTCTTGATGAACTGCGCCTTGTCGAGGGCTTTTTCGTCCGCGTCCTCGCGGGTCCAGAACGGGTGCTTGGCGATCGTGCTCGGGATCAGCGAACCGGCGAGCAGCAGCGATCCGACCCGGCGCCCCTTGCCGCTGGCGAGGGCGAGCCCGCCCAGCAGCTGGACGGCACCGTTCACCCGGACCAGGGTCTTGGCGTCCTCGGGGATGTAGCCGGCGACCTGCGCGGGGGCGTACTGCTTGATCATCGGTACGAAGCGGTCGGCGACGGGTTCGGCGGCAGGGACCAGCGGGCCTGGGTCGCGCACGGCCTTGATGCCGGAGACGACGAAGTAGGAGGCGAGCATGGTCCGTGCGGCGGCACGCAACAAGGTCATGGGTTATTCCTACCGTGCGCGCGTGCGCTGGCCAAGGCCGACCCGCGAAACCATCGACAACGCTCAGCGATCCTTCACCCTGGGATAGTTTCGCTCCCATGTGCGGACGCTACGCGAGCTCGGCCAAGCCGGATCAGCTGATGGACGAGTTCGAGGTGGACGACCTCTTCGACGATCTGCCCGGTCCGGACTACAACGTGGCCCCCACCGTCGCCGTACCGGCCATCTTCGAGCGCAAGGTGAAGGACACCGGTGAGGTACGCCGCCGCCTCGCCCCACTCGTCTGGGGACTGGTGCCGTCCTGGGCCAAGGACGTCTCGATCGGCTCCCGGATGATCAACGCCCGGTTGGAGACCGTGGCCGAGAAGCCCGCGTTCAAGAAGGCCTTCAGCACCCGGCGCTGCCTGCTGCCCGCTGACGGGTTCTACGAGTGGTACTCCCCGGAGACCGCGGAACCCACGCCGGGGAAGAAGGCGGCCAAGCTGAAGAAGCAGCCCTTCTTCATCCACCGGGCCGACGGCGGGTTGCTGGTCATGGCGGGGATCTACGAGATCTGGCGGGATCCGACCAAGGACCGCTCCGACGACTCTGCGTGGCTACGCACCTGCTCGGTGATCACCACCCAGGCCACCGACGCCGCCGGCCACATCCACGAGCGGATGCCGATGGTGATCCGCCGGGAGGCGATCGACGGTTGGCTC
This sequence comes from Propionibacteriaceae bacterium, assembly GCA_036524735.1. Lineage (GTDB taxonomy): Bacteria > Actinomycetota > Actinomycetes > Propionibacteriales > Propionibacteriaceae > Microlunatus. Next base: position 23,744 of record DATDBS010000079.1, read on the forward strand.
GACCCGACGCTCACCGATCCTCAGGCCGCGCTCGACCTGCTGGGGGTCACCGAGGCCGACGCGCTCGAGGCGTACGCCGTGTCCACCCTGGTCAACAGCGTCAAGAACAACGACCCTTCGCTGGTCGACCCGCTCACCGAGGATCAGCTGACCGGCGACGGCGGCGACCCGGCCGAGGAAACCCTGGTCTGAGCCGTGACCACGACGATCACCACGGTCGAGACTCCGCTGGGCCCCGGCCGGTTCTTCCTCGACCTGACCCCGGATCCGTCGGCGGTCCTGGTGCTCGGTCACGGTGCCGGCGGTGGCACCAACGCGGTCGACCTCGAGCTGTTGGCCCGCGGACTGCCGGGCCTCGGAGTTTCGGTGGCCCGGTTCGAGCAGCCGTGGCGTACGGCGGGCCGTAAGGTCGCCGTACCCCCGCCCAAGCTCGACGAGGCGTGGATTCCGGCTCTGCGCTGGCTGCAGGATCAGCCCTGGGCCCAGACGCGGTGCTTCACCGGCGGCCGCAGCGCCGGTGCCCGGGTGGCCTGCCGGACCGCCAACGAGCTGGGTGTGGTGGGCGTGGTCTGCCTCGCGTTTCCGCTGCACCTGCCCGGGAAGCCGGAGCGGTCGCGGATCGCCGAGCTGCTCGACCCGACGGTGCCCCGACTCGTCCTGCAGGGCACGAACGACACGTTCGGTGGGGTGGAGGAGGTACGGGTGGCGATCGGTGAGGCGGACGGGATCACCCTGGTCGAGCTGCCCGGTGCCGACCACAGCTACCGCGTGGCCAAGGCCTCGCCGTTCACCGCGGCCGACCTGCGCGCCCGGGTGTTGGAGCAGGTCGCCCTCTTCGTGGTCGCCTAGTCCACTCGGCGAACGTGGGCTGAGCCTGTCGAAGCGCTCGTCAGAGCTCCCCGTTCTGCGTGACCACGAAGAAGCGCAACCCCTTCGGGGCCTTCGACGAGCTCAGGGCGCGGAGAGTCCGGGCCGAGCTCGTCGAGTGGGCGATAGGCGTTGTCGGTGGGGCCTTCGGAGCGACGTGTTGTGACCACTCGGCGAACGTGGGCTGAGCCTGTCGAAGCGCTCGTCAGAGCTCCCCGTTCTGCGCGACCACGAAGAAGCGCAACCCCTTCGGGACCTTCGACGAGCTCAGGGCGCGGAGCATGTGGGCTGAGCTCGTCGAGTGGGCGATAGGCGTTGTTTGTAAGGCTTTCGCGGCAACGTGTATGGACCACTTGGCGAACGTGGGCTGAGCTCGTCGAAGCGCTGGTCAGAGCTCCCCGTTCTGCGCGACCACGAAGAAGCGCAACCCCTTCGGGACCTTCGACGAGCTCAGGGCGCGGAGCATGTGGGCCGAGTTCGGCGAGTGGGCGATAGGCGTTGTCGGTGGGGCCTTCGGAGCGACGCTTTGTGACCACTCGCCGAACGTGGGCTGAGCCTGTCGAAGCGCTCGTCAGAGCTCCCCGTTCTGCGTGACCACGAAGAAGCGCAAACCCTTCGGGGCCTTCGACGAGCTCAGGGCGCGGAGGTGAGCGCAAACCCTTCGGGGCCTTCGACAAGCTCAGGGCGCGTTCGGGGCTGCGAGTGTCGGTGAGGGTCTGCCTCCGGGGAGTGCAGGAGGGGATGGTGAAACACGCTCTTCGTTTCACCATCACCGACGAACGACTCGGAATAGGGCGGACCCTCGCACGAGCAGCCCCAAAAAGAGGGCCTCAGAGGCGCGCGAGCAGCTGCTCGGCGGTCTGCGGATCGGTGACCAGCTGGTTGAAGTAGCCGGCGCGTCCGGCGGCGATCAGGGGGACCACCTTGTCGTTCCCGGCGGCCACGGCGATCACGGTCGGAATGGTCCGCAGGGTCTCGAGATCAAGGGCGATCAGCCGCTCACCCCCGGGGAAGCGGATCGGCCGGCCGTCCTGACCGTAGAAGCGTGAACAGATGTCCCCGACCGCCTCGATCAACGCGGTGGAGGACGTGTCGACGAACTGCGGGGCCTGCGAGCGCAGCAACGGGGGCGCCCCGACCCCGGTCAGCACGCACCGCGCGTTGGGCCACAGGTGCAGGACCCGCTGGATGGCCGGATCGTTCTGCAGCGTCTCGAACAGCTCCGGCCCGGGCAGGGCGGGCGCGAAGAGATAGGTCGCCCGGCCGCCGATCCGCTCGGCGATCCGACGGCTGATCTCGTTGGTCTGATACCAGCCCTCCGGCTGGTCGGTACCCCCGACGGTCGGGGCGACGAGGACCCCGTCGAGCTTGGGCAGGTCGAACCTGGAGACCTCGTAGACCGTACGCCCCGAGGACACCAGCAGCACGTCCCCCGGCAACAACCCGACCTCGCTCAACGCTCGGGCCACGGCCGGAGCCAGCACGCTGCCCATCACGTCCTCGACGGTCTTACCGGCCGCGGGCACCGGGATGGCGGCCGAGATGTGCACCTTGGTCAGCCCCAGAGCCTGAGCCAGGGACGCCGCCAGATCGTCGGTCTGCTGGTGGTCGGGCGCGATGACCTGGATCCGGACGATGCCTTGGCGTCGGGCCTCGGACAGCAACCGGGACACGGTGGCCCGGCTGGTGTGCAGCTGGGCCGCCACCTCGGCCTGCGTGGCGTCTTCGTCGTAGTACAGCTTCGCGGCGGCGTAGAGCAGTGACGGCGCGAAATGGCTGCCGTCGGTGCCCGCCGGGCGCGTCGCGCCGTCGGTCTCGGGTCTGGGAGCCGCCATGGGTCGAGTATTCCAATGAACGTTTGTGCACGGGTGGAATCGACGGAACAGATGTTCTGGACATATGTGCTGTTACCTGGCTACTGTACGCATAGCAGGCCTGAGCGGGCCAGCGCCTGGACCTACGACGCAGATCGCCCCACCCAACGCAGCATGGAGGCTTGAGAATGTCCCACGCATCGGCCGAATCGGCCGACCAGATTTCCCAGATCCCCGAGACGATGAAGGCCGTCATCGTCCACGGGCCGGAGAACTACCAGCTGGAGGAGATCCCGGTCCCGAAGCCCGGACCGGGTGAGGCGCTGGTCAAGGTCGAGGGCGTCGGCATCTGCGCCAGCGACCTGAAGTGCTACCACGGGGCCCCCAAGTTCTGGGGTGACGCGAACCGTCCGGCCTGGGCCGAGACCGAGGTCGTACCCGGTCACGAGTTCGTCGGCACCGTGGTCCAGCTCGACGACGAAGCCGCCGCCCACTGGGGCATCACCGTCGGCTCCCGGGTGGTCGCCGAGCAGATCGTCCCCTGCTGGAAGTGCCGCTACTGCCTCGACGGCAAGTACTGGATGTGCCAGCCACACGACATGTTCGGCTTCAAGCGCCGCACGCCAGGCGCGATGGCGGAGTACATGATCTTCTCGAAGGACGCCTTGGTGCACCAGGTGTCGGCCGACCTGCCGCCCGCGCACGCCGCCTTCGCCGAGCCTCTGTCCTGCGCCCTGCACGCGGTCGAGCGGGCCGACATCAGATTCGACGACGTCGTCGTGGTCGCCGGCTGCGGCCCGATCGGCCTCGGCATGATCGCCGGGTCGAAATCCAAGAACCCCAAGCTGGTCATCGGCCTGGACATGGCTCAGGACAAGCTCGATCTCGCCCTCGAGTGTGGTGCCGACCTGGTCATCAACATCGGCCAGGAGGACGCGGTCGCGAAGGTCAAGGAGCTGACCGGCGGGTACGGGGCCGACGTCTACATCGAGGGCACCGGCCACCCGTCCGCGGTCGGCCAGGGCCTGAACCTGCTGCGCAAGCTGGGCACCTACGTGGAGTACAGCGTGTTCGGCAGCGACGTCACCGTCGACTGGTCGATCATCTCCGACGACAAGGAGCTGGACGTACGCGGTGCGCACCTCGGTCCGCATTGCTGGCCGGCGGCCATCCGGATGATCGAGTCCGGACGTCTCCCGATGGACAAGATCTGCACCCATCAGCTTCCGCTGGCGGACTTCCAGAAGGGTCTGGACCTGGTCGCCAGCGGCAAGGAGTCGATCAAGGTGTCACTGATCCCGTGACCAGAAACGTGTGGGTCGGCACCAGCTGGAAGATGACGAAGACGCTGGCTGAAGCCACTGACTTCGTCGACCAGCTGAACCTGGCCTCGGTTCCGGAGGGTGTCCAGCCCTTCGTGCTGCCGGCCCACACAGCACTGGCCACGGTCCGGGACCGGCTCCACGTCGACTCCCCCGTGCTGCTCGGTGCGCAGAACGCGCACTGGGCGAACGAGGGGGCCGGCACCGGTGAGATCTCGATGCGGATGGCCGCCGACGCAGGCGCCCGGATCATCGAGATGGGTCATTCCGAGCGTCGCGCGGCGTTCGGGGAGACCGACGAGACGGTCGCGGCGAAGGCGGCCGCAGCCTCGGCGTACGGACTGATCCCGCTCATCTGCGTCGGTGAGCCGGAGTCGGTCCGGTCCGACGGCCAGGCTGAGGCCTTCATCGAAGACCAGGTACGCCGGGCCCTCGCGCGGTTGGCCGTAGTCGAGGTCGAGGGTGCGCTGATCGCGTACGAGCCGATCTGGGCGATCGGTGAACACGGCCGGCCGGCCAGCCCGACCGAGATCGCCCCGGTGATGAGCCTGATCACCGACGTGGTCGCCGACCTGACCGACGGCAGCCGGGCTCGTGCCGTCCTGTACGGCGGGAGCGTCGGACCCGACAACACCGCCGAGCTCCTCGCCGACCCGCACACCGACGGCCTGTTCGTCGGCCGGGCCGCCTGGACCGCCTCGGGCTACCTCGACCTGCTCGAACGAGCGGCAGCCTCGGCCGCCGTCTCCACCCCTTCCTGATCCGCCTCGACCACCGCTCGACCTCACCCCCTCCACCACGGTCCGGCCCACGCCGGATCACGGTTCGTCACGCCCTGTGCCGTGCCTGTCGTCCATGAGGAGAACCTGATGCCGCAACCGCATCGTTCCGCCACCCGCAACCGCCTGATCGGCGCTGGACTGCTCGTGGTCCTGCTCGTCGTCATGGTCTTGAACACCAAGTTCCTGACCCCGGCCGAGCTGGCCGCGGCCGGACCGGTCAAGTTCGACGCCAAGCAGACGGCGGCTGACCTGTTCGCCAAGGCCAAGACGGACCTGCCCGGCCAGGCGCAGCCGTTCGACGAGGTGCTGCCCGCCATCCAGGCCGATCCGGCCGCGGCTGCCACCAAGTTCAAGGCGATCAGCCCGGCGGACAAGGCGTACGTCTTCCCGGTGACCGCGACCGCCACGGTGGCCGACGCGACGGCCGGGTCACTGCGGCTGAAGGTCGACGGCTTCGACGGGGACACCCCGATCCTGCTGCCGCTGACCACGGCCGTGAACGGCAGTGTGCTGCGCGATGCGATGGGGTTCAAGTTCGCCGACGCGCCGGGCCAGACCGACTACCAGTACGTCGGCGACGAGCTCAAGAAGCTGATGCAGGCCGAGGTCGCCTCGAGCGTGCCCGACCCGACGTCACTGAAGGGCAAGAAGGTCACCGTCGTGGGTGTGGTCAGCGTGCTCGACACCGGCGGCCCGCAGCCCAAGGCCAAGCCGGTCAACATCCAGCCGCTCAGCGTCAAGGTGGGGTCGTGACCGCCGCTGCGGCCGAGCCCGCGGGCGTCGAGGGTGGCACCGCGGTCCTCGACGACGTCGTCCTCGAGGCCATCGACATCAGCAAGACCTACGGCGTCACCCGCGCCCTCAAGGGCGTGAACTTCAAGGTCCGCCGCGGCAAGGTCACCGTGCTCTTCGGCGAGAACGGCGCCGGCAAGTCGACGCTGATGAAGATCATGTCCGGGGTCGAGAAGCCGACCGGTGGCCAGCTGATCCTCGACGGCGAACCGGTCGAGCTGGCGTCGACCACCGACGCGGTCGAGCGCGGGATCTCGATCATCCACCAGGAGCTGAACCTCGCGCCCAACCTCAGCGTCCGCGACAACATCTTCATCGGCCGCGAGCTGAAGACCAAGGCGGGCACCGTCGACTACGCCGCCGAGCGTGACGTGACGGTGAAGCTGATGGAGCGGCTGGAAGAGGTGATCCGGCCCAACACCTTGGTCCAGGACCTCCGGGTCGGGCAGCAGCAGATCATCGAGATCGCCCGCGCCCTCGCCGCCGACGCCCGGATCCTGATCATGGACGAGCCGACCTCGGCCCTCAGCGCGAGCGAGGTGGAGGTGCTGTTCAAGGTCATCCGCGACCTCACGGCCAACGGCGTCGCCATCGTCTACATCTCCCACCACCTCGAGGAAGCGATCGAGATCGCCGACTACGCGGTGGTCTTCCGGGACGGCGACCTGGTCGCGACCGAGGAGGCCGCGAACATCGACCTGCCCTGGGTCGTCCGCCAGATGGTCGGCCGCGAGGCCGACTACGACTTCCGCAACGAGTCCCGCGACTACGGCGACGTCGCCCTCTCCATCCAGGGCGTCACCGTCGCCGAGCCCGACACCGGGCGGGTGGTGGTCAACAACGTCTCCCTCGACGTGCGGCAGGGCGAGATCGTCTGCCTCTACGGCTTGATGGGCGCGGGGCGTACCGAGTTGATGGAGGCCCTGTCGGGCCGCGACCGGATCGCCGGCGGTCGGGTGCTGCTCGGCACCGAGGACCTCGGGGACGCCCCGATCGCCGACCGGATCGCGCGAGGCATGGGCCTGGTGCCCGAGGATCGGCAGCGTGACGGGTTGATCCAGATGATGAGCGTCGGCGCCAACATGTCACTGGCCAGCCTGCTCGCCACCGTGAAGAGCTTCTTCATCGGCCGCAAGTCCGAGCGAGCGAACATCACTCGCGAGATCGCCGACGTCCGGGTCAAGACCGCAGGACCCGGTGCCCTGATCACCTCCCTGTCCGGCGGCAACCAGCAGAAGGTCGTGATCGGCAAGATGCTGCTCACCGACCCGAAGGTGCTGCTGCTCGACGAGCCCACCCGCGGCATCGACGTCGGGGCCAAGGGCGAGATCTTCGCCCTTCTCTTCCGGGAGGCGAAGAAGGGCCTGGCCGTCCTGTACGTCACCTCCGAGGTGGGTGAGGCGCTCACCGCCTCGCACCGCATCGTCGTGATGAGCAAGGGCCGGATGGTCAAGGAGTTCGACCCGCGTACGGCCACCCGCGACGAGATCATGGCCGCCTCCGGCGAGCACGAGAGCAGCCCCGCTGACCCCAAGGGGGGCGACCTCCTCGAACCCCCGCGCCGCACGCACGAACACACGGGAGCGCGGCCTGCCGCACCCGAACCAGCATCAGCAGAAGACGAAGGAGCCCACCAGTGAGTACGACGACCGCGGCCCCGGGTGCGAAGGCACCCGGTCGGTCCCTGAACCTCAACAGCGTGCTGGTCGAGGGCCGGGCCCTGATCGCGCTGATCCTGATCATCGCGATCTTCGCCGTGCTCAGCGACAACTACCTGAGCACCGGCAACCTGACCACGATCACCAAGCAGGTCGCCTTCAACGCCATCGTGGCGCTGGGCATGCTGCTGGTCATCCTCAACGGCGGCATCGATCTCTCCGTCGGCTCGACCGTCGGCCTGGCCGGTGCCGTGGCCGGCAACCTCTTCCGTGGCGTACAGATCCCCTTCACCGACACCACGATGTTCCCCTCGGTCTGGGTCATCGTGATCATCTCCATCGGGGTCGGGGCACTGGTCGGCTTGGCCAACGGGTTACTGATCGCCAAGCTCAACCTCGCCCCGTTCATCGTCACCTTGGGCATGCTCTACGTCGCCCGCGGCCTCACCGAGGTCTCGCTCAACGGCCAGAACATCACCAACGAGCTGAGCGGCCAGGACGGCCTGGGCAACACCGGCTTCTTCTCCGTCTTCGCCAGCCGACCGCTCGGGCTGCCCATCTCCGCGTGGGTGATGGTGTTCTTCGCCATCGTCATGTCGGTGCTGCTCTCGCGTACGCCGTTCGGCCGTTGGCTCTACGCCACCGGGAGCAACGAGCGTGCGGCTCAGCTGTCCGGCGTACCGGTCAAGCGGGTGCAGATCCGGATCTACGTCATCTCCGGGTTCCTGGCCGGCGTGGTCGGCATCCTGCAGGTCGCCAACATCAGCTCCTCGACCGCCGACCTGGGCACGTTCTACGAGCTCAACGCCATCGCCGCCGTGGTCATCGGCGGGGCGGCGCTCTCCGGCGGACGCGGCACCGTACGCGGCACGATCATCGGCGCCTTCGTGATCGGCTTCCTGGCCAACGGCCTGGTCATCGTCGGCGTCTCGCCGTTCTGGCAGAAGGTCATCACCGGTGCGGTGATCATCCTCGCCGTCGCCGTCGACCAGATCCAGCAGATCATCCAGCGCCGCCGGCTCGCCCGGCGGGCCGCGGCCAACGCCAGGGTCGCCAGCCAGAAACCGCCCACCCCGGTCGGGGCCGGGACGCCGACCTAGACCCCTGCAGTCCTGCACGCCCAACCAGCACCACCCCGTACGGGGGTCCACCCGTACGCACGTCAGCGGCCACGGGGGATCCCGGGTCCAAGTGAAAAGGAAAACCATGAATCGCTTCGCATCACGTTCGGTCCTGGCTGGGGCGCTCCTGCTCAGCCTGGCGGCCTGCGGCGGCAACGCCGCTGAGCCGGCCGGCTCCACGGCCCCCTCGACCTCCGCCTCCGGCGGTGGCGGCCAGGCCGGTGGGACCATCTCGATCATCACGGTCGACCCGTCGAACCCGTACTGGAAGGCCGAGGGTGACACCGCCACCGCAGCCGCGACCAAGCTCGGCTACAAGCCGACCGTCTCGGCCAACAACAACGACCCCGAGACGCAGAACCAGCTGATCGAGACCGCGATCAACGACAAGGTCGCGGGCATCCTGCTCGACCCGGCCGGCGCCGACGAGAGCGTGGCCGCGGTCCAGAAGGCCGTGGACGCCAACATCCCGGTCGTGCTCATCAACGCCGAGATCAGCAAGACCGGTCTCGCCAAGGCGCAGATCGTCTCGAACAACGCCCAGGGCGCCACGGTCGGGGCCGAAGAATGGTCGAAGGCGATGGACTACAAGGGCACGTACGTCGAGCTGCTCGGCAAGCCCAGCGACAACAACGCGCAGGTGCGCTCCGACGGCTACGCCTCGGTCATCTCGCAGTACCCGGACCTCAAGAAGGTCGGCGAGGAGATCGCCAACTGGGACCGTCAGCAGGGCCAGGACAAGATGGAGGCGCTGCTTTCCAAGAACCCGGACATCACCGGAGTGATCGCCGGCAACGACGAGATGGCCCTCGGTGCGATCAACGCGCTGAAGGAGAAGAACAAGCTGGACAAGGTCAAGGTCCTCGGCTTCGACGGCAACCAGGACGCCGCCAACGCGGTCAAGGACGGTGAGATGGTGGCCACGGTGCTGCAGCCCATCGTGACGGGCACCGAGAAGGCCATCACCCAGCTCGACAGCGTGATCAAGACCGGCAACACCGGCGTACCCGAGGAGAAGCAGGCGCTCGACTGCGTGCTGATCACCAAGGACAACGCCGACCAGCTCGACAACTTCGTGCTGAAGAGCTGATCCGACGCTCCACCGGACCGGGATCCCCGCCTGCGCGGGTGGTCCGGGTCCGGTGGGGCACCTCTTCGTTTCCCGACCGACCCGAGCCAGATCCGAACCTGCTGGAGGCCAGCCATGACCCACGTCTACAACGACCCCGCCGTCTTCAAGGACGACGTCATCAAGGGGTTCGCTGCGGCGTACCCGCACTACGTCCAGCGGGTGCCGGGGGCCTCGGGCTTCGTCCGGGCGGGTGGCCCGCTCGACGGCAAGGTCAGCGTGGTCATCGGCGGCGGGTCGGGCCACTACCCCTCCTACAGCGGCGTCACGGGCACCGGCTTCGCCGACGGCGCGGTGCTCGGTGACCTGTTCGCCTCCCCCTCGGCCGAGCAGATCTACCGGATCGCGCGGGCCGCGAACGGTGGCGCCGGGGTCATCCTGTCCTTCGGTAACTACGCCGGGGACCGGCTCAACTTCAAGGTCGCGGCCGACCGGTTGATCGCCGACGGCATCGACACCCGGATCGTCTTCGTGACCGACGACATCGCCTCCGCGAGCCCGGACGAGCAGGAGAAGCGCCGCGGTATCGCGGGCACCTTCACCGTCTACAAGGTCGCCGGGGCGGCCGCTGAGGCCGGGGCCGACCTCGACGAGGTCGAACGGATCATGCGCTCGGTCAACGCCGCGACGTACTCCTTCGGGGTCGCCTTCGAAGGCTGCACGATGCCTGGCGCCGACGAGCCCCTGTTCCACGTGGCCAGCGGTGAGATGGACTTCGGGTTGGGCATCCACGGCGAGCCCGGGATCAGCTCAGCACCCTGGATGCCCGCGTCCGAGCTCGCGACCCGGCTGGTCGAGACCGTGCTCGCCGAGCGTCCGTCGGACGCGAGCGGTCGGGCGGCCGTGCTGCTCAACGGCCTGGGCGCCACCAAGTACGAGGAGCTGTTCGCCCTCTGGGGTGACGTCTCCGATCTGCTCACCGCCGCCGGGGTCGAGCTCGTCTCCCCCGAGGTCGGCGAGTTGGTCACCAGCCTGGACATGGCGGGCTGCTCGCTCAGCGTCACCTGGCTCGACGACGAGCTGGAGACCTACTGGACCGCCCCCGCCGACACGCCCGCGTTCCGTCGCGGCAGCGCCGTACCCAGCACGCTGTTCACCACCCGGCGGGAGTCCGTGGCCGACGAGGTCGAGGCCGTGGCCGAGCAGGGCAGTGAGGCCTCCATCGCGGCCGCCGCCGTCGTACGCCGGGCCGTCGTCGCGCTGAACGCCGTGGTCGAGGAGAACAAGGACTACCTGGGCAAGATCGACGCGGTCGCCGGCGACGGTGACCACGGGATCGGCATGTCGCGCGGATCCACCGCGGCAGCCGAGGCGGCCCGGGAGACCGAGGGTGGCGTACAGACCGTGCTCGCCGCGGCCGGGGCTGCGTTCGGTGACAAGGCGGGCGGCACCAGCGGCATCCTCTGGGGGCTGCTGCTGGACGGCGTCGGCAAGGCGCTGGGCAACACCGAGGCCGTGACGTCGCAGTCGGCGGCCGAGGCCGTGAAGCAGTCCGCCGAGGAGCTGATGGCCTTCAGCAAGGCCTCGCTCGGGGACAAGACCATGCTCGACGCGCTGTTCCCGTTCGTCGACGCGTTGACCGCCGAGGTGGAGGGTGGAGCGTCGCTCGCCGCCGCCTGGACCACGGCCGCCGAGGTCTGCCGAACCGCCGCAGAGGAGACTTCGTCCTTGGTACCGAAGATCGGTCGGGCCCGCCCGCTGGCCGAGCGCAGCATGGGCACCCCCGACCCGGGTGCGGTTTCCATGGGCATGATCGTCACCGCGATCGGCGAGGTCCTCGCCGACACCGAATCCAACCGCTGAGAGAGAACCATGACTGAAACCAAGAAGTTGCGCCTGCTCGTCGGAAGCGACAGCGCGGGCTTCGACTACAAGGACGTCATCCTGGCCGACCTCCGTGCCGACGACCGGGTCGAGGTCATCGAGGACCTCGGGGTCTTCGCCGGGGACCTCGAGGGCGGTTCCTACCCCTCGGTGGCCATCGCCGCCGGGAGCAAGATCATCGCCGGCGAGGCCGACCGGGCCATTCTGTTCTGCGGCACCGGGATCGGCGTGGCCATCGCCGCCAACAAGGTCAGCGGCATTCGCGCGACGGTGGCCCACGACTCGTTCAGCGTCGAGCGCTCGATCCTGTCCAACGACTGCCAGATCCTGACCATGGGCCAGCGGGTCGTCGGGTTGCAGCTCGCCCGCCGGCTGGCGAAGGAGTGGCTGGGCTACGTGTTCGACCCCTCCACCCCGTCGCAGGCCAAGGTGGCCGAGATCATCGACTACGAGGGTCGGTCACCCGCCGCTGCCGAAGCCGTCGCCTGCGACTGACCGCCGGCCCGCGCCGTCCGTTCCCCAGGTCAACGTGGGGAACCAGCACTCCACCCCTCAGATGTGGTGGGTGGAGTGACAGGATCTTGGGTTGGATCTCGAGGTCAGGCGACCCGGTCGAACTGACGGGCCAACAAGCTGATCGTCGCCTCGCGGGCCAGCGACCGGTCGGCCGGATCGTGCTCCGAGGACCCCGCGACCGGATGGATCATGATCTCGTCGACCTCGTACGTCCGGGCCAGTTCCTCGAGTTGAGCGCGGGCCGACTCCGGAGTGCCGACCACCCAGCGGGCCCGCATCTGCTCCGCCATCGCCCGGTGCGCGGCCGCGATCTCGGTCCGCTCGGCCTGCTCCACGCTGACCTGCGGCGCCAGTTCACCGCCGGTGCGCAGGGCGACCATGGACAGCACGTACGGCCGTACGAGACGCTCGGCCTCCTCGGCGGTCTCGGCCACGGCGACGTTCACGGTCAGGAAGGTCTGCGGGTGCGCGGTCACGTCGGAGGGCTTGAAGCCGCGGCGATAGAGGTCGAGCGCTTCGGCCGTACCCTCGCCGGAGAAGTGGTGCGCGAAGACGTACGGCAGTCCCTTCTCTGCGGCGAGCCGAGCGGAGTAGTCCGAGGAGCCCAGCAGCCAGACGTCCGGGCGGCCGATCGCGTGCGGGGTGGCCTTGAGCGGGTACGTACGCCCCTGCACCTGCAGACCCACGCCGGCCGGCTCCATCATCGCGATGAGGTTGTCGACGTGCTCGCCGAACTGGTTGGCGTCCGCGGTCTCGGGGCCTCCGTGACGCAGCGCCCAGCCGGTCACCGGGTCGCTGCCCGGGGCGCGGCCGATGCCGAGGTCGATCCGACCCGGGTGGGCGGCTTCCAGGAGCGAGAACTGCTCGGCGACCACCAGCGGGGCGTGATTGGGCAGCATCATGCCGCCGGACCCGATCCGCAGGGTGGAGGTCGCCGCCGCCAGCATGGCGATCAGCACGGGCGGATTCGTCGAGGCCACCGCCGCCATGTTGTGGTGCTCGGCCACCCAGTAGCGGTGCATACCGGCGGACTCGGCGGCCTGCGCCAGTCGTACGCTCGCAGCGATCGCCTGGCCCGTGGTCTGGTCGGCACGCACGGGAATCAGGTCGAGGACGGACAGCCGTTGGATGCTCACGTCTGCTCAACCGGCTGGAGCCCCCGCCCTATTCCTCAGCGGTGCTGATAGAGGATGACGACCCGGCGGTTGATCTTGCGATTGGCTTCCGACTTGTTGGGTACGGCGGGATCGTCCTCACCCTTGCCGACCACCGTGAACGGGAAGTCCGCAGCGGGTAACCCTGATCGGAGCTTGCCCGCCACGGCATTGGCTCGCTTCTTACTGAGCTGACGGCCGTACGCCCGGGTGCCGAGGTCATCGGTGTAGCCCGTGATCGTGACCTTGCCGGGGCCACGGGATTTCAGGTCCGCCGCGATCGTGGCGATCCGGTTGTCGGCGCGGGAGGTGATCTTGGCGCTGTCCTTGGCGAAGAGCACCGTCGAGTCCAGGGTCACCTTCACCGTGCCCGAACGCGTCTCGGTGCGCGCCTCACGTTTGAGGTCAGCAGTGGCGAACTGGATGTCCAACACCGGGGCGACGATCGTGCGTACGGGCAGCTCGTCGGCGGAGGCACTCATCGGCTGCAGGCAGGCGAGGATCGCCAGCGTCGCGGTGGCGACGACTGCGCTGAGGCGCCGCTCAGGCGACGGGGACATCGGCGACCGTCCCGAAGTTGGGCACCCGTACGTCGACCGTGGTCACGTCGGGCGGCGGAGCGGCGAAGGTCGAGGAGAGAATGACCGGCACGTTGTCGGACAGGAACACCCCAGCCAGGTCGTCGGAGCACAGGCAGTGCTTCTGACCGTCGGAGGCGACCAGGTAGACCTTGGAGTTCTTGCCGTCGATGAGCTGGATCCCGTCCGTGGCCCACGGCCCGGAGTCGCCGGCCGAGGCGTTGTTGTCGGAGAGCAGGTCGGCGATCTGCACCTTTTCCGTCGACTCGACGTCGGCCGCCAGAGTGAAGTTGAGGTGGCTGGTCGTGCCGTCGCGGACCACGGGATAGAGGGTCAGGGTGATCTTCTTGCCCGCCTTGGCCGACTGGCGCGTGGCGACGGACTGGCCCAGCTGGTCGGTCGGCGCCGACGTCGCTGAAGAAGCAGACGGATCCGACGACGGTCCGGTCGGGGGCTGGTTCGACGCGGATGGCGCGGTCGGGGCCGTGGTGGGTGGCGGCACACTCGGGGCGCTGCTGGTGGCCTCCCCGCTGGGACTGATCAGGCTGCACGCACTGGCGGCGAGGGTCGTGGCGACGACCAGACCGAGGGCGAACTTGCGCATCAGACTTCTCCTGCTCGGGCGAGCCACCCCGATGGCGGCGAGAGTCCGGATGCTACGCGGCGCCGGGTTCGGATGCCGGTGGTTGCTCGGAATGGGCTCGCCCAGAGCGGTGAGGCAGAATTGCGGGGTGATCGAATACCGCTCCAAGACCGAGATCGAGCAGATGCGCCCCGCCGGCCGCTTCGTGGCCAGTGTGTTGACGGCGCTGCGCGAGAAGGCTGCGGTCGGGGTCAACCTGCTCGAGCTCGACGAGCTCACGCACCAGATGATCCGGGACGCGGGGGCGGAGTCCTGCTACATCGACTACCACCCGTCCTTCGGAGCGAGTCCGTTCGGGAAGGTGCTGTGCACCTCCGTGAACGACGCGGTGTTGCACGGACTCCCCCACGACTACGTGCTCGCCGATGGAGATCTGCTCAGCGTGGACTTCGCCGCTTCCGTCGACGGCTGGGTGTCCGACTCGGCCCTGTCAGTCGTCGTCGGCCAGCCGCGGGCGGAGGACGAGAAGCTGATCGAGACCACTGAGCTCGCCCTCGCCGCCGGGATCGACGCCGCCCAAGCCGGCAACAAGATCGGTGACATCTCCTTCGCCATCGCCCGGGTCGCCACCCAGGCCGGTTACAAGATCAACACCGACTTCGGCGGCCACGGGGTCGGGCGGACCATGCACGGCGACCCGCACATCCCTAACAACGGGCGCCGCGGACGGGGTCTCCCCCTCAAGCCGGGTCTGGTCATCGCCATCGAGCCCTGGTTCCTGGAGACGACCGACAAGATCTTCACCGATCCCGACGGTTGGACCCTGCGGAGCCGCGACGGTTCCCGCGGCGCGCACTCCGAACATACGATCGCCATCACTCCCGACGGTCCGGTCGTTTTCACCGCTCGCTGAGCGCATATTCTGGTGGGTTATCCACCGCTGACGTGGCTGACCCACCAGAGTTTCCACAGGTTCGGATGACCCCGCACGATTTGGGGTCGACGTAAGCAGGTTCTCGGTATGAATCTGACCGTCAGGAACCACCTTCTTCGCCAATCCGGGGTCATCACCCGAAGCCAAGCGCTCGGCGCTGGCCTCACCAGTCGCCAGATCGACCGGTTGCTGCACGACCAGGAGTGGGTTCGAGTCCACCCTGGGATCTACCGGCTCACGTCGGTGCCGCCGAGTCCAGAGGGCGGCGTGCGCGCAGCCGCTCTCTGGCTCGGCGATACGGCTGTCCTGAATGAGCACGGCGCCGCCTGGTGGTGGGAGATGACCCCAGACGCACCGACCATCTGGACGTTCACCCGAGAAGCGACCGCATCGAAGCTCGAACCGCGGGGGGACATCCGAATCGCGCGGGCCTACATCGATTCCGTCGATAGAACCAGGCTGCGTGGGGTTTCCGTGGTCAGCCGACCACTCGCCGTACTCCGGACCGCGATCATGCTCGAAGCCGCCCTTCCGGGTTCTGGAATCACCCTGATCGACCGGGCGAAGCAGAAGCGTTGGGTCTGTCAGGACGATCTCGAGCACAGCTTCCGGCGGAACAAGGGCACCCGAGGCAGCCGGGCGATGCGACGGCTGCTCGACCGCACGGGAGATCGCGCCCACTCCGAGCTCGAGCGCATGGCCGTCCGGCTGCTCCGGGCCGCGGGGATCACAGGCTTCACCCTGAACCACAAGACCCGCCTCAGCTCAGGTCGCCCCGTTGAGCTGGATATCGCCTTCAAGGACCGTCGGTTCGTCATCGAGCTCGACGGGTACGCCTATCACTCCAACCCGGACGCCCACCGAGCCGATCTGAGGCGGGCCAACGAGCTGATGGCCGACGGCTGGATCGTCCGCCGCTTCACCTACGCCGACCTCCTGAACGACCCGGACGGCTTCATCCGGTGCGTCCTCGAAGTTCTGGGTGCCTAGCCACCTCAGCGGTGGCTAATCCACCAGAAGATGCGCAGGAACTCAGCGGTGGACGATGACCTTGTCGCCCACCCGGACCTGGTTGAACAGGGACTGGATGGCGGCGAGGTTGCGGACGTTCACGCAGCCGTGTGAGGCACCGTTGTAACCGCGAGCGGCGAAGTCCGGCGAGTAGTGGATGGCCTGACCACCGCTGAAGAACATCGCGTACGGCATCTTCGTGTGGTAGATCGTCGACACGTGGTTGCGGGACTTCCAACCGACGGCGAACGCGCCCTCGCGGGTGGGCAGCTCGGCCGAGCCGAAGCGGACGTCGACCCGGAGCTGCGCCTTGCCGTTGATCACCCAGACCAGCGAGTTCGTCCGTTTGCTCACGCACAGGGCGCGGCCCGTCATGCAGCGCGAATCCAGACCTGCGTCGGACGGCTTGGGCTGCCGGTTGTTGAGCTCGTCGTTGGTCGGCGTCCGGGTCATGGCGGTCAGCCGGTTCCAGGTGCGCTGGTCGACCGCACCGGTGACCGGGATGGCGCGCTTAGCCTGGAACCCCTTGACGCTGGCGACGGTCGCTGAGCCGTACGTGGTGGTCACGTTGCCGGAGAACCAGCCGATCTGCCTGAGCCGGGCCTGCAGCTCACGGACACGGTTGCCGGTCGACCCCTGCTTCATGATCGCGGGGCCGGGCACCAGCTTGTTGTGCATCTCGGCCTTGCTCGGCTTGCGGGTGAGCTTGGTCAGGGTCGCCCAGGTCTTGGTGTCGACGGAACCCGTCTTGCTCAGCTTCCGCTTGCCCTGGAAGCCCTTGACCGCCTTGACGGTCGACGTGGCGTACGAGCCGCTGATCGAGCCCGAGTACCAGTCGAGCTGGCGGAGGCGGTGTTGGAGCTCCCGCACCTTCTCACCCTTGTCGCCCTTCTCCAGCACCGCGGCCGGCTGGGCCGGGGTCGGCTTCGCGGTGGGCGTCGGCGTACCGGACTCGCTCGGGCTCGGGGACTCCGTCGGAGCGTCGGAGGGTGACGTGGTCGGGACCGCGCTGGCCGTGGGGGCAGAGGTCTGGACCGCCGGACCGAGCTGGCTGCTGGCAGGCCCGCAACCACTCATCACCACCGCCAACGAGACGGCAGCCGCCAGTACGGCGAGGGGTCTCAGTCCAACGTTGGTCATGGGTCTCCTTCGGCGGTTCACACCTCGACATACGCGTCAGCGGGTCCCGTGGTTGCCACCGTAGGCGAGGAATTTCGTGACGTCACCCTCTGCCGGGCACCTGACCCGACTTGTTACCCGCTGTTCGTGCCCTGGTCACGGCCGTTATCCGTTCGCGATCTGGACGTTGAAATGTTGATAACCTGTGCTGGTCAGCGACGACCCGTGTCCCCTGCTCACGAAGGTCGCCGATGGCTCAGCTCACTCCCACCCGTCGCTGGTGCGCGCTCTTGGCCCTGGCCCTCGGCGGTTTCGGTATCGGCTCGACCGAGTTCGTGGCCATGGGTTTGCTGCCCAACATGGCCGCCGATCTGCTGCCCGGGCTCTCCGCCGCAGATCCCGCGGCGGCGATCGCCAAGTCCGGTTGGTTGATCAGCGCGTACGCCCTCGGCGTCGTCGTCGGTGCACCGATCTTCGCGATCTTGTCCGTACGGATGTCGCGGACGCGGTTGCTGCTCGCCCTGGTCGCGATCTTCATCATCGGTACCGCCGCGTCGGCCCTGCTGCCCAGCTTCGGGCTCGTGATGCTGTCCCGCTTCGCCGCGGCCCTCCCCCACGGCGCGTTCTTCGGCACTGCGGCGCTGGTCGCCGGACGCATCATGGGCCCGGGCAACCAGGCCAAGGGGATCGCGTTCGTGCTCTCCGGGCTGACCGTGGCCAACGTGGTCGGCGTACCCCTGATCACCCGGCTCGGGCAGGTGGCGGGCTGGCGGATGGCGTATCTCGCCGTGGCCGCGGTCTTCGCGCTGACCTTCGTGGCCATTCTCATCGCCGTACCGGGCCAGCAAGCCGAGCCCGGGGCTTCCGTACGCGCCGAACTACGGGTGTTCCGGCTGCCGCAGCTCTGGCTGATGATGGGTGTGGCGGCCATCGGTTTCGGTGGCTTCTTCGCCGTCTACTCCTACATCGCCGAGGTCGTACGCCGCGAGGCCGGCCTGCCGGAGTCGGCCGTACCCTGGGTACTGACCGCGATCGGGCTGGGGATGACGCTCGGCAATCTCTTCGGCGGCTGGGCGGCGGACCGCAACCTGCGGCGTACGCTCCAACTCGGTTTTCCTTGCTACATCGCGGCGATGGCCGCGCTGGCCCTGACCGCGCATTCGCCGGTCGGCCTGTTCGTCTCGGCGTTCGCGGTCGGACTGACCAACATGGTCTTGATCCCCGGCGTCCAGTCGCGACTGATCGCGGTCTCGAAGGACGCCCAGATGCTCGGTGCCGCGCTGGTCCACTCGGGTCTCAACATCGGCAACAGCATCGGCGCGGCCGCCGGTGGGCTGGTCATCGCCGCCGGCCTGGGCTTCCTGGCCCCGACCTGGGTCGGCGTGGGCCTCGGCGCCGTCGGGATGCTGCTGGTCCTGCTCAGCCTGGCGCTGGACCGACGATCCCCTCGCATCCCTGCCGAGACCGCGGTCCAGCCTCAGCCCGTCAGCGCTTTTGCCGGGCAGCCTTCGTGAGCTTGCCCAGGCCGTCCTTCACCTTGCGCTGGTTCTCGGGCTTGGACAGCTCGCGACCGACGATCTCGATGACCTTGGCCACGACGACGGTCTTGACGATTCCTCGGATGAGGCTCATGGGGATGACTCCTGACGCAATGCGGGTTTGCTGAACTCCGAATCTAGTCCGCTCCGGCAAGCAGGACGTACGGGATGACCCCGGTCTCACCCGGAAACCTGATCCCCTACGCCGCCATGATTGGCTGAGGGTCGTGACTGAGCCCAAGCCCGTGGTCATCCTCCGACCTGCCCCCCAGCGGTCGGACCGCATCTTCACCCCCGCCGCCCTCGCGCGGCTCGAGGACATGTTCGAGGTGCACCTGCTGGAGGGTGGCGGCCCCGAGGAGGAGGCGCGTTTCGAGGAGCTGCTGCCGCGGGCGTACGCCATCGTCGGTCAGCCCGACCTGCCGGCGGAGCGGTTGGCCCGGGCTCCTGAACTGCGGGCGGTGCTCAACGTCGAGGGCAACTTCTTCCCCAACGTCGACTACCGCGGCTGCCACGAGCGGGGGATCTACGTGCTCGGGTGCGGTCCGGCGTACGCCACCGCGGTCGCCGAGTACGCCATCGGGCTCGCCCTCGACCTGGCTCGCGGCATCTCCCGGGAGGACCGGGCGTTCCGCGAGGGGCGCGAGCGCTACGTCTCCGACTCGACCGCCGACTCGATCCTGCTCAGCGGATCCGAGGTCGGCCTGATCGGGTTCGGTAACCTCGGCCGGGCGATCCACCGGCTGCTGGCGTCGTTCCGGTGCGGCGTACGCGTCTTCGATCCGTGGCTGCCGGACAGCGAGATCATCGCTGCCGGCGCTACCCCGGCGTCACTGGCCGAGGTGTTGAGCGAGTCCCAGTTCACCTTCGTGCTGGCCACGGTGACCCCGGAGAGCGAGCACCTGCTCGGGGACGAGGAGCTGGCCGGCGTACGCCAGGGCGCCCGGCTCGTGCTGGTCAGCCGGGCCGCGGTGGTCGACTACGACGCACTGTTGGCCGGGGTCCGG
The DNA here is from genome assembly GCA_036524735.1 of Propionibacteriaceae bacterium. Lineage (GTDB taxonomy): Bacteria > Actinomycetota > Actinomycetes > Propionibacteriales > Propionibacteriaceae > Microlunatus. The sequence goes on from DATDBS010000079.1 coordinate 43,493, forward strand.
GCCGGCCGGTTCCTGGCTGCGGTCGACGTCTGGCCGACGGAGCCGATGCCCGCCGACCACGAGGCCCGCGGGCTCGAGGGGCTGGTCCTGTCCGCCCATCGCGCCGGCGGGATCCCCGAGGCGTTCTTCTCGATCGGCGACCTGGTCGCCGACGACCTCTCCCAGATCAGCCGCGGCCTGCCGCCCGTACGGATGCAGGTCGCGTCCCTGGAGCTGGTGCACCGCTACCGGAACCGCCCGGTCACCTGAAACCCGGCAGGTCTAGCGCGCCGGGCGCATGGCCCGGTTGACCACGACGGCCGCGGCGATCATGACGACCATGGCGATGATCGCGGCCACGCCGACGCCCGAGTCGAACGCGGTCGCCGCCGAACGCAGCAGCGCCGAAGCGTCACCGGCCGACAGGGACTCCGACACCCGTACGGCGCCGCCCAGGGTCTCGCGGGCGTTCTGCTCCTGCTCGGCGCTCAGGCCGGCGGGCAGGTCGACGTTGTTGCGGTAGACCGTGGTGATGATCGTGCCGAGGACGGCGAAGCCGAGCACCGTGCCCAGCTCGTACGCCGTCTCCGACACGCCGGCGGCGGCACCGGCCCGGTCGGCCGGGACCGAGGCGACGATGACGTCGTTGGCCACCGTCTCGGCCAGGCCGAGACCGATGGAGAGCACGACGGAACCGACGACCAGGGCGATGACGCCGATCGGCTCGGGCGCCACGATCAGCACTGCGTACGCCATCGCGGCGATCAGCAGACCCGCCGACATCGCGTGCCGCTTGGGCACCCGCTTGACCAGGGCCACGGCGCCGAGGCCGGCGATGACCGCGGCGACCGCGGCCGGGACGAGCAGCAGACCGGCGGTGAAGGGCTCGTAGCCGAGCACCAGCTGGAGCTGCTGGGCCTCGAAGAAGGTGAACCCGACCACGCTGAAGAAGCTCAGCAGGTTGGCCACGATCGCCACCGTGAACGGCTTGATCGCGAAGAGGCGCATGTCGAGCAGGGGGTTGGCGGAGCGGAGCTGACGGCGGACGAAGGCGACACCGGCCGCGACCCCGAGGACCAACGACCCGACGGCGAGGGCACTCAGACCCTCGTGGGCGACGGTCTTGATGCTCAGCACCAGCGGCACCAGGGTGAGCAGCGACAACCCGACGCTGATCAGGTCGACGCGACCCGGGTTCGGGTTCCTCGACTCGGGCAGCAGCCAACGGCCGGCCAGCATCGGGAGCAGCAGGGGTACGGCCATGAAGAACACGGCCCGCCAGCTGAAGTTCTGCAGCAGCAGCCCACCGAGGACCGGGCCGAGGCTCATGCCCACGGAGAACGACGCAGCCCAGATGGCCACGGCCAGGGTCCGCTGCCGGGCGTCGGTGAAGATGGTCCGGATCAACGACAGGGTGGCCGGCATCAGCATCGCGCCGAAGAACCCGAGGCCCGCTCGGGCCGCGATCAGCCACTCCGCCGACGGGGCGAGAGAGGCCAGGGCGGAGACGGCCGCGAAGCCGAACGTGCCGATCAGCAGGATCCGGCGTCGACCGATCCGGTCGCCGAGGCTGCCCATCGCGACCAGCAGACCGGCCAGGACCAGCGGATAGATGTCGGTGATCCACAGCAGGGTGTTGGCCGTGGGGGTCAGCTCGATCGAGATGGCCGGGAGCGCGAAGCTCAGCACGGTGTTGTCGATGGAGACGAGCAGGACGGGGACCATCAAGATGGCCAAGCCGACCCAGTCGCGTACGGTTGCGCGGCGGCTGGGCAGGCCCGTCAGGGCTGACGAGTTGGTCTGGCGACTCGACACGGATGCCGTGGTCATGTGGTGCACACTCAGTTTCTGGACGAGAATCTTTGCTGTACCGGAGGGTACAGTTCTTACTACACCGCTGAGTATAGTAAATATTCCCGAATGGGCAACCGCGATTTCGAGGGGAACCGATGGCCCGGCACCACGACAACGCCCGCGAGCGCATCCTGGACGGTTTCGAGGACGCGCTGATCACCAACGGGGACGCCCAGGTCACGCTCGAGGGCGTGGCCAAACACGTCGGCCTGACCAAGGGCGGGCTGCTCTACCACTTCGGTTCGCGCGCGGCCCTGGTCGCAGGACTGGTCGAGCGCTTCCAGGAACGCTCGGCCGAGGACCTGGTCCTGATGGCCGACTCGCCCGGCGGCGCCGCCCTGGACTACCTCGAGGTGGGCGACTACCTGACCAACCCGCTGCACCGTACGACGCTGGCCATGACCCAGCTCAGCAACAGCGAACCCACCGCTGCGGCTCCGTTGGGGCGGTCGCGGACCGAGGAGCTCGCGGTGATCACGGCCGACCTCGGCGACCCGACCCTCGCGCGGCTGACCATGCTGGTGGCCGACGGGCTCTACTTCCAGGCCATGACCGCACCCGTCGCCGATCCGGCCCACACCGAGGCACCGAACGACGCGGCGGTCACCTGGTTCATCCAGCGGGTGCTCGGGGTCCACGTCGCGAAGCAGGATTAAACCCGCAGGAAGGTCTCCAACGCATCGGTGCACATCGTCCAGGCCGGGGTACCCACGGTGATGGGCGCGAAGTGGTCGCCGTCGAACGTACGTAGCTCACTCCGGTCGCCAGCCCTGGTCGACGCCGCCACGAACCGCTCCGACTGGCTCAGCGGGACGTTGCCGTCCGAGGTGCCGTGGACGCAGACCGAAGGGACACCGAGCGGCACCCGGGCGATCGGCGAGGCCAGGGCGTACGCCTCCGGCAACCGACCGGGCGAGCCACCCATCAGACCCGGTACGGCGAGACCGCCGACCGCCTCGTCGGCCGCTCCGACCAGGTCCATCACGCCCGCCTGGGCGACGAAACCGGTCAGCCGTACGACGGGGTTCGCGCCCGGGGCGTTCGCCGGCAGCGTGGGTCGGGCCGCCAACCAACCGGCGAGCTGGCCGCCCGCCGAGTGGCCGAGGGCGACGACCCGGGTCAGGTCGAGCCTGCCGCCGGCGAGCTCCTGACCCTGGGTCGCCAACGCATCCACCGCCGCGGCGACGTCGGTCATGGTGGTCGGCCAGCCGCCCCCGCCCTTGGTCTTGCTGCGACCCACCCGTCGGTACTCCACGTTCAGCGTCGCCCAACCGCGGGTGACCAGGTCGGCCGCCAACGGTCGGCCGAGCTCGGCACCGTACGAGGTCATCCAGAACCCGCCGTGGACGATGACCACCACGGGTGCCGGCCCCGGACCGGCCGGCAGGGTGAGCTCGGCGTACTGGCTGGGATGGTCGCCGTAGGTATAGCGCGGTTGCCCTTCGGGGGACCTGGTCGACCCGGCGCTGCAGCCGGTCGCCGACCCACCGAGAAGGACCGCAGCCGCGGCGATGAGCTTGCGACGGGTGAGCACACTCGGTATTCGGAGCCGTCGTGATCGGACTTTTCCGGCGTCCCGGACTGTTGTCGCCAGTGACGGAACATCCGCGAGAGGAAGTCAGACATGACCACCACGACTCACACGGCTCACGCCTCCGGCACCTTCGAGATCGGCGGCACGCTGCCGGTCACCCGGCTCGGCTACGGCACGATGCAGCTCACCGGAAAGGGGGTCTGGGGCGACCCCAAGGACCCCGATGAGGCCGTACGCGTACTGCGCCGCGCGGTCGAGCTCGGCGTGAACTTCTTCGACACCGCCGACTCCTACGGCCCGGTCGTCGCCGAGCAGCTGCTCAAGAAGGCCCTGCACCCGTACGCCGACGACGTCGTGATCGCGACCAAGGCCGGCCTGACGCGGTCCGGCCCGAACGACTGGCGTCCGGTCGGGCGCCCGGAATACCTCCGGCAGCAGGCCGAGATGAGCCTGCGCAACCTCGGGCTCGAGCAGATCCCGCTCTTCCAGCTGCACCGGATCGATCCCAAGGTGCCGCTGGAGGATCAGGTCGGCGAGCTCAAGCTGTTGCAGAACGAGGGCAAGATCGGCCAGATCGGGCTCTCCGAGGTCAGCATCGACGACCTCGAGCAGGCGCGGGCCGTCGCGGAGATCGCCTCGGTGCAGAACCTGTTCAACCTCACCGACCGGAGTGCCGAGCCGCTGCTCGACCACGCCGAGAAGAACGGCATCGCCTTCATCCCGTGGTTTCCGCTCGCCACCGGCAAGCTCTCCGCCGCGGGTGGACCGCTGGCCGAGGCGGCCGAGAAGCACCACGCCACCCCGTCCCAGCTCGCGCTGGCCTGGCTGCTGCGCCGCTCACCGGTGATGCTCCCGATCCCCGGTACGTCGACGGTGGTTCACGTGGAGGACAACATCGCCGCCGCCGATCTCGAGCTGACCGACGATGAGTTCGAGGCGCTCACCAACGCTGCCGGCTGACGCGCCCTGAGCCTGTCGAAGGTGCGCATCACGCGCCCTGAGCCTGTCGAAGGCCCCGAAGGGGGTGCGCCTCCCCCGACGACCGACCACGGGTCTTAGGCCGCGGCCCTGCGGTCGAGGTGGAGCTGACGACGCCGGTCGTGGTCACGCTTCATTGCGACCCGCGGGTCGCGGTCGTCGTCGAGTTGGGCGGGGCCCATCACGTGCATCAACGAGTACTCGATCTCCCAACCGATCCGGTAGAGCAGTGAGTATCCGTCTCCGCGGGCGACCTTCGGCATGGTGGCGTTCCTTCTCGTGTAGTGATTATTACTTAGTGTACTAACTATTAGTCCCCACATCAATCCGCGCCCGGACCCCATCCGGCAGGATGGCCTGGTCGCCGCAGACGGCGGTGACATCGAGGAAGAGGGACGATGATGACCCCCACGGTGGTGGACCTGGACTTTGCCCTGACCGACCAGGTCGCGGTGATCACGGGCGGAGCGTCGGGCATCGGCGCAGCGATCGCCGCGGCGTACGTGGCCAAGGGCGCCCGGGTCGCGATTCTGGACCTCTCGATCGAGGCGGCGGCGGCTCAGGTCGCCGAGCTGGGTCCGCAGACCCTGGCCGTGGCCTGCGACGTCCGCGACCAGGGCTCGATCACCGCGGCCGTCGACCAGGTGGTGGCCGAGCTCGGTCGGATCGACATCCTGGTCAACTGTGCCGGCGTCGTCTTCCTCGCCCCCGCGGAGGACCTGACCGCCCAGGCGTGGGACACGACGCTGGCGATCAACCTGACCGGAGCGTTCCTGATGTGCCAGACCGTTGGCGTGGGCATGCTCGCCCAGGGTTCGGGCAAGATCATCAACCTCGCGTCGCAGGCGGCGAGCGTCGCCCTGCTCGAGCATGCGGCGTACTGCGCCTCCAAATTCGGGCTGGTCGGCCTGACCAAGGTGTTGGCCTCGGAGTGGGCCGGTCGTGGCGTGACAGCCAACACGATCAGCCCCACCGTGGTGTTGACCGAGCTCGGACGCAAGGCCTGGGACGGACCCAAGGGCGACGCGCTGAAGACCCAGATCCCGACCGGACGCTTCGCCTACCCCGAGGAGATCGCCGCCACCGCGGTGTTCCTGGCCTCGAGCGCCGCCGACATGATCAACGGAGCGGACCTGCTCGTCGACGGCGGCTACACCGTCCGCTGATCCTCCTTCCCGAGGGCGACTGAGCTCCACGCCGCCCAGTCGGGGATCGGCAGACCAGGTCGCGTCTCCGGACGGTCTCTCGGCGCCCAAGTTTTCCGCGCGGCGGCCGATGACTTCTCCCAGATCGGTGAGTCCAAGCAGCAACAGGCCCGTCCCCGGGCCGCGGACCCAGCCAAGGAGTAGTCATGGCCTCGACGCTCAACCCGTACATCAACTTCCGCGACAACGCCCGCGAGGCGATGGAGTTCTACCAGTCGGTGCTCGGCGGCGAGCTGACCCTGAACACCTTCGGGGAGTTCGGGACCGAGGGTCCCCTCGCCGACAAGATCATGCACGGCCGCCTCGACTCCGACCTCGGCTTCACCCTGATGGGCGCCGACACCCCCGGGGAGATGCCCTACAACCCTGGTGACAACGTCACCGTCAGCCTCAGCGGTGACGACGCCGAGGCCCTGCGGGGCTACTGGGCCGCGCTGGCCGCGGACGGAGCCGTCTCGGTGCCACTGGAGAAGCAGATGTGGGGCGACGAGTTCGGGATGGTCGTCGACAAGTTCGGCATCCCGTGGATGGTCAACATCGGCGCCTGAGCCTCCTGGTCGGCCCCGGCCCTCAGGGCCGGGGATCGAACCTGACCACCCGCTTGCGAGCGAGTACGAGCGCAGCCGAGGTCGCGACGGCGTACATGAGCAGGCCGCTGACCGTGAGCACAGCAGCGGGGTAGACCAGGTTGACGTCCCGCGCGACCCCGAGCAGACGCAGGGCGAGCAGCGGCAGCCGGCTCATCGGGTCGATGGCCGAGCAGAGGGCGTACGGCAGGGCGAGCGCCACCAGCCAACGCAGCGTCGAACGCAGATCCCGGCGCTGGGTCCACCGCTGGCGCAGCGGTACGGACGCGACCGGGAAGGCCACCGACATCAGGTTGCCCAGCCCCAGCCAGGTGAGGACCGGCACCAGCACTGCGGGAAGCGTGAGGGCCAGGCGGTGGGTGTCCTCGGTCTGCAGCGTGATCACAGCCGTCGCGATCAGGGTCGGTACGCCGACGACGAGGAACAGCACCACGTTCTTGGTGAGCAGGATCCGGCGCAGCGGAACGCCTCGCCCCAGACGCTGCTGGACCCGCTGCGCGTCGGCCCCGAGAGCGTTCGTGGTCGTCCCGTCGGCGAGCAGGAAGACCGCGAAGTAGCTGCCGACCAGGATCGCCCAGTCGCGGTGGGGAAGTTCCGTCAGCGGGGCGACCATCAGGTAGAGCAGGGACAGCGCGAGGTTGAGACCCAGACCGCCCAGCCACGTACGCGGTGCGCGGAAGAACTCGCGCAGGTCTGCGGCGACGTGAGCGGGCAGGGTCTCGGCACCTCGACGGGGCCGGACGAGGGCCGGCAGCCCACCGCTGGTCGCGGGGGCCGTCAGGATCGTCATGGCTTCAGCGTGTCCCCACCGATGTGGGCGCACCCATCGATGACCTGTGGACCTCCTGTGAATGCCGATCACCACCGAACCCAGAGTTGACACCGAATAGTTGCCGATATATCGTTTATCTATCGGCGACAGTCGCTGATACATCAACAGAAGGGTGGTTCTCTGATGAGAAGCCTCCACAACCAACATCAGCACCGCGGGCCGGCAGGACGCTCACCGCGCGGTGGATTCAACGAGTTCGGTCCGGGATTCGGTCCCGGCTTCGAGCGAGAGCTCGGCGGCCTGGGTTTCGGCCCCGGTTTCGGCGGGCGTGACCGGCCGCGGGGCCGACGTCGCGGCGGACGCGGCGGTGACGTACGCGCAGCAGTGCTCCTGCTCCTCGCCGACAGCCCCCGGCACGGCTACCAGCTCATCCAGGACATCGCCGAGCGCAGCTCCGGTGCCTGGACCCCAAGTCCGGGTTCGGTCTACCCGGTCCTCTCCCAGCTCGAGGACGAGGGTCTGATCACCCTCGAACGCGTCGAGGGCCGCAAGACCGCGACCCTGACCCCCGAGGGCCAGACCTACGTCGACGCGAACCGCGACGACCTGGACAGCTCCTGGACCGAGGCCACCGAGGCCGGTCCCGAGGCGATCAACCGCGAGACCGGGCAGGCCGTCAAGGGCCTGATGATGGCCTGGAGCCAGGTCATGAAAACCGGTACGCCGGAGCAGCGCGAGCAGGCCAACGCCCTGATCTCGTCGACCCGCAAGGGCCTCTACGGCATCCTCGCCAGCGATGACCAGGCCAACTGAGTCCGTCGTACGCCCTAACCGAAGGCTCCGCCCCCATCACCACGATGGAGACGGGGCCTTCGTCATGCCCTCGCCTCCCTCCAGCCGCCCTCGCCTTACCGTCGTCGCAGACCCCGCCCCGCAGGAGAGACGCCGTGAACGCAACCATTCCCACCGAGACGGTGTCCCCGTGGGCGCCGTTTCGACGGCGGGCGTTCTTCTGGCTCTGGCTCGGGGTGGTCATCGCCAGCGTCGGGTCGTGGGCGCAGACCGTCGGTGCCCAGTGGCTCTTCGTCAACGACCCCAACGCGGCGACCATCGTCACCCTGGTCCAGACGGCCAGCACGCTCCCGATGATGCTGCTGGCCCTCCCCGCTGGAGTGCTGGCCGACGCCTTCGACCGGCGCGGGCTGATGATCGGCGTCCAGGCGTACTTCATCGCGGTGGCCGCCCTGCTGGCCGTGCTCACCGCCACCGGGATGATGCCGCCGGCCTTGCTGTTGACCTTCACCTTCGCCATCGGTGCGGGCCAGGCGGTGTTGTCCCCCACCTGGCAGTCCCTGATCACCGAGTTGGTGCCCCGAAACCAGCTGGCCGCGGCCACCCGGCTCGACATGGTCAGCGTGAACGTGGCCCGGGCCGCTGGGCCCGCGCTGGCGGGTCTGGTCATCGCCCGTTGGGGCGTGGCGCCGGTCTTCGGGCTGACGGCGGTGACGGCCGGCGTACTCGCCGTGATCCTGTTGGCCTGGCGACGCCCGAAGATCATCCACGCCGAGCGCGAGCCCTTCATCCCTGCGCTGGTGGCCGGCGGGCGCTACGTGCGTCACGAGCCCGTCGTACGCCGGATCCTGCTCCGCCTCGCGTCGTTCATCGTCCCCGCGTGCGCGGTCTGGGCGTTGCTGCCGCTGATCGCGAATCGTCAGCTGAGCCTGTCTGCGGCGGGCTACGGACTGCTTTTCGCCGCCCTGGGTCTGGGTGCGGTGATCGGCGCGCTCTGCCTCGGCTGGGTCAAGCGTCGCCTGTCCTCCAACGGGGTGCTGACCCTGGCTGCGGTCGCCTTCGCTCTCGCGTTCGGTGCGTTGGTCCTGGCTCCGAACCTCGGCGTGGCCCTGCCCCTGCTCGTGGTCTGCGGCTTCGGCTGGACCGCCACCGTCTCGACCATCGTCTCCGAGCTGCAGCTGTTCCTGCCCGGCTGGGTCCGGGCCCGGGCGATCGCCATCTACCTGATGGTCTTCCTTGGGTCGCAGGCGGTGACCGCGCCGATCTGGGGCCTGGTCACCCAGCACTTCGGCCTCGCGTACGCCATGGCCGCCGCGGCGGTGCTGGTCGGGGTCAGCGCCGTGACCGGTCGCTGGCTCAAGGTGCCCGAGAGTCAGCTGCTCGACCGCTCGCCGCTGGGCTACTGGGGTCCCACGAAGGTCGGGCTCGAACCCGACCCTGACGCCGGACCGATCCTGGTGTCGATCGAGTACGAGGGCTCCGACGCGAACGAGGTCGACTTCCTTGCGGCCATGGAGGCCATGCGGCGCTCGCGGCTGCGGAGCGGCGCATCACGGTGGGAGCTCTACAAGGTCGGTGAGAGCCCCGACCGGTTCCTGGAGCAGTTCCAGGTCCGGACCTGGCGGGAGCACCAACGCCAGCACGACGGCCGGCTGACCGCCGACGATCAGACCATCGAGGAGACGGTGTTCTCGTTCATCGTCGGGACCCCCCGCACCCGGCACCTGCTGCCGCCGGACACCGCGCGCGACTCGCTGACCGTCCGCACCCCCTGAGTTTCCTCCCCTCGCACCTTCCCCCCACATGTCAGAGGTTCCCCCACCTATTGATGGGGGAGCCTCGGACACGTGGGGGGAGGTGCGGGGTAACGGCGGTGGGGGGTGGTCAGGCCCGGAGCAGAGCGTCCTCCCACGGTGTCGAGCTGACAGGGGGAACGACGAAGTATCCGCCCCCCACGGTCAGCAGGTAGAGATCCAGAGCCTGACCGTGCAGCCGTCGTTGGACGGCTTCGAACCCGACCTGCAGATCCCGCTGGAAACACAGGAACATGATCCCGGTCTCGTTGGTCCCGGCCGCGTCCGATCCCGCGTACGTCCACGACCGGCGGATCAGCGGGGGCGCCGACCCTCCGTCGCGGGGGTGGGCCCGGCGTACGTGGGAGTCGAGCGGGGTGGTCACGCCGTCCGGGTCGGCCGCGAAGTCAGGCTCGGACCCGGTTGCGGTCCCGTCGAGCCAGGCCCCGTCGCGGCGGCGGCCGATGATCTGTTCCTGGGTCTCGATCGGGTCGAGGTCCCACAGTTCCTGCGCCAGCTGGATGACCCGGGCGGCGAGGAAGCTTCCGCCGACCGCCCACCCCGGAGCTTCGCCGGAGCGGATCAAGGTGATGTCCTCCACCGACGGGGTGTTCTGCACCGTCGCGTTGGCGAACCCCTCGACGAACCCGAACGGATTGCGGGTGAGGGCGCGCCCCTCGTCCACGGCGTTCTCGGGCCGACGCCCAGCCGTGGTCCAGCCGACGTCGAGACCGGGGGGCTCAGCGGTCAGCCGCGCCCAGGCCGCCTCGACTCCCGCCTGGTTGCCCGCCTCGACCTGCAGGACGACGTCGGCGTTGGTCCGACCCGGATCCAAGACGTCGCCCGGAAAGGTCGGCATGATGGCCAAACCCGGAGGTCGCTGGTCGATACACCCGAGGACGGTGAAGGCCGATGACCCGAGGCCGACCGTGACGTTCACGGCGCGGGACTGGTTGAGCTGCCGGATCCGGTCGGCCAGGGTCCGCAGCGTCGCGGTCGCCTCCCCGGGTCGGAACGACGCGAACCCGATCCGGGCCTGGTCCAACGGCGCAGCCAGAGCCGGGTGCCCCGACGAGGGTTCGTCGTTGGTGGCCAGGCAGGCGGTCAAGCCCCACGGCAGGATGGGTAGTGCCAAC
>DATDBS010000080.1:0-10304 GCA_036524735.1 Propionibacteriaceae bacterium
TCTCCCGTCCGGGTTCTGCGCAGCTCAGCGACGAGCACCGGGACGATCGCCCGAACGGCTCGGCCGCGGTGGCTGATCGCATCCTTGTCGGCCGGGGGCATCGCGGCCGTCGAGAGCGTCTGCCCTTCGGCCACGAAGAGCGGGTCGTAGCCGAAGCCGTGCTCACCCTCGGGCTGCCTGGCGACGTGACCCGCCATCTCACCACGGCGTACGTGCTCGGTCCCGTCGGGCAGCACCAACGCCATCGCGCAGACGAACCGGGCTCCCCGGTCAGCCACGGGTACGTCGGTCAGCTGACCGAGCAACAGGGCGTTGTTGGACTCGTCGGTCGCGTCGGGCCCGGACCAACGCGCCGAGCGCACTCCCGGCATCCCGTTCAGCACGTCGACGGCCAGCCCGGAGTCGTCGGCCAGGGCCGGCAGTCCGGTCGCCGCGACGCATGCGCGGGCCTTGAGGAGCGCGTTGCCCTCGAAGGTGCGTTCCGTCTCGGCGGGCTCGGTGTAGCCGGTGACGTCGGCCAGCCCCAGCACCTGGATGTCCGGCGCCGCCTCGACGACGATCCGGCGCAGCTCCGCGAGCTTCTTCGCGTTATTGGTGGCGAGCACCACCCGGTGGTTGACCGGCACGGGTGTGGTCATCCGGCGAGGGCGGCCTGCTGGAACTCGGTCAAGGTCGCGCAGCCGGCGGCCCCGAGGTCGAGCAGCTGGTCGAGCACGCCGCGGTCGAACGGTGCACCCTCGGCGGTGCCCTGGACCTCGATGAAATCACCGGTGCCGCTCATCACGATGTTCATGTCGGTGTCGGCGGCCGAGTCCTCGGTGTAGCAGAGGTCCAGCATCGGCACCCCGCCGACGACCCCGACCGAGACCGCAGCCACGGAGCTGTTCAGTGGCTCGCCGACCAACAGGTTGCGTTCGCGAAGCCAGCTGACCGCGTCGGCGAGGGCCACGTACGCCCCGGTGATCGAGGCGGTCCGGGTGCCGCCGTCGGCCTGGAGCACGTCGCAGTCGAGCACGATCGTGTTCTCACCGAGCGCCTTGTAGTCGATGATCGCGCGGAGGCTGCGGCCGATCAGTCGGCTGATCTCATGGGTACGGCCACCGATCCGGCCCTTCACCGACTCCCGGTCCGAGCGGGTGTTGGTCGCCCTCGGCAGCATCGCGTACTCGCTGGTCACCCAGCCCAGACCCGACCCCTTGCGCCAGCGCGGCACCCCGGGGGTCACGCTGGCGGCGACCAGGACGCGGGTCTGGCCGTACTCGACCAGCACGGATCCCTCCGCCTGGCCCAGCCAGCCGCGGGTGAACCGCACCTCGCGAAGCTGGTCGAGGCTGCGTCCGTCGGCTCGAGAAGTCATGGCCCCCACCCTATTTCCCGAAGCCACCCGGGGCGCCGATGGTCCACGAGGCACCCGAGACCGCCAGGGCCACCGGTCCGTCGAAGTGCGGCATGGCCTGGGCGAGCACCTGGTCCGGGTCGTGCCAGGGCGGGATGTGCGTCAACACGATCGACCCGACGCCAGCGGCAGCCCCGGCCTGGGCGGCCTCGCGCCCGTTCAGGTGGACTCCCGTCGGGTTGCCGGGCCGGTCCAGGAAGGCGGCCTCGACGAGCAGCAGGTCCACCCCGGCCGCGAGCTCGACCAGGGCTGGGCACGGGCCCGTGTCACCGGAGAAGACCAACGTCCCCCCGTGGGGCACCTGCTCCTCGACCCGGATGGCGTACGCCTCGACCGGGTGGTCGACCCGTGCGGTCTGCACGGTGAACGGACCGATCTGTTGCACCGGTTGCCAATCCCGGTAGTCGAAGTGCTCGGCGATCGAGGGCCCCGCCTCGCTGGTCCCGCCGTCGAAGCGGGCCACGTCGTACGCCCGCCCCATCCGCTGAGCGGTGCCGGTGGGGCCGTGGACCGGCCGCCTGGGCCAGGGCGCGGAGGGTGAGTAGCGGCCGGCCACGTACGCCGCGCACAGGTCGAGGCAGTGGTCCGGGTGCAGGTGGCTGAGGGCGAACGCGTCGATGTCGCGGGGGTCGAGGTAACGGTAGAGCGCACCCAACGCCCCGGGGCCGAGATCCAGGACCAGGGAGAAGACCCGACCCTCGTACGGCGCCTGGACGAGGTAGCTGGAAGCGGGCGACTCCGGTCCCGAGACCGAACCGCTGCAGCCGACGACGGTGAGCTTCACACCCTCCCCCTCAGACGAACTGCTCGACGTCGGACACGAGACCACCCATCAGCCGGTGACCGATGCCCTCGAACGCCTCCGGGTTGCCGGTGGTCAGGAAGCGGTAGCTCGCGACCCGGGGCTGGTCGTGGGTCAGGCCGCGGCGGGTGAGGACGGCGAAGACATCCTTGGCGCACTCGTCGGCGCTGGAGACCAGGCTGACGGAGTCTCCGAGCACGTAGGAGAGGACGCCGGTGAGCAGCGGGTAGTGGGTGCAGCCCAGGATCAGGGTGTCGATCCCGGCGGCCCGCAGTGGGCGGAGGTAGTCCTCGGCGCAGGCCAGCAGCTCAGGTCCGCCGGTGATGCCGGCCTCGACGAAGGGTACGAAGCGCGGGCAGGCCGCCGTGTGGAGGTCGATGCCCGGGGCGGCGGCGAACGCGTCGTCGTAGGCGAGTGAGGTGGCGGTTGCCTCGGTGCAGATCACACCCACCTGGCCCGAGCGGGTCGCGGCGACGGCGCGCCGGGCGGCCGGCAGGATGACTTCGACGACCGGCACCGAGTAGCGCTCACGAGCATCGCGGAGCACGGCGGCACTCGCGGAGTTGCAGGCGATGACCAACATCTTGACGCCCTGCTCGACCAGATGGTCCAGACACTCCAGCGCGAACTCGCGGACGTCGGCGATCGGCTGCTCGCCGTACGGCGCTCGCGCGGTGTCGCCCAGATAGACGATGTCCTCGTACGGCAGCTGGTCGATGACGGCCCGTGCGACGGTCAACCCGCCGAACCCCGAGTCGAAGATGCCGATCGGCGCTTCAGAATCTGGGACCACGGGCGATGAGTCTACGGGTCGGTGCCGGTCTGCACCGTAGACAACCCGTCCGACCTGGAGGAGAAACATGAGCGTGGACCTCGGTGCCCCGACCGTAGAGCTGGCCCGGCTGGTGGCCGGTGTCAGCGAAGACCAACTGGCTGGACCGACGCCGTGCGCGGAGACCACGGTGAGCGCCATGTTGGCGCACCTCCACGGTCTCGCCGTCGCCTTTCGGGACGCGGCGGGAAAGGTGGAGGGGCCGACGACATCGACGCCGCCGGACGCCGCCGCTGCCGTCCTGGTCGACGACTGGTCCACCGCGATCCCGAAGGTGCTCACCGAGCTGGCCGTGGCCTGGCGGCAGCCGGACGCCTGGACCGGGATGACCAAGGCGGGTGGCGTGGAGCTTCCGGGTGAGGTGGGCGGACTGGTCGCCAACAACGAGCTGGTCGTCCACGGGTGGGATCTCGCAGTGGCAACCGGACAGTCGTACGCCGTCGCACCGGCAAACCTGGCGGCCTCGTGGGAGATGGTCTCGCAGACCCCGGACGAACCCGAGGCCCGTCAGGGTCTCTTCGGACCGGTCGTCCCGGTCCCCGAAGACGCTCCCCTGCTGGATCGGGTCCTCGGCGGCGCGGGTCGGGATCCGGGCTGGACGGCGTAGCTCCGAGATCTAGCCCAGAGTCGTGGCGCTCTACCCGTCAGATCTGGCGGTGGAGTGACCGCGGGTGACCTCTTCGACGACTCGGGTGGTGAAGTGGAAGGTCGCGGTCACCCCGTCGATCATCGTCAGATACTCCCGCTCCCCGACCCGGTAGACCGTTCGCCCCTGCGGCGACCACGGGTCCGGCGGTCTGAAGCTGAACGCCGAATCCTGCGCCGATCGCACAGCCTCGTCGAGATCGGAGTACCGGCGCCCGAACACCTCGATCAACGTCGACGGCTTGGCCTGCCCCTGGTTGGTGTACTCGACCAACACCCGGAAGGTGGGCCCCTCCCCGTCCGGCTCCTGAGCAAAAGGTGGCTGCTCCCACATGTCGACCAGGCTAGCCACAGCGGGTCGCGCCAGGCCCCGGTCAGACGCTTCATTGACCGATCTGTTACGGGAGTGATAGAAACACACCACTGTTTCGCCCGGCGTGTCCTGTTGCTCAGGAGACGAATGTTGCTTCGAGAGTCGGTACCATGCCCGCCTGCACGATCCACCCCCGTTCTCTTGGACGCCCCTTCCTGATTGTCGGTCTGGCCCTCGGCAGCATGGCGGCGCTGATGCTGGCGGCACCCCCGGCCCAGGCCGCCGACCAGCCGCTCAACGCCGCCGCCAGCAGTCAACTGTCGATCACGCTGACCGGGGAGGCCTGCCGCAACGCACGCACGGTGATCGCGGTCGGCAAGGGAAAGAAGATCCCCCGCCGGGGCATCGAGATCGCGCTGATGACGGCGATGCAGGAGTCGAAGTTCGTCAACTACACCAAGGCGGTCGACCACGACTCGCTGGGCATCTTCCAGCAGCGGCCGAAGAGCGGTTGGGGCACCCGCGCCCAGATCACCAACGTCGTGATCTCGACCCAGTCCTTCTACGGCGTATCTTCCGCCACCCGCAACCGGGGACTGCTGCAGGTCTCGAAGTGGCAGACGAAGGAGCGTGGCAAGGTTGCGCAGTCCGTCCAGATCTCGGCCTACCCGAGCCGGTACGCCCGCTGGACCGACTGGGCGATCGACTTCTACGACGCACAGGCCAAGAGTGTCGACCAGATCACCGGTGACAGCGGTAGCGCGCGCGACTGCGCCGGCCGCCCCGGCAAGTACTACGTCGACACCTTCGCCAAGGCCTCGGTCTACTCCAGCCCGACCAGCACCAAGGCGACCGGCACCCTCGACAAGGGCACCAGCTACGTGTTCTGCAAAGCCAAGGGGCGCAAGGTGAGCAAGGGGAACCAGTACAACCACTACTGGCTCAAGACCGACCCCGACCAGGGACCGGGCGGCCAGTGGGTCTCGGCCTACTACCTCACCCGCTGGGGCAACGACGAGGCCAAGGACAATAGCGGCGGCGTCATCCCCGACTGCTGATCGAGCAGGCTAGGCCCAGACCTGGGTGTCGAGGAAGTCTTCGGTGGAGTCGAGATCTGTGGTGTACGCGCCGGTCGACAGGTACTTCCAGCCGGCGTCGCAGATGATCAGCACGATGTCGGCGGGTACGCCGGCCTTCTGGGCGCGGGCGGCCTGGGCCAGGGCAGCGTGGACGATCGCGCCGCTGGAGAGGCCAGCGAAGATGCCCTCACGCTCGAGCAGTTCGCGCACGCGGCGTACGGAGTCGCGGGCGCCGACCGAGAACCGGGAGGTGACGTACTTCGGGTCGTAGAGCTCGGGTACGAAGCCCTCGTCGATGTTGCGCAGCCCGTAGACGATCTCGCCGTAGCGGGGCTCGGCGGCGATGATCTTGACCTCGGGCTTGGTCTCGGCGAAGTAGCGTCCGATCCCCATCAGGGTGCCCGTCGTACCCAGTCCAGCCACGACATGCGTGACCTCGGGCAGGTCCTCGAAGATCTCCGGGCCGGTGGTGAGGTAGTGCGCCTCGGCGTTGGCCGGGTTGCCGTACTGATAGAGCATGACCCAGTCCGGGTGGTCGGCGGCCAGCTCTTTGGCCACCCGTACGGCCTCGTTGGAGCCGCCGGCACCGGGTGAGGACACGATCTCCGCCCCCCACATGCCCAGGATCTGCTTGCGCTCGATCGAGGTGTTCTCCGGCATCACACAGATCAGCCGGTAGCCCGCCAGTTTGGCGGCCATGGCCAGCGAGATGCCGGTGTTGCCGCTGGTCGGCTCGAGGATCGTGGCCCCTGGACGGAGACGACCGTCCGCCTCCGCGGCGCGGATCATGCTGAGGGCCGCGCGGTCCTTGATGGAGCCGGTCGGGTTCCGGTCCTCCAGCTTGGCCCACAGCCGGACGGTGTCACTGGGCGAGAGGTTGGGCAGACCCACCAGCGGGGTGTGCCCGACCGAAGCAGCCAGGGAGGCGTACCGCGTCACGAGGCGGCGCTGCTCAGCCGCCGGCGACGGCCGGCAGCACGACGACGACATCGCCGTCAGCCGTGGGGGCGCTGAGCCCGCCGCTGAAGCGGACGTCCTCGTCGTTCACGTAGATGTTCACGAAGCGGCGCAGGTTGTCGGACTCGACGAGCCGATCCTTGAGGCCGGGGTGGCGGGCATCGACGTCGTCGATGACGGCCAGCAGAGTCGATCCAGCCCCCTGGACGGCCTTCTCACCACCGGTGAACGTCCGCAGGATCGTCGGGATCCGCACTTCTACAGCCATCAGGTCTTCTCCTAGTTTGCGCAGCACTACAGCCTTGCCAACGTGATTGTCCGGGCGAACTATTCCGTGATCTCGATTTCTTCCTCGGTCACGACACCCTCGACGATCCGGTACGACCGCACCTCGGTCGGCCCCTCTTCGGCACCCGACTCGGCCGTGGAGACCAGGACGTAGTGGGCCTGGGGCTCAGCCGCGTAGGAGATGTCGGTCCGCGACGGGTACGCCTCGGTCGCGGTGTGGGAGTGGTAGACCACCACGATCTCCTCGTCGGCGTCGTCCATCGAGCGGTAGAGGTGCAACTGCTCGATCGGGTCGAACCTGAAGAAGGTGGGCGACCGGTCCGCGTTCAGCATGGCCACGAACCGGGTCGGGTCGTCTGAGCCGGCGGTCCCGACGATGACCCCGCAGGCCTCGTCGGGATGGTCCTCCCGGGCGTGGCTGATCATGGCGTCCACGTGCGCGCGCGCGATCTTCAACACGGCCGTCACCCTATGCGGCGCACGTGCGCCGTCGAGTCGACCTCCGCCTGCTGAGACCGGTCCAGCCAGCTAGCCGGCGGTCGCGTCGAGGAGCTGCAGCAGGTCGTGCGCCGCCAGCTCGACGTCCTTGTGCCGCCACTCCGACGCACGGTAGACCGAGGCGATCAGCGCGCTGCGGTGCACCCGCCGCAGGTCGCCGTAGACGAACGCGTGCCGGGCCTTGGTCTCGTCGTTGGCTCCGTCGGTCAACCCCAGGTGCCACGCTCCGTACTCGGCCCAGGTGTGCTTCGCCAGGTAGGCGTTCTGCGTCTCCGCGTCAGGCTGGGCGTCGCCCCAATCACTGTCGAGCACGTACTGATGTGCCTCGATGAGCGCGCGGCAACGCTTCACTGCTTCCTCGTTGAGCTTGTAGTGGGCCAATCCGGGCACCGCCTTCGCTTCGTGGGAGTCGGGGAGGGTCAGAGAGAGGAGATGAGGGTCTCCTGGGCGAAGCCGAGCCAGTCGTAGACGCTGACCATGTAGCTGCGGGGGTCCTCGTCGGGCAGCTCGGCCAGCCGCTCGGCCGACTCGGAGTCAGTGATGTCCAGCCGGGCAGCCACAGCAAGCCGCACGCTGGTGAGGGTGCGCAGCCACACGTCCGCCTCGTCGCGCGGGATCCGGAGGTCCACGGAACCGAGCTTGGTCTCCGACAGCCGGTCCAGCACCGTCTGAGCCTCCGTCACCTTCTTGGTCTTGAGGTCACGCTCGGTGAACCGGCGGAAGTCCGAGGAGGCCGCGGCATCGTGGGGATAGGCGTTGGGGAACAACCTCTTGAGCACCGGGTCGTCGGACACCTCCGGCTCGTCGGGGTCGACCTTGAGGTCGCGCACGAGTCGCTCGAACGCGTCGTCGGACTCCTCCGCGACGGTGAACCCCTCGGGTTCGCCGTCGGAGACCAGTTCGACCAGCTGCTTGATGAGTGAGGTCAGCAGCTCGACCTCGTACCCGCTGAGCTGGGTGGTCAACATGCCCCGCTTGCGTTGGAACCGCTTCAACGGTCGATCGCCTGCTCTCTCGTGGCTCTAGTCATCGGCCTTGTCCATGGTTGCCCACAGACCGTACTCGTGCATCGCGTTGACGTCGCGCTCCATCTCCTCCCGGCTGCCGCTGGACACCACGGCCTTGCCCTGGGTGTGGACCTGCATCATCAACTTGTCCGACTTCGCCTTCGCGTAGTGGAAGTAGCTGCTGAACACGTGGGTCACGTACGACATCAGGTTCACCGGATCGTCCCAGACGATCGTGACCCAGGGAGTCTGCGGGATCGTCTGCTCGATCGGACGATCGGCGACGGCCGTGCCGCCGACGGGGACCACGCTCTCGCCCTCGGATTCAGCCATGAGGACCATTCTGGCAAACCTCCTCCGTGGACGCAGCGGCGCTCGTCACTAGGGTGTCGGGTGTGACCGTTACTGCCCCGGCGGGTCCGGGCCTGCCGTGGGGGCCGAGCGAGGTCCCCACCACCGCACTTCTGACCGACCACTACGAGCTCACCATGCTGCGGGCCGCCCTCCAAGCTGGGACGGCCGACCGGCGCTGCGTCTTCGAGCTCTTCGCTCGACGCCTCCCGGACGGGCGTCGCTACGGAGTGGTGGCCGGCGTCGGTCGCGCCCTCCGTGCGCTGCGTCAGTTCCGGTTCGACGAAGAGGCCTTGAGGTTTCTCCGTGAACAGGACGTCGTCGATGACGCGACCGCCGATTGGCTGGCCGACTTCTCCTTCGATGGACACGTCTGGGGGTACGGCGAGGGCGAGGTCTACTTCCCCGGTTCACCGGTGCTGGTCGTCGAAAGCAGCTTCGCCCAGGGCGTGATCCTGGAGACCGTCTTGCTCAGCATCTACAACCACGACTCGGCGATCGCCTCGGCCGGGTCCAGGATGACCGCGATGGCCGGTGGCCGACCCTGTATCGAGATGGGCTCACGGCGCACACAGGAGCTCGCCGCGGTGGCCGCCGCGCGTGCGGCGTACATCGTGGGTTTCGAAGCCACCTCGAACCTGGAGGCGGGCCGCCGCTACGGCGTACCCACCCGCGGCACGTCGGCGCACTCCTTCACGCTCCTGCACGGTGATGAGCGCGAGGCGTTCGCGGCGCAGATCGCGGCCCTGGGTGAGGACACCACGCTGCTGGTCGACACCTATGACGTGGTCGAGGCGGTCAAGACCGGCGTCGAGATGACCGGCGGTCGGTTGGGAGCCGTTCGGCTCGACTCCGGGGACCTTGCCCTGATGGCGACCCAGGTCCGTGACCAGCTGGACTCTCTCGGCGCTACGGAGACCCGGATCATCGTGACCAGTGACCTGGACGAGTTCACCATCTCCGGGCTGTCCGGTGCCCCGGTCGACGGCTATGGGGTCGGAACCGCCCTGGTCACTGGGAGTGGGCACCCTACCTGCGGGTTCGTCTACAAGCTGGTGTCCCGTGCTCGGTCCGACGATCCGGGCGCACCGATGGAGGCGGTGGCCAAGAAGAGCGCCGACAAGATCTCGGTCGGCGGGCGGAAGTACGCCCTTCGTCGGTTGAACCCGAACGGCGTCGCCGAAGCAGAGGTGGTTGGGGTCGGCACTCCGGCGGACAACGACGGCAATGACCGGGTGCTGCTGATGCCGTTGGTCACAGCCGGAGAGGTGGTCGGCGACGAGCGGCTGACCGTAGCCCGCGACCGCCACCAACGCGCCCGTGCGGAACTCCCCCTCGAAGCGATGAAGATGTCGCGGGGCGAGCCCGTGGTCCCCACTGTCTACGAGGGTGGTGGCGTAGTCGCCAACCCCTTCCGCCCGCCGTCGTGACGAGCCCCCGTACGGCGCTGATCGTCGTCGACGTGCAGCGGGACTTCTGCGAGGGAGGCTCCCTCGCGGTGGTCGGCGGGGCGGCCGTGGCCGGGCGCATCAGCCAGCTGCTGGCCGGACCTCATGCGTACGCCGGTGTCGTCGCCACCCGCGATCACCACATCGACCCCGGCCACCACTTCTCCGACGCTCCGGACTACGTCGACTCGTGGCCTCGGCATTGTGTCGCGGGTACGCCGGGGGTGGAGTTCCACGACCAGCTGACGTTTCGCGATTTTGCGGCGGTCTTCGACAAGGGAGAGTATGCCGCCGCCTACTCCGGTTTCCAGGGTCGTACGAACACCGGTAAGACGTTGGCAGCGTGGCTGGCCGAGCACGGAATCAGGAACGTGGACGTGTGCGGAATAGCCACAGACTTCTGCGTACGGGCGACCGCGCTCGACGCGGTCCGAGCAGGCTTTTCCACGACCGTACGCCTGGACCTGACGGCGGCGGTGTCCCCCGATCAACTGCCTGCGGTACGAGACGAACTCACTGACGCAGGCATTGTCCTCTCGGACTAGATCTGGTTTTGGGCGTGCAAATACCTCAGGGCTGGTCTGTTTTCACAGACCAGCCCTGAGGTGTTTGTTGAATGTCCGGCGACGTCCTAGTCTCCCACACGGTTCCCCGTGCAGTACCATCGGCGCTGAAAGGCTTAACTTCC
>DATDBS010000081.1:0-22029 GCA_036524735.1 Propionibacteriaceae bacterium
CACGACGTCCGATCTGCTCGACGATCTCGAGCACGACCGGCGAACCCGTACGGCGGTCCGCGCGGCCGACGTCGTGGTCGTCACCATCGGCGCGAACGACCTGGCTCCGGCGCTGGAGACCTGGCGCTCCTCGGACTGCCCAGCCGGCTGCTACACCCCGCAGGTCGCGGCCATGGGACGACGGCTCGGTCAGGTCGTTGCCGCCGTCGATGCGGTCCACCCAGGTCATCACCCGACCGTGCTCGTCACCAACTACTGGAACGTCTTCCGCGACGGCGACGTGGGGCGGCGCGCTGAGGACGACGGTTACCTCGACTGGAGCGATGCGGTGACGCGGGTGGCTGATGCTGCCATCTGCCGCTCCGCCTCGCTCGGCGGAGCGCGCTGCGTCGATCTCTACACCCCGTTCAAGGGTGACGGCAGCGGGGATCCGACCTCGTACCTGGCCGACGACGGCGACCACCCGAACGCGGCGGGGACGGCCCTGATCAGCCGTACGGTGCTCGCCGCACTGGACCGCTGATCAGCCGAACGCGCCGCCCCGCCCGAGCCAGGCCAGCACCTCAGGCACGGCGTTCTGGTAGTTGCGGTAGTTGTGCCCACCGGTGGGGAAGCTGAGGGAGGACACGTTCGGGTCGCCCCGCGTGGCGGCCAGCATCTTCTGGGTCTGGGACCAGGATTCGGGGTCCTGCCGTCCGCTGATCAGCAGCATCCGGTGCCCGGCCCGCATGCCGCCGGTGCGCCCGTAGAGCCACAGCGGTGAGTTCTCGTCGTACGCGATCTTGGAGCCGTGGAACAGGTTGCCGGTGGTGTTGTCGGTGATCGGCTCGTAGTAGCCGCCGAACCCAGCGGCCTGGGTGAACAGCTGCGGGTGGCGGAGCATGACCTTCACCGCACAGAACGCTCCGGTGCTCCACCCGGCGACCGACCACTTCGCGACCGCCCGGCTGACCCGGACCTGGTTCAGCACGGCGGAGCGTACGTCGGTGGTCAACCAGGTCTCGGCCTGAGGCCCACCCCGGACATCGGTGCACTCGGTGTCGCGGGGCGGGTTGGTCATCAGCGGGGGGAAGACGGCGACGAACGGCTTGGCCCGGTGGTCGTCGATCGCCCGCATCGCCTGTGCCGCGAAGTCGAAGTGGGAGAACATCACGGTCGGGCTCGACGGCTGGCCGGGCAGCACCATCACGACGGGAAAGTCGGTGTGGGCGTACGAGGACTCGTCGTACTGGGGCGGTAACCAGACCAGGACCTGGCCGGAAGCACCCGAGCGGGCTCCGGACACGTCGAGCAGCTCGATCCGGCCATCGCCGGGTTCGACCAGGTTGGGGGTGTTGATCGCCGCGGTGCTGGTCGCCTTTCCGGTCAGGTCCCCCCAGGAGGAGTAGAAGGTGAAGTCGTCGTTGACGGCGATGAAGGTCAACGACACGGCCAGCGCCTGACAGAGCACCACACTCCCCCATCGGCCGAGCGCCGCCGCCGCCCCCGGGAGCCCCGGAGGGGTGACTCGTCGGCGACGGAGGGCCGTGGCGACCACCGGGGCCGCCAGGGTGAGAACCGCCACGAGGACCAGGAGCGGGACTCCGGTCAGACTCATCAGGCCACCTCCGAAACCAAGCACACCTATGCACTTGATCTCGACTTTAACCCCGGTTCGCAAGGCCTTGAGGCCGCGGTCAGGGCTCGAAGACCACCTTGCCGAAAGGCGTCCCGTCGATCATGGCGGCGAACCCGGTGGCGGCCTCGACCAGAGGCAGCACCCGGTCGATCGGAGGTCGTACGCCGCTGGTCGCGAGCAGCTCGGCCAGTGCGGCGAGCTCCTCGCGGGTGCCCATGGTGGAGCCGATCACCCGAAGTGGCTTGAAGAAGATCTTGGTCAACTCGGCCCGGCTGGGCTCCGGTCCCGAGGTCGTCCCCGAGATGACCACCGTGCCGCCCGGACGCAGCGCGTTGATCGAGTGCGACCAGGTTGCCGCACCCACGGTCTCCATCACGGCGTCGACGCGTTCGGGCAGCCGCGCCCCCGACGCGAAGGCCTGGTCAGCCCCGAGGGCGACGGCTCGAGCGCCACGTTCCTCGTCGCGGGACGTGACCCAGACCCGCAGCCCCGCCTGGCGACCCAGCAGTACGCAGGCCGTCGCGACGCCGCCGCCCGCACCTTGCACGAGCACGGTGTCCCCCGCCGACAGCCCGGACTGGGTGAACAACATCCGGTACGCCGTCAGCCAAGCCGTGGGCAGGCACGCGGCCTCGACGAAGGAGAGTGCTTCGGGCTTGGGCACCAGGTTGACCGACGGCACCCGGAGGCGCTCGGCGAGGGCACCCGGGTAGAGCTCGGAGAGCAGTGAGCGCCGCGGGTCGTGGGTGGTGTCGGCGCCGCCGAACGCGGGGTCGTTGATCACGGCGTGCACGATCACCTCGGCCCCGTCAGCGGTCACACCGGCGGCATCGCAACCCAGGATCATCGGCAGCCGGTCCGCGGGGAGTCCGGCGCCGCGCAGCGACCAGACGTCGTGATGGTTCAGGGCACAGGCGCGTACGGTGACCTCGACCCAGTCCTCAGGAACCTCGGGGGGCTCGATCTCGCCGACCCGCAGCGCGTTGAGCGGCTGATCGGCATCGGCGCTGACGGCGTAGGCAGCGAGCATGCTGCCCAGCCTAGGACGGACCTCGCTACAGTCTGCGGGTGACCACCGCGGATCGCGACCTCGTCGTCGAGTCATTCAAGCGCCAGCACGGCCATGATCCTGAGGGTGTGTGGGCCGCACCCGGTCGGGTCAACCTGATCGGCGAGCACACCGACTACAACGACGGTTTCGTGATGCCGTTCGCGTTGCCGCAAGCCGTGACCGTGGCCGCAGGACGCCGTAGCAACGGCACCTGGAGCGTCACCTCACTCAACCTCGACTCCACCGAGTCCTTCACCCGCGACGACCTCACCCCGGGGATGAGTGGCTGGGCGGCGTACGTCGCCGGGGTGGTCTGGGCGCTGGAGGGGGCCGGCCACCGCGTCGGTGGGGCCGACCTCGTCCTCAGCTCCGACGTGCCCACCGGAGCGGGGCTGTCCTCCTCCGCGGCGCTGGAGTGCGCGGTGCTCACGGCGTTCGCCGACCTCTTCGACCTGCAGATCGAGCCGCTCGAGCGAGCCAAGCTGGCCCGTCGGTGCGAGAACGACTTCGTGGGGGCCCCGACCGGCCTGATGGACCAGGCCGCCTCCACCCTGTGCACCGCTGATCACGCCCTGTTCTTCGACTGCCGCAGCTTCGCCGTCGAGCAGGTCAGCCTCGATCTCGACGCCGCCGGGCTGGAGATCCTGGTCCTGGACACCAAGACGCCGCATGCCTTGGTCGACAGCGAGTACGCGACCAGGCGGGCCACCTGCGACGAGGCCGCCCGCCGGCTCGGGCTGGTTGCCCTACGCGACGTCACCGACCTCGACGCTGCGCTCGCCCAGCTGCCCGACCCCGTGATGCAGCGGCGTGTCCGCCACATCGTCACCGAGAACGAGCGCGTGCTGCGGGCCGCCGACCTGCTCCGTGAGGGTCAGGTCGCCGACCTGGCTCCGCTGCTCGACGCTTCGCATGCATCGATGCGCGACGACTTCGAGATCACCGTGCCCACGGTCGATCTCGCCGTGGCCACAGCTCGCGAAGCCGGCGCCCTGGGCGCACGGATGACCGGTGGAGGTTTCGGCGGCTGCATCATCGCGCTGACTCCGAGCGGTTCCGCCCACGCGGTCGGCTCGGCGGTGGCCGAGAGCTTCCGGGCCGCGAACTACGGAGCGCCGGTCTGGTTCACGGCCGCGCCGTCGGCGGGTGCCGGCGGTCTGACCTGACATGAGGTTGTCGTTCCAATCTCGTTGCAGGCTGTTTCGAAGCACGCAATAAAAACCCCTCCGTGGAAGTATTTGGGTGGATGTCCGGCACCCATCGCCGACTTTCGTGCGCTCCAGCGCAGTCGATCGTGCCCTCGGGGGGCGCAACGAGACCCGTGCCACGCCAGGACGGGTCAAAGGAGGAACCAGCGTGAACGTCAGAATCAAACTCGGTTTTGCGGCCGCTTCGGTCGCCGCACTCGCCCTGAGTGCCTGCGGTTCGAACTCGCTCAGCACCGATCCGGCCGGCTCTGCCGCCCCGTCGGTCTCGGTGAGCCAGGACGCCGACCTGGCCAGCAAGCTGCCGGCGTCGATCAAGGCCTCCGGGGTGATCAAGGTCGGCACGGACTCCAGCTACGCGCCGAGCGAGTTCCTGGCCGGCGACGGGAAGACCATCCAAGGCTTCGACGTCGACGTGTTCAACGCCGTGGCGGCGAAGTTCGGGGTCAAGGCCGAGTACCAGACGGCCGATTTCGCGTCCATCATCAACGGAGTCAACGGCAAGAAGTACGACGTCGGCGTGTCCTCCTTCACGATCAACGACGCGCGCAAGCAGGAGGTGAACATGGTCAGCTACTTCTCGGCCGGCACCCAGTGGGCCACCGCCGCCGGCAACCCGAAGGCTGTGGACCCGGCGAAGGCCTGCGGCAAGACCGTGGCCGTCCAGACCGGCAGCACGCAGGACACCGACGACCTGCCCGCCCGGCAGAAGGAGTGCGGCGCCGACAAGATCACGATCCTGCAGTACAAGGACCAGGGCCAGGCCACCAACGCCGTGGTCACCGGCAAGGCCGACGCCATGCTGGCCGACTCACCCGTGGTCGCGTACGCCGTCAAGCAGTCCGGCAGCAAGCTGGCGACCTTGGGCGACATCTACGAGGCGGCTCCGTACGGCTACGTGCTGCCGAAAGAGCAGACCGAGTTCGCCGCGGCGATCGTCGAGGCCCTGAAGGGCATCGAGTCCGACGGCGCGTACAAGGCTGCGCTCACCAAGTGGGGCGTGGACCAGGGTGCGATCACTGACTTCGCCGTCAACCCGTGACCGTCACCGCTGAGCCGTCCACCCGGGTCGGCGGAGGTGATGACCGGCCCGGGCGGATCAAAGCTGCCCCCGTTCGGCATCCGTGGCGCTGGGTGGCCATCGGCGTGCTGGCCGTGCTGGCGCTGATGTTTGTGAACCTGCTGGTCAACAACCCCGCGTTCGAGTGGCCGTTCGTCTTCGAGGCCATGCGCCAGACCCCCGTGATCAACGGCTTCTGGCAGAGCACGGTCGTGGTGACCATCCTCTCGATGATCTTCGGAGTCGCGCTCGGCGTCATCCTGGCGGTCATGCGGCTGTCGGACAATCCGGTGCTGCGAGGAGTCTCGTGGCTCTACACCTGGTTCTTCCGGGCCATTCCGCGCTACGTCTTGCTGGTCATCATGGGCGGGCTCGGGGTGCTGTTCCTCGACGGGCTCTCCTTCGGGGTTCCGTTCGACTGGAAGATCATCGAGTGGCTGGGTTTGAGTGGTGACTGGCGCTTCCTGACCGTCGACGCCAACAAGCTGTTCGGCGGTCTGGTCGGCGGCATCATCGGCCTGGCTGCGTCGGAGGCGGCGTACATGGCCGAGATCGCCCGAGCCGGGATCCTGAGTGTCGACAAGGGTCAGATGGAGGCGGCGCAGGCCCTCGGGATGAGCCGCAGCAAGGCCATGCGCCGGGTGGTGCTGCCGCAGGCCATGCGGGTGATCGTGCCGCCGACCGGGAACGAGACGACGGCCATGCTGAAGGACACCTCGCTGCTGGTCGCCATCCCGGTGACCACCGACGTCTTCTTCCAGCTGCAGGCGATCGGCGTCAGCACCTACAAGGTGTTCCCGGTGCTGATCGGGGCCACCCTCTACTACCTGGCCGCGTCCAGCGTGCTGATGGTCGGCCAGGCCTACCTCGAGCGCAGGTTCGGCCGCGGGATCGGGACCACCAGCCCGACCCCCAAGGACAAGGCCGCCAAGGGTCTGGCAATCGGGAGCGCGAAGTGAGCACCACGACCCGGGAGCAGGTCCCCCTGGTCCGGGCGGTCAACGTGACCAAGTCCTTCGGCAGCAACGAGGTCCTGAAGGGGGTCGACCTCCAGGTGGCGCCCGGTGAGGTGGTTTGCCTGCTGGGACCCAGCGGGTCCGGCAAGACCACCTTCCTGCGGCTGATCAACCAGATGGAGATCCTCACCGGCGGTCGGATCTGGGTGGCGGACGAGCTGATCGGCATCGAGGAGCGCAAAGGCAAGCTGCACACCCGCAACGACCGTGACATCGCCCGCCAACGGGCTCGGATCGGCATGGTGTTCCAGCGCTTCAACCTCTTCCCGCACATGACTGCGTTGGAGAACGTGATGGAGGCGCCGATCCAGGTCAAGGGCCAACGGAAGTCGGCCGTCAAGGCCGAAGCCCTGGCTCTGCTGGACAAGGTGGGATTGGCTGAACGCGCCGACTACTACCCCGCCCAGCTGTCCGGAGGGCAGCAGCAACGGGTCGCCATCGCCCGCGCCCTGGCCATGAAGCCCGAGCTGATGCTGTTCGACGAGCCGACCTCGGCGCTCGACCCCGAGCTCGTCGGCGAGGTCCTGAAGGTGATGCGTGACCTGGCAGAGGGCGGCACGACAATGATCGTGGTCACCCACGAGATGGGCTTCGCCCGAGGCGTGGCCGACCGGGTCGTCTTCATGGACCAGGGTGTCGTCGTCGAGCAGGGCCCGCCCAACGAGGTGCTGCTCAACCCGAAGGAGGAACGGACCCGAACGTTCCTGTCCCGGGTGAAGCAGGAGGCCGAGGCCGAGGCCGCCCATGAGGCGGACGTCAGTGCCGCCCTCGAGGCACCGCCGAGCTAGGACGCCGCTCTGCCTCTCTAGTCGTTCGGCCCGGCGGATCGTGGGTCCGTCGGGCCGACGAACACCTCCGTCGAGCGCGGGTGCAGGAGTCCGACGAGCACGGCGGCGGCGATCGCACCGATCAAGAGCCCGACCCAGGTGGTCGGCGGCTGCCGAAAACTCCACGCGATGGGAAGCAGGATGAGCTGGGTGGCCACCGCCGGACCGCGGCTCCACCGCCGGCCTCGGATCACCCCGCGGGCCATGGCCAGCAGCAGCAGCCCGTAGCCGATCATGATGACCGACACGCCGACGCCCACCACCGCCCGGGTGCTCCGGATCTGCCCGATCTCGAGCACCCCGAACGCCAAGGCGGCCAGCGCCTCGACCACGAGGAGCGTGCTGGCCACGCGCAAGGAGGTCGGTTTCGGCGTACGCGGTGGTTCGATCACGACGATCACTCTAGGTCGCACGACTTTGTCCAGACGAAGTCCGCCCGATTCAGGCGTGTGAGCGCTACTCTGGTGCCCGTACGAACGCGTAACAGAATCGAAATGTGAGCCAACGAACGCGCAACACTCTTGTGCTGGCTCCGAATACTTGAAAGTCTTGGGAACGCGTCGAGCCGCTCAGTGTAGAGGACTCGCGGCTTCCCCCAGCCTGCGGGGTCCCACGCCAGGGACCCTGAGCAATCGAGTAAGGAGTGTGTACGCCATGGACTGGCGCCACAAGGCCGCCTGTCTGGATGAGGACCCTGAGCTGTTCTTCCCGATCGGGAACACAGGACCAGCCCTCCTCCAGATAGAAGAGGCCAAGCAAGTCTGCCGACGGTGCGACGTCAGAGACGCCTGCCTGCAGTGGGCGCTGGAAGCAGGGCAGGACCACGGAGTATGGGGCGGTTTGAGTGAGGACGAGCGTCGGGCGCTGAAGCGTCGGGCGGCACGTGCACGCATTCGCACCGCATGACCGAGTGACCAGCTGATCCAGCACGCGAACGCCGGGGGAAGATCGATCCCCCCGGCGTTTTGTCGTCTCCGGGGCCGGCCGAAGTCCTCGAAAAAGCACCCGTGGCCCACACCGATCGTCGGTGTGGGCCACGTGCTGTGCCGGCCCGCTCAGTGGGCCGGGATGATGATCAGACGCGATCGGTCCGCTTGAAGGCGACCGCACCCTTTGCCGGCACGGTGACCCTCGTGAAACCGGTGGTGTTCACCGCGACCGGCGTGCCGGTGCAGCTCGATCCGACCCGCTTGCCGCTGATGATGTCGCAGTAGGTGCCCTTGGGCAGGCCGGTCTGGACCCGGATCTCCTTGGCCGAGGGGCCGTTGTTGAACGCCGCCCAACCTTTGGTGCCCTTGCTGAACGCGATCACGTTGAACTCGTCGGTGTAGAAGTTGGTCCGCTTGGCGGCACCGACGTAGTTGTGCCAACCCACCATCCCCACGATCCCCGGGTTGCGGTGGTCACAGGTCCACTTGCCGTTGGTGCAGCTGGTGTTGGCGATGAGACCAGAGGTGCCGTTCTTGTCGGGGGGCGAGTCGGCCCGATCGTTCCAGGTGAAGCTGGAGTAGACCTGGGGTGAGCCGTAACCCTGAGCCAGCAGCCACTGGTTGGCCAGGATGTAGGTGTCCCCGTCCTTGTAGCCGAGGTACTCCCCCGCGTTGCGGTCGGTGTCGTGGTTGGTCACGAACGACATCGTCTTGGCACTCGAGGTCAGTCCCGATCCCGTCCCGAAGACTTCCAAGGTCGCGATGCTGCCGACGTGGTTGGCCTCGTAGCTCTTGAAGGCGTTGAAGATCTGCCGGCCACCGTCGAGGCCGAGCACGTCACCCGACTTGGTGAACGCCTGAGGCGACAACACACCGGGTCCACCGCCGAAGACCTCGAGCGCCCAGTACGGCTTGGTGCCGTCCTTGGTCGCGTTGAGCCGGGCGTAGATCCCGTCCAGATCGTCCTGGCCGACGTGCTTGCCGGCGTCGACCCGGAAGCCGGACACACCGTAGCCGAGCAGCTTGTTCAGGTAGCCGGCGAGCTCGGCCTGCACCTTGGCGCTATCGGTGTCGAGGTCTTCCAGGCCCACCAGGTTGCACTTGAAGACCTGGTTCTTGTTGTTGAAGTCCTGGATGCCGCCGTCGGAGGAGGAGCACTCACCGGTGTTGTAGTGGAAGTCAGCCGGGCCGTACGGAACGTCCGGGTAGTTGTACGGCGTGTAGTCCTGCCCGCCGTAGGACGTCGTGCCCTGGCCGGTCATGTGGTTGATCACGGCGTCCACGTAGACCTTGACCCCGGCCGCCCGGCACTTCTTGACCATGGCCTTGAACTGGGCCTCGCTGCCCATCCGGCTGGTCAGGTCGTAGCTGACGGGCTGGTAGACCTCCCACCACGGATGGATCGTCGCGGTCTCGGCGTCGCCCGAAAGTCGTTTCAGCGAGTTCTGCGGTGGGGCGACCTGGACCCCCGAATAACCGTCGGCCGCGAGCACACTGCACTCCTTGCCGATGGACTTCCAGTTCCACTCCCAGAGGTTGGCGGTGACCCCGGGCTCGTCGGTCTTCGTGACCTTCGTGGCCTTCAGGGTGGGGGCGACGCCATCGGCGGCGGGCACGGACAAAGAAAAGCCCACCGCGAGCGTGGTCGCGGCGAGCAGGGCTGTACGGCGTGCGAGACGTCGAAAACGGGTGGGGGGCATGCGTCCTCCTTGACGGTTACTACCTGGGTCACTTCGTATGAGGGCGACCAACCACTGTGCCCGGCCCCCGGACCTTTGTAGTGACCCGGATCACAGGGTGTCAAGGAGCCTGGTGCGGGAACGGGACATTCCGATCAGAGCGGGATGTCCACCACGGCAAGGGTTCCCGGACCGTCGGGCTGGCGGCCGAGCTCGAACGTACCCTCCAGCTCGGCGACGAGAGAGTTCACGATCGACAGCCCGAGACTGCGGGACTGGCGCCAGTCGAAGTCGTCGGGAAGACCACGTCCGTCGTCGCTGATCTCGACCCGGAGCCGGTTCTCGTGGAAGCTCGGGATGACACGAACCTCCCCGGACCGGTCCGCCAACCCGTGCTCGACGGCATTCTGGCAGAGCTCGGTGACGACCATGGCCAGGCTCGTCGCGGTGTCGGCTGACAGCACTCCGAACGTCCCCCGGCGCACGGCCGACACGCCTCCCCAGCTGGCCGCGACGTCACCGACCATCCGCAGCAGCCCATCGGCGACCCGGTCGAACTCGACCTGCTCGTCGAAGGCCTGGGAGAGCGTCTCGTGCACGATGGCTATCGAGGCCACCCGGGACATGGCGTCGTTGAGGGCGATCTTGGCCTCCGCGGACTCGATCCGCCGGGCCTGCATCCGGAGCAGCGCGGCCACGGTCTGCAGGTTGTTCTTCACCCGGTGGTGGATCTCGCGGATCGTGGCGTCCTTGGTGACGAGTTGGCGCTCCTTGCTCCGCAGGTCGCTGACGTCGCGGCAGAGCACGATCGCGCCCAGCCGCTCGCGTGCGTTGACCAGCGGGAGCACCCGGATCATCAGGTGCGCGTCGCCGGCGGCGAACTCCGTCCGTCGGGCGAGCCGGCCCGACAGGACGGACTGGATCGAGTCGTCGACCGGACCCGGTCCCAGAGGGAAGAGCTCCGCGGTGAGCGAAGGCAGGTGCTCGTCGACCAGGTCGCCGATCAGTCCGAGCCGACGGTAGGCGCTCAGGGCGTTGGGACTCGCGTACTCCACGTTGCCGTCCCGGTCGACCCTGATGAAACCGTCGCCGACCCGCGGGCTGAAGGCCAGGTTGGTGCCGTCGGACGGGCTGGGAAAGGCGCCGACACTCACCATCCAGGCCAGCTCCGCCGCGGTGTCCAGGTAGGCGCGTTCCAGGATGCTCGGGGCGCGTACCCCGAGCTGGCTGGTGTGCTGCTCCACGACCGCGATGACGCGCTCACCGAGCTTGACCGGCACGGCGTGGGTGTCGACCGGGATGCCGGCCTGAAGCTTGGCGTCGCTGGTCCGGGTGATCTCGCCGGAGACGAAGGCGTCCGAGACCAGGTGCTCCGGGGAGTAGGCGATCAGGTCGCCGACCACGTCGTCGAACAGCGCCGTGGGCCCGGTCGTCGGGCGCAGCTGGGCGGCGGCCCAGAAGACGTTGGGGTCACGGTCGGGGACCCAGAGCACGAGGTCGGAGAAGCTGAGGTCGGCCAGCAGCTGCCACTCCGAGACCAGGAGCTTGAGCCAGTGCTGGTCGGCGTCTGTGAGATCGGAGTGCTCCGCAATGATCTCCGACATCGACGGCATGGGAGCCACCTTAGTAGTGCCTGGCCCCGCCTCCTCGGGAGTTCCACGGACGTGGAGTACCGTGCTGCGCAATCGGCCTCGACGACGTGGCCCTCGATCGATGGACTGGCGAAGCAGATGAGTGACGACCGGCAAGAGACTGACCCACGATGGCGGATGAGTCCCACCAAGTACGTGGTGGCGGGGATCCTGCTGGTGGGGATCGTCGTACCCCTGCTGGTCGGCACCTACGACCAGGCGAACCCGCGTTTGTTC
This sequence comes from Propionibacteriaceae bacterium, assembly GCA_036524735.1. Lineage (GTDB taxonomy): Bacteria > Actinomycetota > Actinomycetes > Propionibacteriales > Propionibacteriaceae > Microlunatus. Next base: position 11,254 of record DATDBS010000081.1, read on the forward strand.
GGGTTTCCCTTCTTCTACTGGTACCAGTTGCTCTGGGTGTTCATCGCCGCCGCGCTCTGCCTGCTGAGCTTCGTGCTCCTGCAGCGGGAACGGGCCGCGTACGAGCGCACGCACCCGCGCCAGAACCAGGGTGAGCACTGATGGAGATCAACTGGGTCGCCCTCATCATCTTGATCGTGCTCTTCGCCGTCGTCACGGTGATGGGCTTCATGGCCGCACGCTGGCGCCGGCCCAAGGATCTCCAGTCGTTGCACGAGTGGGGCCTGGGCGGCAAGAGCTTCGGCACCATCACCACCTGGTTCCTCCTCGGCGGTGATCTCTACACCGCGTACACGTTCATCGCGGTGCCGGCGGCCATGTGGGCGACGGGTGCGGTGTCTGGCTTCTTCGCCGTGCCGTACACGATCGTGCTCTACCCCGTGATCTTCTTCTTCCTGGGCCGGATGTGGTCGGTGGCCCACCGGCACGGCTACATCACCACCGCGGACATCGTCCAGGGTCGCTACGGCACCCGCAGCCTGTCGACCGCGATCGCCGTGACCGGAATCCTGGCCACGATGCCCTACATCGCGCTGCAGCTGGTGGGCATCCAGGCCGTGCTCGAGGTGATCGGGATCGGTGGCCAGTCGCTGATCGCCCGGGACCTGCCGTTGCTGGTCGCCTTCGCGGTGCTCGCCGCGTACACCTATTCCTCCGGGCTGCGGGCGCCGGCCATGATCGCCTTCGTCAAGGACATCCTGATCTACCTGGTCATCGGTGTCGCCGTGATCTACCTGCCGATCAAGTTCGGCGGCTGGGCCGGCATCTTCGACGCGGCCGACGCCAAGATGTCGACCGTCAACCCCGCGACCGGCCGGGCGACCGGGGTCTTCATCCCGGGCGCTGCGCAGCACTGGGCGTACGCCTCCCTCGCGCTGGGCTCGGCCATGGCCCTGTTCATGTACCCCCACTCGGTGACCGCGACCCTGAGCTCGAAGGACCGCAGCACCGGCCGTCGCAATGCGGCCATCCTGCCGGCGTACTCGCTGCTCCTCGGGCTGCTGGCCCTGCTCGGTTACATCGCCATCAAGGCGGGCACCATCCCGATGGGGCTGGACGGCAAGATCAACCCGCAGCTGGTCATCCCGCAACTCTTCGAGGATCACTTCCCGAGCTGGTTCACCGGGGTGGCATTCGGGGCGATCGCGATCGGCGCCCTCGTGCCGGCCGCGATCATGTCCATCGCCGCGGCCAACCTGTTCACCCGCAACATCTACAAGGCCTACCTGAAGCCGAAGGCGACCGACGCCCAGGAGGCCAAGGTCTCCAAGATCGTCTCGCTGATCACCAAGGTCGGCGCGCTGATCTTCGTGCTCACCCTGGACAAGCAGAATGCGCTCAACTTCCAGCTGCTGGGTGGGGTGTGGATCCTGCAGACCCTGCCCTCCATCGTGTTCGGGTTGTTCACCCGCTGGTTCCACCGCTGGGCCCTGCTCGCCGGCTGGGCCGTCGGGATGGTCTACGGGACGGTCACCGCGTACGGCGGTTGCACGGCCTGCACGACCCGACCGTTCGGCAACTCGCTGGCGATCGTGCCCGGGCTGGGCGACGCAGGCTACATCGGCCTCACCGCCTTGGCCCTGAACATCACCGTGACCATCGTGGCCACCGCGGTGCTGCGGGCCGTCAAGGTGAACAACGGGACCGACCTCACCGTCCAGTCCGACTACTTCGCCGACGTCGGCGACCCGCGGGTCGAGCCGGTGCTGACCGAGAAGCCCATCCACTGACCCGGGGGTTCGTCCCCGGTCAGGTCTGACCCAGCAGGCCGGCTCCCTGCAAGCGTGCGTCGCGTACGGTCTCGGCCGGCAGCTCCAGGATGCGCAGCGCCGCGTCGCCGATGCGGGGGGCCAGGTCGGTGACGTCGAGCTGCGGTTGCTCCCGCCGCCGCAGGATGACGCTCTCGACCAGGGCCAGCACCAGGTCGGCGGAACGCCGAGCCTCCTCGAGGCCGACCCCGAGGCACGCCGAGACCAGGCTCAGGTACGCCGCACGTAGCCGCCCCCGGAGGGCGTGGAACTCCTCGAACCGCGGATCCCGCAGCTCGGGGAGCAGGTAGAGCGACCCCAGGTTGACCGGGCCGGAGCTGAGCAGCTGGACGTCGGACACGCACAGCGCCCACAGCCGCGCCGGTGCGGGCTCGGCCCGGTCGAGCAGGTGCTCGGCGACGTCGAGGGACGGCCGTACCGTGGTCTGCAGCAGGGCGAGCAGGATCGCGTGCTTGCCCACGAAATAGTGGTAGATCGAGGCCTGGCGAATGCCCGCCTCCTCGGCCAGCCGGTGGGTCGAGGTGCTGCCGTAACCCTCGGTGCAGAACAGCCGGGCCGCAGCCGTGAGGATGTCGACCTCGGTCCCCTGCCCGCTCGGTGAGGGTCCAGTGCTTCGCGGGCGTCCGCGCGTCGGTGCCATGGCTCCACCAGTAAAGCGCTGCCTTGTCCCGGAAGCGCAGGCGTTAACGGACCTGTAACTCGGTGGGAACCCCCGGGTGGCTCGGATGGACTAGTTTCTGTCAGTCGGCAGAAATCAGACCCTGCCCACGCCACCCGAGCAGTCGAGAACTCAGGAGCGCCGTGATCGAGACCGAGACCCTCACCCCGACGGGAACGGGTACGACGGCCGGAGCGCGCGAGCACGCCCGGGCCCAAGAGGGCACCGTGGTGGCCAGTGCCCCGACCCGACCGGCGAGCGCCTGGCCGGACCCGCCGTCCGGGGTCGACCCGGGTCGACTGGTCTGGGCCGAGCAGGTCGCCGGCGGTGGCTACACCCATCGGGTGCTCGCCCGGGGCACCACCGTGCGGCTGACCGATCTGACCGGCGACGCCTGCGCGCACGTGCTGCTCTACAACGCTCGCGAGACCCACGAGCGGCTGAACGTGGCCGACACCGTGAAGGTCCAGTGGCAGGTCTACAGCACCAGCGGCCAGCTGCTCCTGTCCGACCAGGGCCGGGTGCTGGCCTCGGTGGTCGAGGACACCTCCGGCCGGCACGACACGATCTTCGGCACCTCCACCCTGACCCGCAACACCGACCGGTACGGCGACGGCACGGCCCACGGGCGCTCACCCGCGGGCCGTGAGCTCCTCGTCCTCGGTGGACTCAAGCACGGCCTGGACCGACGCGACATCGGTCCGAGCGTCTCGTTCTTCAAAGGGGTCCGCGTCGACGACGAGGGCCGCCCGCAGTTCGTCGGGGCCGCTCCGGCCGGCAGCTCGGTCACCCTGCGGCTGGAGCTGCCCGCCGTGCTGGTGATCGCCAACACCGCCCACCCCCTGGATCCCCGGACCGCGTACGGCTGCGGCCCGTTGGAGGTCCTGGCCTGGTCCGGCGCCGCGACCACCCCGGGTGACGCCCTCTGGTCGTCCTCCCCGGAAGGCCGCCGCGCCTTTGTGAACACCGCCGACTATCTGAGCGCCCAGGGGATCTCATGACCACCACGATCGCTCCGGTGGGCGTCGGCGCCGAGCTCAGCCGCACCGTGGTCGAGCCCCGCGGCCCCTGGTCCACCGTGCTCACCGCCGGCCAGTTCCTGACCATCGTCGACCTCGACGGGAACCAGGCCGTCGACTTCCTGGCGTACGACGCCCACGATCACGAGCGCTCCTACAGTGCTCAAGCGACGCTGCAGGGACAGGCCAGCGTCTTCCTGACCACTGGCAGCGTGCTGCGCGACAACGAGTACGCCCCGCTGCTGACCGTGGTCGAGGACCAATGCGGGCGGCACGACACCCTCGGCGGCGCCTGCTCCAAGGAGTCCAACACCCTGCGCTACGGGTTGCACACCTGGTCCCAGCACGCCTGCGTGGAGAACTTCCTCATCGAGGCCTCCCGTTACGGCATGGGCAAGCGCGACCTCGTCCCCAATATCAACTGGTTCATGAACGTCCCGGTCGACCCCGACGGCGCCTTGGGCATCGTGGACGGGATCTCCGCGCCCGGGCTCTCGCTCACCCTGCGGGCCGAGAAGGACACACTGGTGCTGGTGTCGAACTGCCCGCAGGTCAACAACCCGTGCAACGGCTTCAACCCCAGCCGCACCGAGATGATCGTGTCCGCCGCCGGATGAGCGGCGTCGATCCACTCCCCTGGTCCACCGGCCCCTTCGACACCGGCCCTTCCGACACCGTCCCCTTCGGCACCGTCCCCTTCGGCACCGTCCCCTTCGACACCGTTCTGGTCGCCAACCGGGGTGAGATCGCCGTCCGGATCATCCGATCGGCGCACGAGCTGGGACTGCGTACGGTCGCGGTCCACTCCGCGGTCGACGCCGCCGCTCCGCACGTTCGGCTGGCCGACCAGTCCGTGCTGCTCGGGCCGGGTCCGGTCGGCGAGAGCTACCTCCGGGCGGACCTGATCATCGCCGCCGCCCAAGCGACCGGAGCCGGCGCCGTCCACCCGGGTTACGGGTTCCTGTCCGAGAACGCCGACTTCGCGCGGGCGTGCGAGGACGCCGGGATCGCCTTCGTCGGTCCCACGCCCGAGCAGCTCGAGCTGTTCGGCACCAAGCACACCGCCCGGGACGCGGCCGCCGCAGCCGGGGTCCCGCTGCTGGCCGGCACCGGCCTGCTCGCCGAGCTGGACGACGCGGTCGCCGCGGCGGCGCAGATCGGCTACCCGGTGATGCTCAAAGCCACGGCCGGTGGCGGCGGGATCGGGATGACCGCCTGCCACACCGAGTCCGACCTGGTGCAGAGCTGGGCCAACGTGCGTCGGATCGCCGGCGCCAGCTTCGCCTCGTCCGGGGTCTTCCTGGAACGGCTCGTGACCCGGGCGCGGCACGTCGAGGTGCAGGTCTTCGGTGATGGCGCGGGCCGGGTGGTAGCCCTCGGCGATCGTGACTGCAGCCTGCAGCGACGCCACCAGAAGGTGGTCGAGGAAGCGCCCGCGCCCGGCTTGAGCGACCAGGTGCGGGCCACGATGACCGAGGCGGCGGTCGCGCTGTGCGCCTCGGTCGGCTACCGCTCGGCCGGCACCGTGGAGTACGTCTACGATCCGGTCCGGGAGGAGATCGCCTTCTTGGAGGTGAACACCCGGCTGCAGGTCGAGCACCCGGTGACCGAAGCCGTCTTCGGCGTCGACCTGGTGGCCTGGATGCTGCGGCTCGCCCAGGGCGACCGGTCCTTCCTGCCCGACCCGGCCGTACCGCGGCAGCCGCAGGGTCACGCGGTCGAGGCCCGGGTCTACGCCGAGAACACCGACCTGGACCACCTGCCGAGCGCCGGCACGGTGACAGCGGTCAGGTGGGCTCCCGACGCCCGGACCGACACCTGGGTCGAGCCCGGGATGCAGGTCAGCGCCTTGTACGACCCCCTGCTCGGCAAGGTCGTCGCGCACGCCGCCACCCGGGAACTCGCCTGGGCCGGGCTGGAGACCGCGCTGGAGCAGACCCGGATCGACGGCGTGGCCACCAACCTCGGACTGCTCCGGACCATCGCGGCCGACCCCGGCGTACGCGCGGCGGAGCACTCGACCGCGACCCTGGCCACCCTGGTCGACACGTCACCGCGCTTCGAGGTCGTGAAGGCGGGGATGCTGACCACGATCCAGGACTGGCCCGGCCGCACCGGCTACTGGTCGGTCGGGGTGCCCCCGTCCGGCCCGATGGACGACCTCTCGTTCCGACTGGGCAACCAGGCCCTGGGCAACGACCACGGTGCTCCCGGCCTCGAGATGACGATGGCCGGGCCCGTGCTGCGCTTCCACAGCGCCGCCGTGATCATGGTCACCGGTGCGCCGACCCCGGTGCTGGTCGACGGCCGGTCCGCCGGCCAATGGGTGCCGCTGGCTCTCGCGGCGGGATCGACGGTCGAGATCGGCACCCCGTCCGTCGGGATGCGCACCTATCTTCTTGTCGCCGGCGGCATCGACGCCCCGCAGATCCTCGGTTCGGCCGCCACCTTCGACCTCGGTGAGATGGGCGGGCTGGCCGGTCGCGCGCTGCGGACCGGTGACGTCGTACCCCTGCGTCCGGTGCCGTCGCCCCGCGCCGAGCCGGTGCCGCCCGAGCTGCGGCCCGAGATCGGCAGCAGCTGGCGCCTCGGGGTGCTCGAAGGCCCCCACGGGGCACCCGACTTCTTCACCGTCGAGGACGTCGCGGAGTTCTACCGCGCCAGCTGGAACGTGCACTTCAACTCGGCCCGGACCGGCGTACGCCTCGTCGGCCCCAAGCCCACCTGGGCGCGACGCGACGGCGGCGACGCCGGGTTGCACCCGTCCAACATCCACGACACCCCGTACGCCGTGGGTGCGGTCGACTACACCGGGGACCTGCCCATCCTGCTCGGACCGGACGGGCCGAGCCTGGGCGGCTTCACCTGTCCGGCGACCGTGATCACCGCCCACCGCTGGAAGCTCGGTCAGCTCCGGCCCGGCGACAGCGTGGCCTTCGTGCCCGTCAACGAGCTGCAGGCCGGCGATCTGCGGCGCCAACCCCACCGGGAGTTCCTGCCCGGTCGCCAGGCCGTGGTCGACGGCGGGGTCCTGCACCGCAGCCAGGCCTCGCCGACCCGTCCCAAGGTGACCTTCCGGCGCAGCGGTGACGACAACCTGCTGATCGAGTACGGCGAGATGGTGCTGGACATCAGCCTCCGGATGCGGGTGCACGCCCTGGCGGAGGCCATCGCCGCCCAGGTCGACTCCGGCGGTCTGGTCGGGGTCATCGACGTGACGCCGGGAATCCGCTCGCTCCAGCTGCACGTGGACCCGCAGGTCGTGGGAGTGAGTGATCTGCTCGCGGTGGTCCGAGCCCTCGACGAAGCGCTGCCGCCCACGCACGAGCTGTCGGTCCCGAGCCGGACCGTACGGCTGCCGCTGTCCTGGGACGACCCTGCGACCCGGGAAGCGATCACCCGCTACATGAACGGGGTCCGCGATGACGCCCCGTGGTGCCCGTGGAACATCGAGTTCATCCGCCGGATCAACGGGCTGGCGACGGTCGACGAGGTGTACGCGACCGTGTTCGACGCGGAGTACCTGGTACTGGGGCTCGGTGACGTCTACCTCGGAGCGCCGGTGGCGACTCCCGTCGACCCACGGCACCGGCTGGTCACCACCAAGTACAACCCGGCGCGGACCTGGACGCCGCAGAACGCGGTCGGCATCGGCGGCGCCTACCTCTGTGTCTACGGGATGGAGGGGCCGGGTGGCTATCAGTTCGTGGGGCGTACCGTCCCGATCTGGTCCACACTGCGTCAGCGTGGCCCCTTCGCGGACGGGGTGCCCTGGCTGCTGCGGTTCTTCGACCGGATCAGCTGGTACCCGGTGTCGGCCGAGGAGCTGATCGAGCTGCGGGCCGCGATGATCGACGGCACCGCCGAGCTCGACATCGTCGAGGGCACCTTCTCGATGGCCGATCACCAGCGCTTCCTGAGTGAGCACGCCGAGTCCATCGAGGACTTCCAGCACCAGCAGGGCGCCGCCTTCGCCGCCGAGCGGCTGGCCTGGCACCGCGCCGGAGAGTTCGACCGGGTCGAACAGGAGGTGGACACCCGGCCCGCCCCGCAGGTCGTCGTGCCGAGCGGCTGCGAGGGTGTGGAAGCGCCGTTCGTGGCCAACGTGTTCCGGGTGGACGTCGAGCCCGGGGACCGGGTCAGCCCCGGCCAGGTCCTCGCCGCCCTGGAGGCGATGAAGATGGAGGCGCCGTTGCTCTCCACCGTCGACGGCGTCGTGGTCGCGGTGAACGCCGTGCCGGGCACTCAGGTCAACCCGGGCGACGTGCTCGTGGTCATCGAACGGACGGAGGCGGCGTGACCCACCGCGTCGATGCGGCGTACGCCCGGCTCGCCGACGGCGAGCGACCCGAGGCCTGGATCGCGATCCGGCCGGAGGTCGACGTGCAGGCCGAAGCCGAGGCGGTCGCCCGCCGGGTCCGGGACGGATCGACCCTGCCGCTGGCCGGCACGCTCTTCGCCGCGAAGGGCAACATCGACGTCGCCGGCCTGCTGACGACCGCCGGCTGTCCCGCGTACGGTTACACCCCGGCCGTCAGTGCCCCTGTCGTCCGGCGGCTGGTCGACGCGGGGGCGGTCTGCCTCGGGGTGACCAACCTGGACCAGTTCGCAACCGGGCTGGTGGGCCAGCGCAGCCCGTACGGAGCGGTCCGGCACGCTCAGGACCCGACCTTGATCTCGGGCGGGTCGAGCAGCGGTTCGGCCGTCGCCGTGGCGCTGGGGATCGTCGACTTCGCGCTGGGCACCGACACCGCCGGCTCCGGCCGGGTGCCCGCGGCCTTCCACGGTCTGGTCGGGATCAAGCCGTCTCGCGGTCTGGTGTCGACGACCGGGGTCGTCCCGGCCTGTCGGTCCCTGGACTGCGTGACCGTGATGTCGCTCGACCTGGAGCTCGCGGCGCAGGCCGCAACGGTGATGACCGGGTACGACCAGGACGACCCGTGGTCGCGTACGCCGACGCCGGTCCCGGAGTGGGGGCGTACGCCGGTGGTCGGCGTGCCGAGTGCCGATCAGCTGGGGCTGCTCGCCCCGGGCTGGGCGGCGGCGTTCGCGCGCGCCGCCGATCGGCTGACGGGCCTCGGTGCGCGACGCGTGGAGATCGACCTGGCCTCGTTTCTCGAGGTCGCCCGGATGCTCTACCAGGGATCGTTCGTGGCGGAGCGCTACACCGCGGTCGGGGCCTTCGTGGACGCCCACCCCGACGAGGTGGATCCGGTGGTCGGCGCGATCATCTCCTCGGCCCGGCACGTGCCGGCGCACCGGGTGTTCGCCGACCAGGAAACCCTCCGTCGCGTACGCCGAATCTCCGACGCCACTTTCACGCGGGTCGACGCACTGCTGCTGCCGACGACCACCCAGCATCCGACCCAGGCGGCGGTCGCCGCCGATCCGATCGCGGTCAACGCGGACCTCGGCCGGTTCACCAACTTCGCGAATTTGCTCGACCTGGCCGCGATCGCGCTGCCCGCCGGGGAGGTCGCGGGCCTGCCGTTCGGGGTCCAGCTCATCGCGCCCGCCTTCACCGACGCCCAGCTGGTCGAGCTCGGCCGACGGTTCCTCCAGCCGTGAGCGTCCTGCTCGCCGTCGCCGGCGCCCACCTCAGCGGTCAACCTCTGCACCACCAGCTGGTCGAGCGGGACGCGGTTCTCGTCGCCTCGACCACGACCTCGCCGGACTACCGGCTCTACGCGTTGGACACCACCCCGGCCAAGCCCGGACTCGTCCGGGTCGACGCGGACGGCGCGGCCATCGCGGTGGAGGTCTGGCGGCTCGACGAAGCGGCCTTCGGCTCCTTCGTGGCGGCACTCCCCCAGCCGATGACCATCGGCCAAGTCACCCTCGCCGACGGCAGCCGGTGCAGCGGGTTCAGCTGTGAGCCGGTCGCCCTGACCGGCGCAGCCGACATCACCGCGTACGGCGGCTGGCTCGGCTACCTGGATCGTGTCTGAACCCGACGTCGCTTCTGTGGCAGAATGGGCGACCGTGCCTGAGGCACGAATCACGACATCACCACGACTGAGGGAGGCTTCAGATGGGCAAGACTGGCCGCAAGCGCCGCGCCCGCAGGAAGAAGGGCGCGAACCACGGCAAGCGCCCCAACGCCTGAGGCTCGTGCCGCAAGAAACGTCGAACCCCACGGGAATCCCGTGGGGTTCTTCTGTTTCTGTTCGGTTGTCGTGTTTTGGCTGGCTCGGGTCAGCCGTTGCTCTCGCGGGCGGCTGACAGCTGCGTCAGCACCTTGGCCCGCAGGTGCTCCGGTGCGCGGTCGCCCCCACAGCAGCGGTTGACCAACGCCTTGACGGCCTGCTCGACGTCGAAGCGGTCCAGGCAGGGCTCGCAGTCGACCAGATGCTGGCGGATCGCGTCTCCGCTCGCCTCGTCCAGCTCGTTGTCCAAGAACTCGTAGACCCGTTCCAGGACGATCTCGCACTCCTGGCTCGTAGGGTCGGAGGCGTGGTTGTCATTCGCGTGGTTCGTCATGCCCGAGCCTTCTTCGTCGCCAGGCCGCGGTCGCGGGCGTAGTCGGCGAGCCGGGCGCGCAGCTGGGTGCGGCCGCGGTTCAGCCGGGACATCACGGTCCCGATCGGCGTTCCCATGATCTCGGCGATCTCCTTGTACGAGAAGCCTTCGACATCAGCCAGGAAGACCGCGAGCCGGAAGTCCGGGGCCAGCGCCTGCAGTGCATCCTTCACGTCGGAGTCGGGCAGGTTCTCCAGTGCGACCATCTCGGCGGACTTGAGACCGCTCGAGGTGTGCGACTCCGCCCGGGCCAGCTGCCAGTCCTCGATGTTCTCCCCGTCGGAGATCTGCGGCTCACGCTGCTTCTTCCGGTAGGAGTTGATGTAGGTGTTGGTGAGGATCCGGTAGAGCCACGCCTTGAGGTTGGTGCCGGGCGTGAACTGGTGGAACGAGGCGTACGCCTTGGCGAAGGTCTCCTGCACCACATCCTCGGCGTCGGCCGGGTTGCGCGTCATCCGCAGCGCAGCCGCGTACAGCTGGTCGAGGTACTGCAGGGCGTCGGACTCGAAGCGGGCGTTGCGTGCTTCGGGGGTCTCGGCGTGGCCGGCTTCGGCGGCGTCGACGGGGGTGGTGGGAATGCTCATCACGTACGAGAGTACCGGCGAGCGTCGCAGCATCGGGGCCTCGGCCAGGCTGTCGGTGAACATCGGCATGTCAGGTGCAACAACACCGCGAGATCGATATTCCCCCCTCTTTCTCTGGGCTGCCCGCAGCCGTACACGCCCTGAGCTCGTCGAAGGCCCCGAAGGACTTGCGCTTACCTCCGCGCCCT
>DATDBS010000082.1:0-6208 GCA_036524735.1 Propionibacteriaceae bacterium
ATCGACGCGGTGATCATGGAGAGCACCAACCCCGACCTGAAGAAGGCCGTCGGCTCGGCGGCCTACTTCGTGGCTGCGGCCCGCAACGCCAACCACCCCGCGCTGCACACCACGATCCGGGTCGACGACGGGCCGACGCTGCGCCGCAAGGCGCACATCATCGTGCTCGGCAACGTGGGTTTCCTGCAGGCCAACATCCCGCTGATCCCGGACGCGAAACCCGACGACGGCCTGTTGGACCTGATGGTGGCTTCCCCCCGGACGGCTCGGGACTGGGTCCGGATCACCACCCAGGTGTTGACGCGGCAGCGCCGCGAGGACGCCCAGCTGGACCGGATCACCGGCCGCAAGGTGACGATCGAGGTCGAGGAGAGCGACCAGTACCAGCTCGACGGGGACACGGTCGGGGTGTGCACCTCGATGGTTGCGGAGGTCGTACCCGGAGCCCTAACGCTGCGGGTGCCGCGGACGTTGGCGCTGGCCCGCCGGCAGAGCGTCGGCGCAACCGCTCCCGTCGCGGTGGACTGAGCCACCCAGGACGCAGCGACGCCCGCCCCCGCCGCAGGAGTTCCTGCGGCCGGGACGGGCGTCGTGGGTTCAGCTGGTCACTTCACCTGGATGTCCACGCTGCGCTCGCCGATCACGGTGAGCTTCTGCAGCTTGGTGGCCGAGACCGTCGTGCTGGTGTCCTCGTCCCCCTTGTCGTCGTCGGAGCTCAGGTAGACCGAGGCCACGACAGCGTCGTTGCGGGGAGCCGCGTTCAGCGAGGTCAGCACGTCGTCGAACGAGTTGCCGACCGACTCGTCCGAGCAACCCTCACCCAGGAGGGCACAACCCAGGTCGAGCTCCTCGTCACCTGATCCGGCGTCGATGCCGCCGGTGGCCGACAGGGTGCCGGACTTCCCCTTGGCGCTCTTGGGTACGACCATCTTGATCTTGGTGGTCGTGGTGTCGGTGCCGCGGTAGGGACGCATGCTGACCCGGATGGTCAGCTTGTCCCCGGCCTTGACCGTCACGGCCTTGCCGCTGGTGTAGGCCTTGGAGTTCACCGAGACCTGCATCCTGGTGATGTGCAGCTGCTGGAACTTGGTTGCCGCGTCCGAGCCGAACGCGATCTTGTCGATCGTGACGTCCTCGAACTCGTTGGTGACGATGGCGTCGGTGGCCGACGCGATGTCGAACGCCGGGTCGACGGTGACATCGCCCTGTGAGGCCCACTGGTTGGACCGGCTGACCGAGAACGGGACCCCGCCGGCGCGCTTGCCGGTGATCGTCCACTCGCTGGTCGCGGTGCCGCTGGCCCACTCGTCGAAGGTGGCGTCGTAGTTGCCCCAGACCGCCGACGTGGTCAGCTCAGCGAGATAGGCCTGGTCCACGACCTTCGTGGTGCCGGTCCGCTTCTTGCCGCTGTCGAGGCTGCGGATCGTGGTGGTCACGTCCGCCGCGCTGGGTGTGGAGCTCAGGTCGGCCCGCAGACCCACCGTGCGGTCCTGGTCGACGGTGCCGAAGTCGCTGGTGATGTTGCCCAGCTTGTACGGCCCGTAGGTGCTGTCCTTGATCACGGTCAGGATGTCGGCGTCGTTGGCGCCGAGCTGGGACGGACCGGTCCGCTGGAACGGATGACCGAAGGCGAGCGCCTGGTCGCCGCAGACGTAGGTCGTGGTGCCGATGGCCCCGGCGCTGACGTCACCGTAGGAGATCACCGACGCGAAGTTCCCACCGGCGACCGGTCGAGACGAAGGCACCGCGTTGGCCTTGGGGGCGGCAACGCGACCAGCGGCGTACGCCTTGACCGAGAAGCCGGCGGCGTCGACGTCCTTCTGCAGCCGGTCGATCCGCTTCGGACCGATGCCGCTGACGGCCAAGGGGGTCACCAGGGTCTGCAGCGTGCCCTTCGGCGTGGCGGCGGAGGCCCGGGTGGCGAGGTCGCGGCGAGCATTGGCCGACAGTTGGACCTTGACCGCCTTCTGGACCTTGTCCACCTTCTTGGCGTCCGCGCCGGCCAGGCCGAGCAGCTCGACCATGTCCGCGGCGGGGGTCAGGCCGCCGATCGGTGAGGGTGAAGCGCTGAAGCCGTACGCGACCGCGCCCAAGAGCTTGCCGTTGACGTAGACCGGGGAGCCGGACATGCCGCCCCAGATGCCGTCACCCTGGTCGATCACGTGACCGCCCGGCTGATCCGAGACCTTGATCATGATCATGTCGCGGCCGGAGCTGATGCCGTCCTTGAGCACCCCGAGCACCTCGACGTTGAACGGCTCAGGGGTCGAGCCGTTGGCCACGGTGAAGCCCTCGCCCGTCATGCCCTTGACCACTGAGGCCATCGGCACCGGGGAGGGACACTCCACCGCAGCAAGCTTTCGGACCGGGGATGTCTCGGCCTGAGCCGGAGCGGTGATCGACCCCGCCATCAGGGCCAGCAGAACCCCCGCGCCGGCTATCGGAGTCCCGCGCCTCCACAGCCTTCGTGCATTCGCCATCAGCGTCTTTCCTTCCGTCAGGTCGACACTTCTCGCGAGCACCTGGCTGCCCTGCGCAGGTCGACGCCCGGAACATACTGCGTATGGATCCGGCCGTGCTAGACACAAATCTGTGTGTTCACGTAACGGTTAAGACACGCTGAGAAGGTTCTCAGAATCCGATAACGATGCGGTCTCAACCACGCAGTCGGCGCAGCCAGGACGTGGCGGCCGCATAGTCGGAGTTCGAGGTTCCGACCTGGACGATCGTCTCGCTGCGGTCGGCCCGCGGGTAGCTGCCGAGGAAGACGACGTCGGCGCAGGTGCGGTGCAGACCCATCATCGCCTCGGCCAGCCGGGCGTCGTCGACGTGACCCTCGGCATCGACCGAGAAGCAGTAGTCACCGAGGGTCCGCTTCGTGGGTCGGGACTCGATCCGGCACAGGTTGACCCCGCGGCTGGCGAACTGCTCGAGGATTTCCAGCAGCGCACCGGGGTGGTCCTCCCGCATGAACAACACCATCGTGGTCTTGTCCGCCCCCGTTGGCGGACCCACCGGACCCGGCCGCGAGACCAGCACGAACCGGGTCACCGCGTCCGGGTTGTCGGCGATGCCGGTGGCCAGCGGTTCCAGTCGGTGCAGCCGGCCGGCGACCGTGGCACAGATCGCGGCGTCGAAACGCGACTGCGGAGCGGCGACCGCGGCGGCGGCCGCGGCGGTCGAACCTCCTTCGGTGACCACGGCCTGGGGCAGGTGAGCGGCCACCCAGTCCCGGCACTGGGCGGCGGCGTGCGGGTGGGTGAGGATCTGCCGTACGTCGGCCAGCCGGGTCCCAGGTCGCCCGAACAGGGTGAACTGCACGGGCAGCAGCACCTCACGGGTGATCACCAGCGGTTCGCCGTACGTCAGGTTGTCCAGCGTGGCCGTGACGCCACCCTCGACCGAGTTCTCGATCGGAACGAGCGACGCGGCCACCTCGCCGTCGCGAACGGCTTGCAGCGCGAGACCGACGCTCGCGTACGGGATGGGTTCGGCCTGGACGGCCGGCAGGGTCAGCAGCGCCTGATGGGTGAAGGTTCCGACGGGTCCGAAGAAGCCGTAATGGGCGGGTGGGACTCCAGGCACCGGGTCAGGCTATCCCCGCGCGTCACCGGGGCGGACCTCATTTCGCCGTCGCGGTGGCCAGGGCGGCGTTGAGCACGTCCAGCGTGGCCTTGGGGGTGTCATCGGTCCGCAGCGAGAAGCACACGGCGTAGCTGCCGTCGGACAGTTGGACCATGGCCATCAGCATCCGGGTGTACGTGCTGGGCACACCCTCGACCTCGTAGTGGATCTCGGACGAGGTGCTGAGCGCCTTGCCGGGTTCGGCGATGTCGAGCGGACCGCTGGACCGGTTCTTGATGGTGGTCTGCTGGTCGGCGAAGTAGAGCTCGACCATCTGCTGGTAGACCCGGTCTGCGGTCTTGGTCAGGTTGCCCGGAACCACTTCGGAGTCACCGACCGCGGCGACCGCGAACAACGCCTGCCAGTCGTCGCCCTTGCCGTTGTAGTCGGCGTGGATGACCGTGCTGCAGGAGCGGACGGAGGTGAACAGCGGCGGATTGGCGGTGGCGTCGGGCTGACAGGTGTACGGCGCCCCCGGCAGCATCACCCGGAGCTCATTGACCGAGGCCGTCCGGGTCGCCGAGTCGTAGTCGACCGTCGACCCCCCGGCCACCCCCGGCGCCGGCGGCGCGATCTCCGGCCCGCTCGGCAGCCGCGGGCTCGCCGCCCAGACCACCGCCCCCACGATGACCACGGCCAAGATCACCGCCCCCACGATGACCAGCACCGCCAGCGGCAGGGCCACGCGAGGCTCCGCGACCTGATCCTGTCGAAGGCCCCGAAGCGGTTGCGCCCCCTCCTCCGCGCCCTGAGCCTGTCGAAGGCCCCGAAGGGGTTGCGCCTCCTCCTCCGCGCCCTGAGCCTGTCGAAGGCCCCGAAGGGGTTGCGCTTCCTCAGCCCCAGGATCTGGCGCACCCGGATCGTCGGCCAGCCACGACGTCCAGCCGGACCCGTCCCACCAACGCCAGGTCTGCGCCGCCCCGCGGGGGTCGGCGTACCAACCGGGTGCCTGGTCCGTCACGCCGGACAGGATAGGCGCTGACCGGTTCCCTCCTCTGCTGCTGCGGCGACCGGCCCGGTTTCTGTGTGAATTCTTGCCGGCTACTCCCGGCAAGAATTCACACAAGAACTCCGGTGGAACACTGACCCCGTGATCGAGGACTACATCGCGGGCCTTCCCAAGGCCGAGTTGCACGTGCACCACGTCGGGTCGGCGTCCACCCGGATCGTCTCCCAGCTCGCCGAGCGCCATCCGGGCACGGTGCCCAGCGACCCCGACGAGCTGCGCGGCTTCTTCACCTTCGACGACTTCGGCCACTTCATCCGGAACTACCTCGCCGTGGTGGACCTGATCCGGACCCCGGAGGACGTCCGGTTACTGACGTACGAGGTCGCCGCAGACATGGCCACTCAGAACATCCGGTACGCCGAGCTGACCGTCACGCCCTACATCTCGATCAGTGACTCGATGCCTGCCGAGGCGTTCCTCGAGGCGATCGAGGACGCGCGTGTCTCGGCCCGGCGCGATCTGGGCGTCGAGCTGAGCTGGATCTTCGACATCCCCGCTGACTTCGGGGTTCCGGCGGGTGAGCTGACCGCTTCGGTCGCCCTCGACCACGACGTACCCGGCCTGGTCGGGTTCGGCATCGGTGGATCCGAGCTGGGGTTCCCGCGGTCGATGTTCAAGGACCAGTTCGACCGCACCCGGGCCGCCGGGCTGCACAGCGTCGTCCACGCCGGGGAGACGACCGGCCCGGAGACCGTCTGGGACGCGGTGCTCAACCTCGGGGCCGAGCGGATCGAGCACGGCATCACCGCGATCCGCGACGAGCGCCTGATGGCCCACCTGGCCGAGCACCGGATCACCCTCGACGTCTGCCCGACCTCCAACGTCGCCCTCAAGGTCGTACCGGATCTGGATCAGCACCCGATCGGTCAGCTCGTCGACGCCGGTCTGCGGGTCACCGTGAACACCGACGACCCGCCCATGTTCGGCACCGACCTGAACACCGAGTACGCCATCGCCGACCGCCTGCTCGACCTCGACGAGCGCGGCCTCGCCGACTTGGCGCTGACCGCCGTCGACGCGTCGTACGCCAGCGCACAGATCAAGACCCGCCTCCGCGCCGAGATCGAGGCGTACGCGAGCCGGGCAACGCTCAACCCCTTCGGTGGTCCAGCCAACGGGAGCTCTGGCGAGCGCTTCGACGAGCTCAGCCCGCGTACGACCGCGTCCTGAGCCCGTCGAAGGCCCCGAAGGGGTTGCGCGTTCGCTTGACCCAACCCCAACTCTCAGTTGATCCGCCGGGTCATGGTCGGGACGCGGCGTACGCCCAGGGCGGCGACGGCAATCGCGAGCAGGGGTACGAGGACCACCAGGACCGCGAACCCCAGCCAGGGCATTGCGATGACCGGCGGCGTCGCACTGCTGCCGTTCGGGTCCTGGTAGTTGACGCTCGTGTTGATGATGCCGACGGCGACGCCCGCGGGCAGCCCGACGACGATGCCGAGCACGACGCCGGTCAGGGCGACCAGCCCCGCCTGGGCGCCGGCCAGCTGGCGCCGCAGGCTCACCGTCGACCCGAGTGCCGCAAGCGTGGCCAGGTCCCCGCGGGACTCGGACTGGCTCAGCGCGGTGACGATC
>DATDBS010000083.1:0-9762 GCA_036524735.1 Propionibacteriaceae bacterium
GCGCGGAAACGCGGGCTGAGCCTGTCGAAGCGCTCGCCAGAGATCCCGCTGACCGGACCACCAGCCAGCGCAACCCCTTCGGGGCCTTCGACAGGCTCAGCGCGCGGAGTTACCCAACGGTCTCGATCACGGGGTCGGCGACGGAGATCGGCTGGGCGAGGCCTTCACGCTCACGGCGCTCGATCCGGAGCCAGGACACGAAGCCAACCGCGCAGAAGACGCCGTAGATCACGTACATGATCGCGGAGGGGTAGTAACCGGCGATCAGCAGCAGCGGGACGCCGACGATGTCGACGGCGATCCAGACCAGCCAGAACTCGACCCAGCCTCGGGCCATGCCGTAGGTGGCCAGGATGGATCCGGTCAGGATCCAGGCGTCGGCCAGCGGGCCCCAGGAGCCGAGCGCTTTCAGCACGAAGAAGAAGATCGTGGTCAACGCGACGGCTCCGACCAGCAGCTGGAGGCGGCCCGAGGCTCCCGCCCAACGCGGGTTGACCCCGACGCCGCCGTTCGAGCCGGCCTTCTTGAACTGCTGCCAACGGACGAACCCGTAGACGCTCAGGATCAGGAAGAAGACCTGACGGCCGGCCTGGCCGTAGAGGTCGAGGTCCTGGGGGGTATGGAAGACCCCACCCAGGAAGACCGTGAACAACAAGACGTTGCCCACGATCCCGATCGGCCATGCGGCGACTCTTCGCTGCATGCCCAGCAGTGCACTGGCCAGTCCGAACCCGTTGCCGATGATCTCCCGCCACAGAATGGGCTGACCGAGACCGACATCGAGCTGGGCGTCCAGCAACCGCAGGAGTAGCTCTTGAAACTGCATTGAAGTGCTCCACTCATCCGGTCGCACGGATACCGGGGTGTGGAGAAGGACGGTCGGGCATGCATGCATGCGCAAACGACCGAACTCCCTCGTGTTCCTACCATCCGGACTTTCACCGTCGGTCCTGGAGTTTCACCAGGTCAACCGATAACTGGAGGCCATCGGGTCGCGGACTGTAACCGCCGGTTCGGACTTGCACCGACCCCGGAACACGCGCGAGTTTGACAACTCGTCACCCGAGATTCTGCCACGGTCGGCCGCATGCTGGACGGCGGTGGTTGCTCGGTGGACGTTATCTGCGTCACGATCGGCTCATGATGGATCACGTCGGTATCCAGGTCGATGACCTCGCCGCCTCCCGCCGGTTCTACGACGCCGTGCTGGCCACGATCGGCTACCGCGTGCTGATGGACTTCGGGCCGGCCATCGGGTACGGCGACCACCACGCCGTGTTCTGGATCGGCACGGCCACGGACCCGATCCCGAACCGGCAGAGCCACCTGGCCTTTGCCGCTCCCGACCGCGACTCGGTCACCGCTTTCCATGCGGCGGCGCTGGCGCTCGGGATGGAGAGCCTGCACGAGCCGCGGATCTTCCCGGAGTACCACCCGGGTTACTTCGGTGCCTTCGTCCGAGACCCCGACGGCAACAACGTCGAGGCCGTGCACCACACCTTCGGCTGAGCCGAACTCAGCCGGAGGTCAGAGCCGTACGCCGAGCAGCGCGTCGACGGCCTGGGCCACCAGCGCGGGCGCCTCGGTGTCGTCGGAGTCGATCGCCACGGAGGCCCCGGCCCAGGCGTCGACGGCGGCCAAGGCGCTCGGTGCGTCCAGGTCGTTCGCCAGCGCCGCTCGCAGCTGGGTGAGGACCTCATCCGCGTTCAGGGCGGAGTCGAGGCTGACCGCCTCCCGCCACCGGCTGAGCCGGTCCTCGGCGGCGACCAACAGGTCGTCGGTCCAGGTCCAGTCACTGCGGTAGTGGTGGGCCAGCAGCGCAAGCCGGATCGCCATCGGGTCGGTGCCGGTGTTGCGGAGCTTGGAGACGAAGACCAGGTTGCCGCGGGACTTGGACATCTTGTGCCCGTCCAGACCGACCATGCCCGCGTGCACGTACGCCTGCGCGAAGGGCTCGTCGGTGGCGACGCGGGCCTCGGAGGCGCACATCTCGTGGTGCGGGAAGACCAGGTCGCTGCCGCCGGCCTGCACGTCGAAGTTCGTGCCCAGCAGGTCCAGGGCGATGGCTGTGCACTCGATGTGCCAGCCGGGCCGACCGTGGCCGAGCGGGGAGTCCCAGCCGGGTTCGCCCTCGCGGTGCTGACGCCACACCAGACAGTCCAGCGGGCCCTTCTTGCCGGGTCGGTCCGGGTCGCCACCGCGCTCGGCGAAGATCGGCCGGGACTCGTCCTCGCCGAGGTGCGACACGGAACCGAACTCGGGGTCGCTGGCCTGGGCGAAGTAGAGGTCGGCGTACGCCGGGTCGTCGACCGCGTAGACCGCACCTTTGTGCTGGAGCGTCTGGATCAACTCGGTGACCAGCGGGATGGACTCGACGGCCCCGATGTAGTGCTTCGGCGGCAGCACGTTGAGCGCGGTCATGTCCTCGCGGAAGAGCTGGGTCTGCTGCTCGGCGATCTCGGTCCACTCGACGCCCGTGGCCGCGGCTCGCTCGAGCAGCGGGTCGTCGATGTCGGTGACGTTCTGCACGTAGTCGACCTCGAGGCCGGCGTCGCGCCAGATCCGGTTCAGCAGGTCGAAGGCGACGTAGGTGTTGGCGTGGCCGAGGTGGGTCGCGTCGTACGGGGTGATCCCACAGACGTAGAGCCGGGCGGTGCCGGACTCGGGACCGACGGTGACGACCGCGCGACGGGCGGTGTCGAAGGCCTGAATGCGGTTCTGTCGGTGCGTCTTCGGAAGCCGGGGCACCGGCGATGTCGTCCAAGCCTGCATGGGCGTCACCCTATCCGGGTTCAGAAGGGCGGCCAGGGGATGGACGGCCACTCACCCTTGGGTCGGGGCATCCGTTGACGGCGCAGCAGGAGGTCGGCCCGGCGTACGAGCGCCGCGACCTCGACCTCGCTGAGCAGGGTCCGGAGCTCCGCGGGAGCCTCGTCCCGCGCCTTCTGCACGGCCGCCAGCTCCGGCTCCCGGAGCTCGGACCCCGCCCAGCCCCAGAGCAGGGTGCGGAGCTTGTTGTCGGTGTGGAAGCTGATCCCGTGGTCGACGCCGAAGACCCGGCCCTCGCTGGCCAGGATGTGGCCGCCCTTGCGGTCGGCGTTGTTGATCAGCACGTCGAACACGGCGAGCATCCGTAGATCCGGGTGGTCGGCGTGGATCACCGACACCGGTTGGTCGCCGGCCCCGAGCCCGTCGACGCAGGAGAACCACCCCTCCGCAGGCACCGCTTGGGTGGGCACCAGGTCGACGAGGGCCTCGACGGCCTCCGCCTCCGACTCGACCCAGGCCTGCAGCGAGCCCAGACCGAGCGGGCCGTCGACCAGGACGGTCACCGGTACGCAGTCGAAACCACCGACCCGCGAGACCTCGTACGCTGCCACCTCCCGCAGTCCGAGCGTGTGGGTGGGGAAGTCCCAGAGCGGGCGCTCCCCTTCGGTGGGCTTGTAGACGCACTGCACGGTGACGCCGTCCGAGGTCAGCTCGGACAGGAACGTCGCGTTCGACGCCTGGAGCAGCCGGCCGGTGATCTCCAGCTCGCCCTCGGTGAGCGTCGCGCTGAGCGCGGGATGCGTCACTCGAAGAGGGCGCGGCGGTAGCCGTTGGACCGCGGACAGATGTGTCCGGCCGGGTCGATCGGCTGCAGGCAGAACGGGCACGGCGGCCGCCCGGCCGAAACGAGGGCCTGGGCGCGGGCCACGAAGTCACGGGCGTACGCCGCGGTGATCTTGACCACGAACACCTCGTCGGCCTCGATCTCGTCCTCGGGGACCGGGGTCTCGGCCTCGGCGGACTCGTCGTCTTCGTCGACGTCGATGTTGGAGAACAGCTCGATGACAATCCGGTCGATGGTCGGATCCCAGGCGATGGTCATGGTGCCGACCCGGAACTCCTCGGTGATGGGAGCGTCGAGGGGGTCGTTGTCGTTGGAGCGTCCGGGGGCCGCGGGCACGCTGGTGTCACCGGCGCTGCGACGCAGGACCTCGTCGAGGACCCGGTCCAGGTGTTCGGCCAGGACCGAAACCTGCTGCTTCTCGCAGGAGACGCTGGTGATGCGGTTGCCCTCACGGGCCTGGAGGAAGAACGCACGTTCCCCGGGCTGACCGACGGTGCCGGCCACAAACCGGTCGGGCGCGTCGTAGCGGTGAACGAGAATCGCCATGGACGACAGCCTAGTGGCTCGGTGCCAAAGTCCCTGAGGCTTCAACCCCGCATCACCAGGCCACAGGCTCAACGGGCCGGATCGGCCGCACCCAGACCGCCACCGACCGGAGCGTCGTCAGCGGTCTTGCTGCGCCGTCGTGGCTTTTTCACCGGCGGCGCGAACGCGGCCGACAGATCGGCGTTGGTGGAGTTGGCGGTGATCACATACGGGCGGGTCGCGGTGTAGCGGACGATCGAGATGGACGCCGGGTCGACCATGATCCGCTGGAAGCTGTCGAGATGCATGCCGAGGGCGTCGGCGAGGATGGCCTTGATCACGTCCCCGTGGGAGATCGCCGCCCAGACCGCGTCCGGCCCGTGCTCGGCGGTCAGCTTCGCGTCCCAAGCCCGGATCGTACCGACGGCCCGCGACGACATCTCGGTCATCGACTCCCCGCCGGGAAACCGTACGGCGGAGGGCTGGGCTTGCACGGTGGCCCAGAGCTTCTCCTTGCTCAGCTCGCGCAGCGACTTACCGGTCCAGTCGCCGTACCCGCACTCAATCAGGCCCTTCTCCACCACGACCGGGACGGCGTCGGTGCGACCGGCCACGAGGGCCTGGGTGGTCTGGCGACAGCGCCTCAGCGGTGAGGTGACGACCGCACGGAGCGGCACCCCGGCCACCCGCTCCCCGGCCTTGGTGGCTTGGGTCGCGCCCACCTCGTCGAGCTCGACGCCGGAGGAACGCCCGGCCAGGATCCCCGCCGTGTTGGCGGAGGTACGGCCATGCCGGATCAACAAGACGGTGGTCATGGCCCGAGGCTAACCGACGCCGCCGGCCGGTGGGGGTCCGCCGACCGCGCGGTAGCGCCCGCGGACGTGGCTGAGCATTCCGTCGGACGGGTCGGGCCCGATCTCGGCGTGCTCGATGACCGCTCGGACGAGCAGCCCCCAGCCGGCGTGGTCGACCGGACCCGTGACTCGGGCGCCGAGCCAGGCCGGGACCTCGTCGAGCACCGGTCCCCAGTCGGAGTCCGACCAGCTCCCCAGCCGGAAGGCCCCGCCCGGAGCCGG
This sequence comes from Propionibacteriaceae bacterium, assembly GCA_036524735.1. GTDB lineage: Bacteria > Actinomycetota > Actinomycetes > Propionibacteriales > Propionibacteriaceae > Microlunatus. The sequence continues at coordinate 5,215 of DATDBS010000083.1, forward strand.
GGCCAGCTCGGCGAACGCGTCCGCCAGGCTTCGGTGCGACCAGCCCAGGAGGTTGACCACGAACGGGGTACCTTCCCCTGCCGTCAGCCGCTCGGCCAGAGCCGAGTCCTCGTCGAGCACGCCGACGACCTGGGCCGGGTCACCGTCGGCGACCAGGAAGGACGACAGGGTCCAACCCACTCGACGCGCACCGGACGATGTCCAGACGCTGACCGGGGCGGGCATCCGACCACGGAGCCGGCGGACCGGGTCCCGATCCGATCCGGCGCCGAGGAACGGGTGCTCGCTGTGGATGCTCACCCGCTCAGTGTGCCGGGCCGACCTTTCCGCACCCGCCCCCCGGTCCTAGCGCTGCGTGACGGCAACCCCGTTCCCCGGCTTCGCCTTGGCCCGGGCGGCCTTGAGTGCCGGGGAGGTGAGGTCGAGTCGTACGCGGTCGGCCTCGGCGACACCGGAGCGGTCGTCGTGGCTGATGACCAGCCAACCCACTGCGGTCTGAGAAGTCAGCTGCGACTCGTCCACCGCCACCGGCAGCTTCAGTGAAGCCCCGGGGGCCAGGGTCTCCAGCTCACCGGAGTTGAGGGCGGGGGTGAACGGATCGTAGAAGGCGCTGCCCGCCACGGGGTCGTTACCGGCGCCGAGAGCGCTGAATCCGGCCGCGCCGATCTCGAGCGGCGGGCTGGCCGCGGTGACCCCGATCGCGCTGGCGAGCACCGGCATCAAGACGGTCGACCCGTTCAGCGGCGCGTAGGCCTCCCAGGCGTCCACCAGGTCTCCGGTGTTGGCGTCGAGGGTGAACGACGTCTGGGTGCCGTCCAAGGCGCCGGCGGTCAACAGACCGGTGTCGACGCTGATCACGTAGTAGTCAGCCTCGCCGTCACCGTTGGTGTCGACCGGCAGCTCGATGTCCAGCGCCGAGTGGGTGCTGACCGCCTTGGCCTCCGAAACCGCGAAGACCAGGAAGCGGTCCGAAGCCGACTCACCGACCACCGTGCCGGGCAGGGACTGCACCCCGACGTTGGTCAGGTCGGCCACGTCCGCGTTGGACGCGTCGCCGGCGGGATCAGCCAGCAGCCAGCTGTAGAGGTCGGCCGTTCCGCTGTGCTTGCCGTTGTTGGTCACCTTGATCCGCGAGTAGAGATCGGGCGACACCTCCCGGACGTTCGGCGACGACTGCACGTCGGAGACCGGGACAGGGACGAACATCATCGAGATCGCCAGGCTCGGCGTCTGCTCGCGGTTCGTCGTCGGCTTCGCCACCACGAGACCATGGAGCGAGGTGAGCACCCCGGCGAGCTGCTGGTCAGCCCCGGGCAGCTTGGCCACATCGGACGTGCTGAGCGCCACGGTCACTCGGACCGTCTGCGTCTTGCCCGGGGCCACGGTGACCTTCTTGGGCGAGAACGTGACATCAGCGCCGTACGACTCCGAGCTCAGCTTGGCGCTCAGGTCGTAGGTGACGCTGCGCGAGGACTGGTTGCTGATCTGGAACGCCTGCATCTCGCTGTACTCGTCGCTCAGCTGGTTGACCCCGAACTTGAGGCTGTTCAGGCCGGTGCTGGTCGAGGCGTACGCCTGGGCGGTCACGGCCCGGCGGGGCTGGACGAGGCCGGTGCCGGCGACCTGGCTGTCGAAGCCCACGACTTTGCTGGCCGCGGCTGTCGACATCAGGACGGCCTTGGTGCGCAGGGGCGTCCACTTCGGGTTCGCCTGACGGACCAGGGCCGCAACTCCCGCAGTGTGCGGGGCCGACATCGACGTACCCGACTCGCGCACGAAGCCGCTACCGCTGCCCGACAGGGCCGAGGGCACCGAGACACCCGGTGCGGCGAGGTCGGGCTTCTGGGCGCTGTCGCCGAACCTGGGGCCGCTCGAGCTGAAGTCGGCGACCTGGCCGTACGTGGGGTTGGCGACCTGGGTGGGCGACAGGGTGACCGACTTGCCATCGGCCGCCTTGAGCGCCGGCCCGGCGTCACTGGAGACGCCGATGAACGGGATGCTCACGCCGACGATCGGACCCTCGAGAGGCGGCAGCCCGCTGTCGGTGTTGATCATGATGACGGCCTTCGCGCCGGCTTCCTGACCGAACTTGGCCCGGTCCACGCGGTCGCAGGTGCCGCGGGTGGTGAGGGCGATCTTGCCGGCCACGGCGGCGTAGTCGGCGGGGTCGCAGCCCAGACCGAGGTCCACCAGCTCACCGGTGATCGGCGTCGTGAGCGCGACCTGGTTGGCGATCAGACCCTTGGCGGTGGCTGCGCCGGAGATGGCGGCACCCGGATAGGTCGCGAGCTCGGCGTCGACCGCCGCCACCGACAGCGCCGTGTCGGAGGTGGAGGGTGCGCCGACCAGGTACGCGCCGGGCCCGTCGTTGCCCGCCGAGGTGACGACCAGGACACCCGCCTCGGTGGCGGTCTTGATGGCCTGGTCGTCCAGGTTGTCCCGGGTCCCGATGCCGGAGCCGAGGGACATGTTGATCACGGTGGCGCCGTCGCTGACCGCACGGTCGATGGCCGCCACGATGATGTCGTCGTTCACCGAACCCGAGCAGCCGAAAACCCTGTACGCCTGGAGGTCGGCCAGCGGCGCCACTCCCGGCTCGACCTTGAAGTTCTTGTTCAGCGTGCTGGCGACGTAGGACTTGTCATACGTGGCGCCCGACTGCTTCACGCCGTAGCCAGCCGCAGTGCCGGCCACGTGGCTACCGTGCCCGCCGCCGAGGGCGGCGTCGCAGTCCAGGGGGTCGGGATCGGGTCGCGGCAGCTGCTTGGCCGGATCGTCCGAGGAGGCGTCGTAGTCGTCCCCGACGAAGTCGTAGCCGCTGGTGACCTTCCTGGTCGGGAAGCTGCCCGGCTCGATGACGGCGCCGTTGTTGGCCTTGAACGCCGCGACGGTCCCGGCTCCACCGAAGTCGGCGTGGGTGTAGTCGATCCCGCTGTCCACGATCGCGATCTTCTGGCCCTTGCCGGTGTAGCCGAAGTCCTGCCAGGTCTTGTCCACCCCGGTGAACTTGGACCCCGCCGCGTTGTCGCGGGAGATCGTCCGGGAGACCTGGATCTTGGTCACGCCGGGCACCTTGGCGAGCGCAGCGAGGTCTCCAGCCTTGACCCGGACCTGCACGGCGTTCAGCACGGTGTTCAGGCGGCCGTAGCTCTCGGCCCCTGCCGCCCTCAGCTTGGGCAGGGCCGCGTCCTGGCTCTGCTTGACCCGGCGCTCGGCGTCGACCCGGCGGAACCGGCTGCCCTGCTGCTTGCGCTGCACCGCCACCGGCGCGGTGCTGAGCTGGACCAAAGCGCTCACCGTCTTGTCCCGCTGGGCCAGCTGCGGCACCATCCCCTCGATGCCCAGCTCCTTCAGCTTGGCCAGGTCCACCCGCTGGAAGCGGCTGTGCCTGGCCTCCATGGGCAGGTCGACGGGTTCGGCCTGGGCGGGCAGCGCGACCGCTGCTCCGACGACCAGGGCCAGGCCAACAATGCTGGCGCGACGGATCACGGTGTCTCCTCGACTTCGGGACGCGTGAGGACCGACGCCTCGCGGCGTTCTGCGATCACGCAGTTGGGTGGACCATAGCGGGCACGATGGGGGGTTGGGAATACCCCCCCACCAGTCGCCCGGTCACCGGCGCCCGGAACCTCGGTGTGTCGGGGATCACGAGTCCCGGCCGACCCACGATGCCCGCTTACGAGCGGTCAACCCCTACCGTGTGGTCGGTGCCGCGCCCGGTGGCACCCCGTCCGAGGAGTACGTCATGGGATGGCTCGAAGCACTCGTCCTGGGCATCGTGCAGGGTCTGACCGAGTTCCTGCCGATCTCCTCCAGCGCCCACCAGTCGATCGTGGGCCAGATCTTCGGGGGTCGGGACCCCGGTGCAGCGTTCACGGCCATCACCCAGCTGGGCACCGAGGCGGCGGTGATCATCTACTTCCGCAAGGACCTGGCGCTGATCATCAAGAACTGGTTCCTGTCCCTGTTCGGCAAGGTTCCCCGTGACAACCCCGAGGCCCGCATGGGTTGGCTGGTCATCATCGGCTCGGTGCCCATCGTCGTCCTCGGGCTGCTCTTCCAGGACGCCATCGACTCCACCCTGCGCAACCTGTGGATCACCGCGGCGATGCTGGCCGGCTTCGGCATCATCATCGGCGTGGTCGACCACTTCGCCCGCAACGTGCGGCCGATCGAGTCGCTGACCTGGAAGCACGGGGTCATCTACGGTCTCGCTCAGTCCCTCGCCCTGATCCCCGGTGTGTCCCGCTCCGGAGCCACCATCACCGCCGGTCTGGCGCTCGGTTACAAGCGCGAGGTCGCCGCCAAGTACTCCTTCATGTTGGCCATCCCGGCCGTCGTCGGGTCCGGTCTATTCAAGCTCGCCGACGTGTCCGCCGACCCGGTGCCGCCCGCCTGGGGTCCGATCCTGCTGGCCACGGTCGTCGCGTTCGTGATCGGGTACGCCGTGATCGCCTGGCTGCTGCGCTACATCAGCACCCACAACTTCCTACCGTTCGTCCTCTACCGGATCGGGCTGGCCGTGCTCGTCGCCGTACTGCTGATCAC
>DATDBS010000084.1:0-3614 GCA_036524735.1 Propionibacteriaceae bacterium
GTGCCGGATCTTGTTGCGGGCCCGGGGGCTGCGGACGAACGCCATCCAGTCCCGGCTCGGACCCGCGTTCTCGGCCTTGGAGGTGAACACCTCGACCACGTCGCCGTTGACCAGCACCGACTCCAGTGGGACGAGACGACCATTGACCCGCGCCCCGATCGTCTTGTGTCCGATCTCGGTGTGGATCGCGTACGCGAAGTCGACCGGGGTCGAACCCTGCGGCAGCGCGATCACGTCCCCCTTGGGGGTGAACGCGTAGACCTCGGTGGAGTTGATCTCAAAGCGCAGCGAATCGAGGAACTCGCCCGGGTCGGCCGTCTCCCGCTGCCAGTCCACGAGCTGACGCAGCCAGACCAGGTCGCCACCATCGCCCTTGGCCACCGTGGCGGTGCCCTTGCCCTCTTTGTACTTCCAGTGCGCCGCCACGCCGAACTCGGCCCGCCGGTGCATGTCGTCGGTGCGAATCTGCAGCTCGACCGGCTTGCCTTCGGGCCCCAGGACCGTGGTGTGCAACGACTGGTACATGTTGAACTTCGGCATCGCGATGTAGTCCTTGAACCGGCCCGGGAGCGGGTTCCAACGGACGTGCAGCACACCGAGCGCGGCGTAGCAGTCGCGGTTGTCCTCGACCAATACCCGCAACCCGACCAGGTCGTAGATGTCTTGGAAGTCGCGGCCGCGGACGACCATCTTCTGGTAGATCGAGTAGTAGTGCTTCGGGCGACCGGTGACGTTGGCCTTGATCTTGGCGGCCTTGAGGTCGGCTTGCACCTGCTCGACCACGGTGGAGAGGAACTCGTCGCGGCTGGGCGCGGCTTCGGCCACGAGCCTGACGATCTCGTCGTAGACCTTGGGATGCAAGGTGCCGAAGGCGAGGTCCTCCAGCTCCCACTTGATCGCGTTCATACCCAGCCGGTGGGCCAGCGGGGCGAAGATCTCGAGCGTCTCGGAGGCGATCCGGGACTGCTTGTCCGGGCGCAGGTAGTGCAGCGTCCGCATGTTGTGCAGCCGGTCGGCCAGCTTGATGACCAGCACCCGGATGTCGCGGCTCATCGCGATGACCATCTTGCGGATGGTCTCGGACTTGGCGGACTCGCCGTACTTGACCTTGTCCAGCTTGGTGCAGCCGTCGACCAGCAGCGCGACCTCCTCGCCGAAGTCACGGCTCACCTCCGTGAGCGTGTACGCCGTGTCCTCGACCGTGTCGTGCAGCAGCGCCGCACACAGCGTGGCCTCGGTCATGCCGAGCTCGGCCAGGATCGTGGTTACGGCGAGGGGGTGGGTGATGTAGGCGTCGCCGCTCTTGCGCAGCTGCCCGGCGTGGTGCCGCTCCGCGGTGCGGAAGGCCCGCTCGACCAGGACGAGGTCGGCTTTAGGATGATTCGCCCGGATGACCTGGAAAAGTGGGTCGAGGGCGGGAGTCTGAGGCTTCGCCGCGCCGAATCGGGCGAGCTTGTTGCGCATCCGGACCTTGGGTTCGGGCGTGGGGCTGGGACGCACCGCGGGATCGGGCACGAGCGCGCCCTGCTCCCGGGCCAACGAGCCCGATACCGTCCCCTGGTCAACCACGCTTCGATCACGCCCTCACGACGATTCGATGTGAGGGAAGTCTAGGCCACAGCCCCGACTCAACCGTCCGCGACGGCCTGGCGTACGACGACGACCTGGTCCCCGGTCTGCAGGGTCGCCACGGTGGGGTCGTAGAAGCGACGCAGGGTCTTGTTGCGGACGACCGCGATGACCTGCTCGCCGGTCACCTGGGCGGGGCTCAGACCGACCTCGTCCCGCTTGACCTGCCGCTCCCCCACCTCCAGCCCCTCCTTGGAGGAGAGCAGGTCCTCGATCACGGTGCCGAGGTTGGGACTGATCGCCGACAGTCCGAGCAACCGTCCGACGGCCTCGGACGAGGTGACCACGGCGTTGGCTCCGGACTGGCGCAGCAGTGAGGCGTTGTCGTCCTCGCGTACGGCGACCACGACATGAGCGCTCGGGTTGAGCTGGCGCACGGTCAGCATGACCAGGATCGCGGAATCGTCGCGGTCGAGGGTGATGATGACCTCGCGGGCCTTGATGATCTCGGCCCGACGCAGGATCTCCCGCCGGGTGGCGTCGCCCTCGATGGCGGCGTACCCGCGGATGTTCGCGTCACTGATCGCCGAGGCCCGGCCGTCGATGATGACGATCTGCGCGGGGTTGGTGCCGTTGTTCTCCAGGGTCTCGACCGCGCTGCGGCCCTTGGTGCCGTACCCGACGACGACCACGTGGTTGCGCATCTTTTTCCTCCAGCGTCCGTCCATGAAGATGCGCCGGCCCTCGTTGGCCAGCACCTGCAGCGTCGTGCCGACCAACAGCACCAGGAACCCGATCCGCAGCGGCGTCACGATGATCGCGTTCAGGATGCGGGCGTGCGGGGTGATCGGGGTGATATCGCCGTAGCCGGTGGTCGTGATGGTGACGGTGGCGTAGTAGATCGCGTCGACCAGGGTGACGCTGCCGTCGTAGTTGTCGGTGTAGGCGTCGCGGTCGAACCAGACCAGCGCCACGATGAACACGACCAGCAACAGTGCCAGTGCACCTCGACGGCCGAGCTCCATCAGCGGGGACACCTTGCGGGCCGGGAGGCTGATCAGCGCCTCATGGGTCCACGGTCGGTCCCGGCGCCCTCCCGGGCGCCCGACCATGCTCATCCGGTCTCGAAGCGAATCAGGGCCGACACGTCGTGTCCCGCGGACCGCAGCCGGTCGCGGCCGTTGAGGAAGGCGAGCTCCGCCACCACGCAGATCCCGACGACCTCGCCGCCCAGCTTCTCGACCAGCTCCGCCGCGGCTACGGCCGTACCACCCGTGGCCAGCACATCGTCGACGATCAGCACCCGGTCGCCGGGCGTCAGCGCATCGGCATGGATCGCGATGGTGTCTTGGCCGTACTCGAGGTCGAAGGTGGTCTCGACGTACGCTCGGGGAAGCTTGCCCGGCTTGCGCACGGGGACGAACCCCACGCCGAGCGCGAGGGCCACCGGTGCGCCGAAGATGAACCCGCGCGCCTCGAGGCCGACGACCACGTCGACATCCTCGGGGCTCAGACGCACCAGACCCTCGGTCGCCGCCGCCAGCCCGCCCGGTGAGGCGAGCAGCGGGGTGATGTCCTTGAACCCGATTCCGGGTCGCGGGAAGTCGGGGACGTCAGCGATCAGGTCGGCCAGGTCGATCGCCATCAGGGCCGGTTATCGCTTCCGCTGGCTGCGGGGCTTGTGCTGCGGTTGCGGCCGCTTGGCCGTCCCGTCGGTGAAGGTCCGGACCGGCGGCGTCGCACCAGCGGTCGTCACCCGGACGGCAGGCGCATCGGCGGCCGCTACCGAGGCGAGCTCTGCGTCGGACGGCTCGGACGCGTCGTGATCAGGGTCGACGGGCCGGGACTTCTGGTCCTGCTTCGCGCGCCGAGCAGCCACCCGAGTGGCGAGCTTCTGCATGTCTGGCTCGCGCTCCTTGAGCTGGGCCAGCAGCGGGGTGGCGATGAAGATGGACGAGTAGGCACCGGAGATCATGCCGACGAACAGCGCCAGGGCGAGGTCCTTCAGCGGACCCTCACCCAGGATGACCGCACCCGCGAAGAGC
>DATDBS010000085.1:0-3889 GCA_036524735.1 Propionibacteriaceae bacterium
GCTCACCCTCAGTCGCCTGATTCGGACCTCGCCGTTCCCGAGCTCGGCGACCTCGGTGCGGGACAACGAGGGCAGCGCGTTCGTCCCCGGTGACAACGGGTTGTGGCTGGCGTCGGACAACGACAACGCCCTGTTCGAGGTCGATCGCACGACCGGGGCGCTGCGCCGGACGATCGGACAGGCGGCTTTCATGAACGCGCGCCGCTTCGGCGGCGGGCCCCGGGCCGGTGACGCCCGCACCCAGGACTTCGAGGCGCTGGCCTACGACGCCCGCGCCGATGTCCTCTACGCCTTCTCCGGCAGCACCAGCGCGACCCCGACCGCCTTCCGTTTGATCCGGGACGGCAACCACCGGCTCCAGGTCCAGTCCTGGCAGCCGCTGCCGTCGGAATGGCGCGGCGCGGGGTGGCGGGCGGCCGACGGTCGCACCTATGTCGCGGCGGGGTCGACCATCCGAACCTATGACTTCACCACCAACCGGTTCGGGGCCCCGTTCTCGATCCCGGGGCTGAGTGGGATCTTCGGCCTCGACTTCGACAACGTGACCGGTGACCTGCTGGCCGTCAACACCGCCGAGCGACTCTGGCGAGCGGGGATGGGCACCCGGAGGCTCCGGCCGGGATGGAACGGCATCAGCCTCACCGGTCTCGGACTCCGCGACACCCGTGCGGTCGAGGTCATCGGACGGCAGGTGTTCGTCAGCGACGGCGACGACTCGCGCCGTTCGTCGGATCCGATGAACCACGCCGTGTTCGTGATCGGCGTCACCTGACCGGCCCAGCCCCGCTCGCCCCCGACGGCCGATATCTAGTCAGTGTCAAGTTCGGGTTACGCTCGCCGGATGGCGCCGAGCCCACGTCCGTACCACCACGGTGACCTGCCCCGGGCGCTGATCGCCGCCGCGCTCGAGCTGATCGACGAGGTGGGCCCGGCGGCCCTCAGCCTCCGTGAGGTCGCCCGCCGAGCGGGGGTGAGCCACGGAGCGCCGGCCCACCACTTCGGCGACAAGGCGGGCCTGCTCACTGCGGTCGCCGCCCAAGGCTACGAACTGCTCGGCGCGGCACTGGCCGACGCCTTCGAGAGCACGGGCGAGTTCCGAGAGGTCGGTGTGGCCTACGTGCGGTTCGCGCTGTCCCACCGAGCCCATTTCGAGGTGATGTTCCGCCCTGAGCTGTACCGGGACGACGACCCGGCGGTCGTCGCGGCCCGGGTGCCCTCCTCGGCCATGCTCTACGGCCCGCCGGCCGACCTGAGCGGCGACGCCGTGACCGCGGTCAACGGCGCGGTCGCCGCCTGGTCGTTGGTGCACGGCTTCGCCACCCTGTGGCTGAGCGGCAACCTCGAGCGGGCCGTCCCCGGTGACCCGGAGGATGCGGCCCGCGCCATCACCGGGTTCCTGTCGATCCGCGCTGATCTCGCCTGACCGCGGTGACCGACGTCACGCTATCTAGACATTGACAAGATCGGGCGGGCCACGCAGACTAGTCACTGTCTAGTTCGGTCGCCGATAGGGCGACAACGGGACGGCCTCGATCAGGAGAAACGCCATGACGACCACCACGCAACCCGACCTCGAAGGCTGGGACATCGGCCACGTCGACACCGCCGAGTGGGCCCCCTGGGGCTCCGCGGGTGACGCAAAGGCCAAGGTCCTCGCCACGGGCGACGGGTACTACGTCGTCCTCGTCCACGCCGACGCCGGCTACCAGGGCGAGCCTCATGTGCATGAGCACACCGAGTTCGCCTACGTGCTCGAGGGCGAGGTCCGCACGCAGGGGAAGATCATGCGAGCAGGTGACGCCTACGCCGCGGCCATCGGATCCGAGCACACCGACTTCACCACCGAGACCGGCGCCACCTACGTCTCCATCTTCAAGCTGTGAGGCGTTGGCGGCCGGCCTCCGGCGGAGCGGTGTCAGCCGGCCTGGTCCTCGGGGACGCGGGTCAGCGGGTCTCGCCGTCGACACCGACGGCGTCGAGCACCTCGAGGTCGTCGTTGTGGCTGTGGGTGAAGCCCAGCGCCCGCTCGGTCGCGACGGTCTCGGTCGACCGGCAGGCGATGACGTAGGCCCGGCGGAACCCTGCGGTGCGGTTGCCACCCGAACCGTGCATGACCCGCTCGTTGTGCACGGTGCAGTCACCGCGGCGGATCGGCACCGGCACGACCTGATCGCCCGGCGCGAGCTCGGTGCCCAAGGCGTGAGACGTCCCCCGCCCGCCGAACACCGGCTGGTGCGGACGCAGCGCGTCCTCCCGGTTCGTCGCGGGCACGAAACGCATGCAGCCGTTCTCCACCGTCGAGTCGTCGATGGCCAGCCACACGGTCGCCGTACGCGTGTCCGGCGTCTCCGGCCAGTACGCCATGTCCTGGTGCCAGGCGAACACGGCGTCATCCTTGTACGGCTGCTTGGCCAGGAGCTGGTCGTAGTCCAGGTCCATCCCGTCACCCTGGAGCTGGTCGGCGACCTGCAGTGCCCGCTGCTCCAGGACGTTGCCCTGCCAGGCCGGGTGGTAGCGCCGCGGCAGCATGACGTTGATGATCGAGTAGTCGCTGGGATCCCGTCCGTAGTCTCCGGCCATGTCGCAGTAGTCCTTGCCCGGCACCTCGATCTCGCGTCGGAGAAACCGGTCGTAGTCGACCTCCAGCTCGGCGACCTCGTCCTCGGTCAGGAGCCCTTCGAGGTGGACGAAGCCGTCGCGGTGGAACCGATCACGGTCGTCATCGGTGAGGACGTAGGTGCCGCCCTGAGTGAGCTCGCCCATGAGGGTGGAGGGGCCGTCCCCGCTCTACTCGACGAACAGCTGGTTGCCGCGCCGCAGCTCGTCGAGCAGGCCTTCCTGGACGATGTCCCGCATGAACCAGTCCGGCACGTACCGGTCGGAGCGGAGGGCATCCCGGACCTGGGTGCCTGACATCGTCATGAGGTCGGCCCGCTGCGACATCTCGTAGGCGTCGGTGTCGCTGTTGTAGCCGACCGCATCGAAGAACACGGGCTCCACGCCGATGTCGCCGAGCGAGTCGAAGAGCTGTCGGTTGGCTTCGGGGGCGTAGAAGTCACCGACGCCGGTGTGGTCGCGTCCGATGATGAAGTGGCTGCAGCCCATGTTCTTGCGACACAGCGCCGTGAAGACCGCTTCGCGGGGCCCGGCGTAGCGCGAGTACGTGAAGAAGCTCCCGAGCACGACCTTGCCGCTCGGGTAGCAACCGAACTCCAGCAGGCGCTGGTAGCTGGCCAGGATCGGCTCGGCCAGGAAGTCGCCGCGCTTCTTCGCGCCGACCACGGGGTTGATGTAGATGCCGTCGGCCCCGGTCCGCTCCAGCGCCTGCTTCTGGATCCATTCGTGCCCGCGATGGGCGACGTTCCGTGTGTGGAACCCGACCACCCGTGACCAACCCAACCGCGTGAAGATGAATCGGGTCTGGGCCGGCGTCAACAGGTAGTGGCGGATGGGGGAGGCCAACGGTCGGACCAGGGTCACATCGCCGGCGATGAACCGGTCGCCCTGCGCCATCAGGTTCACGACGCCGGGATGGTGGCGACTGGTCGTGCCGTACATCCGCTGGGCGAGGGTCTCGAGGTCGAAGTCGAAGATCTCCGACACGTCCAGGTAGGCGTGGATGGTCCCCCGATGGTCGGTCAGGGCGACGCGATCGCCCCTTCCGAACGGCGTCGGCGTCTCCGGGTCCACGGGGAGGAGGAGCGGCAACGTCCAGACGTCGCCGCTCGGGAGTCGGTAGTCGTCGAGAACCGCATCGAGGGTCTCACGGTCCATGAAACCGGTGAGCGGCGAGTAGGTGCCGTAGCCGATCTGCTCGCAATCCATGAGGTCCTTCTCGGAGACGACCAAGCGAGGCAGATCGTCGAGCGTCGCCAGATCGTCGGGGCCG
>DATDBS010000086.1:0-3311 GCA_036524735.1 Propionibacteriaceae bacterium
TGCCGCTCGACCCGATCGCCTACAAGCCGTACGCCGACCCGGACGACTTCATCCGTGAGGTCACCGACCTGATCTGGGTCAACCGGGCCATCGGCTACATCCGGGAGAACTACGAGCCCGACTCGATCGTGCACGGCGCGTACGGCACCTCCGTGGGTCGGGACGAGGTCATCCAGGGCACGCTGATGCGGATCTCGGACACCCCGGACCGCATCGGTCAGGCAGAGGACGTCATCTGGGAGGCGCGGGGCGACGACGCCTTCCTCAGCTCGCACCTGGTCCTGTCGGTGGACCCACACCATGACGTGGTCAGCCGCACGATCGCCAACTGCCTGTACCGCCGGGGCCGGATGGTCGAGGAGTGGGTGGTCCGTGACTCGCTGGCCATCGCCCTGCAGCAGGGTCACGATCCCGACGAGCTCGCCCAGACGTTGGCGTTCCCCGGCTACACCGGGAGCTTCACCCAGCCGGCACCCACCGACGTGATCGCCATCGGGGACAGCGGCCCGCGGGCCGACGACCACCGTCCCGAGGTCGAGCTGGTGCTGGACCTGATCCAGCGGGTCTGGAACGACCGCGACCTGGAGAAGGTCGACGACTTCTTCGTCCGCGACCTGGTGCTGCAGACGATCGGGAACGCCACGATCATCCGGCCCGAGGGCTACCGCCGCCGGATGCTGAAGATGCTCCGGCCCTTCCCCGGTGGGCAGTTCGAGGTCCGGGACGTGGCCACCAACTCCGACGTGCGGTACGCGGGTCTGCGGATCGCCGTGACCTGGAAGTTCTCCGGCGCGTACAACGGTGCCGCCGACTTCGGGCCGCTGACCGGATCCCCGGTCGACATCCTCGGTGTCTCCCAGTTCCTCGTCCAGAACGGCCGGATCGTGCGTGAGGTTCGGCTCTACGACGAGATCGCGCTGCGCGCCCAGCTCGCCGCTCGTCGCGGCGACGTGCCGTACGCCGGCACGAACATCTACTGATCGATCATCACTCGCCAGGTAAGGAATTCCGCATGACCGACCTCCTCGTTCCCGATCTGCCGGTCTCGGCCGACGAGCTGACCCGCCGCACCATCCGCCGTACGGACTGGGTGTCGTGCAACTCCGCCTTCATCGACTGCCGGACCCCGGGTTCGGACCGCAAGGAGAACTACGCCTTCATCGGGGCCGGTGTCTCGCAGAACGCGGATCAGTTCGTCAACCTCTCCGAGCTGCACGGCTACAACGTCGGGGCGGCCGGGATGCCCAACGGGGTGACCAACAACCTGCACCTGCACTTCACCGCCGAGGTCTTCATCAACTTCGGCGGCACGTTCCGGCTGCGCTGGGGCGTGGACGGCGAGCAGGGCGAGTACGTCAGCCACGACGGTGACGTGATCACCGTGCCGACCTGGATCTTCCGCGGCTTCACCAACGAGGGCCCCGACGACGGCATCCTGCTCACCGTCCTCGGCCACGACGTCACCGGCGGCATCATCTGGGGCCCCTCGGTGCTGCGCGAAGCGGAGTCGTACGGCCTCCATCTGACCGCCGACTCCCGGTTGATCGACCCCGTCGCCGGCGACGAGCTGCCCACCGACGTGCCGCTGATCAAGCCCATGAAGCAGCGCTACATCGACGAGCTGACCACGTACACCGTCGACGAGATGAGGCAGCGGGTGATCCAACCGGGGGACCGCGTCTACAGCCGGCGCTCGCTGCTGTCCGCCGACCTGCCGGGCGGAGGCGCCGAGCTGGCCCTGGGGATCGGCTACGGGATGAGTGAGGACCGGCGACAGGTCCCGCGGGTGCACGAGCCGCACGCGTTCAACCTGGCTTGGCTGCGCGCGGTGCCGGGCGAAGGTGTGCTGCGACACCGTCATCACCAGACCCAGGTGCTGACGGTGAAGTCCGGGGTCTGGGACGTCACCCTGAACGAGGGTGACCAGGCACGGACCGTACGGCTCGGCGTCCAGGACGCTCTCTCGGTGCCCGCCGGCAGCTGGCGCAGCATGACGCTGGTCGAGGCCGGCGAGAACGCGGCCACCACGGGCACCGGCGAGCTGCTGGTGGTCAACAGCGGCGACGGTCGGGTGAAGCTCGAGTGGGCTCCCGAGGTCGTCGACGCCGCCTTCGAGGCCGGCTGGATGCTGGATCCGAACGGCTACCTGGCCCCGGTCGCCGTGATGATCACCGCCACCATCGACGACTGACGGCTCTCCTGCGGAGAAGTCACCCCGGTCGGTGCTGAGAGAGGCTCTCGGGCCTGATCCGAGGCGGTCGGGGTGACTTTTCCGCACGCGCGCCGGACTCACGCCAGGTCCACCCGGACGCCGAGCAGGCGGATGGGACGGGTGATCTCGAACCGGCCCAGCACCTCCAGCGCCTTCGCCACCACTGGCGCCGACTCGGTGGTCGGCGCCGGCAGCTTGCCGGTCTTCGTCTGAGTGAAGAAGGTCGAGGTCCGGACGATCACGGCGACGTGGGTGACGGCCCGACCTTCGGCGAACACCGTTCCACAGATGTCCTCGGCCAACTGGGCGATCTGCGCGGCGATCTCGCTCGCGTCGGTCAGGTCGTGCGGGTAGGTGACCTGCTTGCTGCGTGACCGAGCCAGTCTCTCCTCGGGATGGACGGTGCGCGAGGTGCCACCGCGGGCGAGCGCCCGGAGACCGGGCCCGATGGTCGGTCCGAATGACGACGCCAGAGCGTCGCGTTCCGTGGTCGCCAGATCGGTCACGGTGACGATGTCGTGATCATGGAGTCGGGCACCGGTGCGCTTCCCGATCCCCCACAGGTCGGTCACCGGACGCTTACCCATGACCGCCATCCAGTTCGCCGACGACAGCCGGAACACCCTCTCGGTCGACGCCTTCGCGAAGCCGGTGGCCATCTTGGCGCGCTCCTTGGTCTCGCCGATCCCGACCGCGCAGGTGAGCTGGGTCTGAGTGAACACGCTCGCCCTGACCTCCTGGGCCAGACCCTCGGGATCGGCGACGGTGGCCCCGAGCACCGCCTCGTCCCAGCCCCAGACCTCGACGGGATGACCGAACGAGCGCAGCGCTGCCATCACCTCGGCGCTCGCGAGGTCGTACGCCGAGTGGTCCGACGGCAGGAACACCGCCTGCGGGCACTTCCGGTACGCCCGGGCCAGCGGCATCCCGGAGTGCACTCCGAACGCCCGTGCCTCGTAAGACGCGGTGGCCACCACCTGCCGTGGTCGAGAAGGATCTCCGTCACCCCCGACGACCACCGGAAGTCCCCGCAGCTCGGGGCGGCGACGGACCTCCACCGCCGCCAGGAACGCGTCCACGTCGACGTGCAGGATCCACG
>DATDBS010000087.1:0-13942 GCA_036524735.1 Propionibacteriaceae bacterium
TGGCCCGGGCAGCTCGCTCCACTTCCTTCTGTTTGGACCCTCTGCAGAGGGTCCAAAGGAGAAGAAATGGGTCCAAGGTTCGCCGGACCAGACCGGACTTGCCTCGCCGAGTGACCGCAAGACACGTTCCCGCGGGAACGTGTTTCGAACTTCCCGCGCGACGTCGGAGTCCCGGCGGCCACCCGTTTCGTACCAGTGGGCGCGAACCGGGCCTGAACTCGGGATCAGGCGATTTGCTCCCCCTCCCAGGGTTCCCGGGCCAGCGCCCTCGTCGAGTGTGACCGCGGAAAACACGTTCCCGCGGGAACGTGTTCAGTCGAAGATCGGGCCGACCGTACGGGTGCGCTTGAGCTCGAAGAAGCCCGGGTACGACGCGAGCGCGAGCACGCCGTCGAAGACCTGGCCGGCCTCCTCGCCCTTGGGGCGCGGGGACAGCACGGGACCGAAGAAGGCCACGCCGTTGACGTGGATGACCGGCGTACCGACCTCGTACCCGACCGGGTCCATGCCCTCATGGTGCGAGGCGCGCAGGTCGTCGTCGTTGTCCCCGGTGTCACCCAGGTCGACCAGCTCGGCCGGCAGGTTGACGTCGGCCAGGGCGGCCGAGAGGGTGTCCCGGCCGAAGCCTTCCTTCCCGAGGTGGATCCGGGTGCCGAGCGCGGTGTAGAAGCTGGCGAGCTGCTCCTGGCCGAACTGGCGGGCCACACCCAGCGCGACCCGGACCGGCGCCCAGGCCTGGTCCATCATCGCGCGGTAGTTCTCCGGCAGGTCGCGGTCGTTGTTGAGCACCGACAGGCTCATCACGTGGAACGTGGTCTTGACCGGGCGTACGGCCTCGACCTCGAGCATCCAGCGGGACGTCATCCAGGCCCAGGGGCACAGCGGGTCGAACCAGAAGTCGACGTTGGTCAGCGGGGTGATGACGTCAGAGCTCGCCTCGACGGCTTCGACCGCCTTGACCCGAGCCGCTGCCTTCTTCTCGGCTTTGGCCTGGAGCTTGCGGGCCTTGCTCACCGAGGCCTTGTCCACCTTGCTGTCGGGCTTGCGCGTGTCCTTCTTCGCCGTGGACTTCTTCTTCGACTTTGCCATGCGAGCCAGCCTACGAGAGACGTCGCCAGAGCCAGATCTCGCCCGTGAAAAGATCGAGCCATGTACCCCGACAACCTCACCCGCGACGAGGCCGACCGCCGCTCCAAGCTCATCCAGACGCACTCCTACGCGATCGAGATCGACCTCTCGGGCCGCGAGGTCAGCGCACCCGAGCAGCAGTTCGTGTCCACCAGCAGCGTGGAGTTCACCGCCTACGAACCGGGCGGGCTGCACATCGATCTGATCGCAGATCGTGTGCTGAGGGCCGAGCTCGACGGCGTGGAGATCGACCCCGCCGGCTTCGCCGACTCCCGGCTCGGCTTCGAGGTCACCGAGGGAACCCACCAGCTCAACGTCAAGGCCGTCTTCTTCTACAGCCGCAGTGGCCAGGGTCTGCACCGGTTCGTCGACCCGCTCGACCAGCGCACCTACCTCTACACCCAGTTCGAGGCCTCCGACGCCCGCCGGGCGTATGCCTGCTTCGAGCAGCCCGACCTCAAGGCCCGCTTCTCGATCTCGGTGATCGCCCCCCAGGCGTGGCGCGTGGTCTCGAGCGGCAGCGCGGTCGCCCGGACCGACGCGGGCGACGGGTTCGCGCGTACGGAGTTCGGCGAAACCCTGCCCATCTCCACTTACCTGACCGCTTTGGTGGCCGGCGACTACCACGCGGTGGAGCACAGCTACTCCGGGACGAACGGGATCGTCGAGATGTCGGTGCTCTGCCGGCAGTCGCTGGTCGCTCACCTCGACGACGACGTGATCATTGCGACGACCAACCAGGGGTTCGAGGTCTTCGAGAAGCACTTCGCGTTCCCCTACCCGTTCGGCAAGTACGACCAGGTCTTCGTGCCGGAGTACAACGGCGGCGCCATGGAGAACATCGGCTGCGTCACCTTCCGTGACGAGTACATCTTCCGCAGCCGGGTGACCGCCGCCACCTCGGACTTCCGCCGCGGCACGATCCTGCACGAGCTGTCCCATATGTGGTTCGGCAACCTGGTGACGATGAAGTGGTGGGACGACCTGTGGCTCAAGGAGTCGTTTGCGACCTGGGCCTCGAACTTCGCCATCAGCGAGGTCGACGAGGATCCGAGCCTGCCGTGGGCCTCGTTCCGCAGCGGCTCCAAGACGGTCGCGTACCGGCAGGACCAGCTGCCCTCGACGCACCCGGTCTCGGCCGACATCGTCGACCTCGAGGCGCTGGAGTACAACTTCGATCAGATCACGTACGCGAAGGGCGCCTCGGTGCTCGTCCAGCTGGTCGCCTTCGTCGGCCGCGAGACCTTCCTCGCCGGAGTCCGGTCCTACTTCGCTGACCACGCGTACGGCAACACCACCCTGGTCGACCTGCTCGCGGCCCTGGAGAAGGTCTCGGGGCAGGACCTCACCGCCTGGTCGGCGCAGTGGCTGGAGACGGCCGGGGTCAACACCCTCGAGCTCGAGCTGGCGGTGGACGGCGCCGGTACGATCACCGCCGCCGACCTGCTGCAGACCGCCCCGGCGGAGTGGCCGACCCTGCGCCGGCACCGGTTGGCGCTCGGCCTCTACGACCTGGTCGACGGATCCCTGGCCCGGGTGGACCGGATCGAGGTCGACCTGTCCGAGGCGCGTACGCCCGTCCCCGGCCTGATCGGTCGGGCCCGACCGGACGCGATCGTCATCAACGACGACGACCTGACCTACGCCAAGATGAAGCTCGACCCGCACACCGCCGACACCGTGCTCGCCCATCTGGCCACTCTCCCGTCCGCATTGAGCCGCGCCGTGTTGTGGGGTGCCCTGTGGGACGCCTGCCGGGACGCCGAGCTGCCGGCGGAACGTTACGTCGACGTGGTCCTGCGCTCGGTGCTGCCCGAGACGGGGCTGACCGCGGTCAGCAACGTGCTCGGCCAGGCAGCGACCGCCGTCGGCAGCTACGCACCGCCGACCTCCCGGGACGCGCTGCGAGACCGATGGGAGCGCGACCTGGCCGAGCTGCTGGCCCAGGCCCCAGCCGGGTCGGACCACCAGCTGTCCCTGGCCCGGGCGTACGTCTGGGCGGTGAGCGACGGACCGGGCGCCGAGGATCTCGCCGCCTGGCTGATCGGAGACCGGGTTCCGACGGGTCTGCTGATCGACGCCGACTTCCGTTGGTCCGTCGTGGCTAGCCTGGCCCGGCTCGGGCGGCTCAGCGCCGCCGACATCGAGGCCGAGCTGGTTCGCGACGGCTCCATCACCGGCTCCGAGCAGGCTGCGGGCGCCCGAGCCGCTCGACCCGACGCTGGAGCCAAGGCCGAAGCCTGGCGTCTCGCGGTCGAAGAGGACTCCGTACCCAACGCCACCCAGGGTTGGATCTGCCTGCGTTTCTGGCAACGTGACCAGGACGAGCTGCTGGAGCCGTACATCGAGAAGTACTTCCGTGCCGCCGAGGAGATCTCGGCGGCCACGGGGGTCTGGGCAGTCAAGGGCAGCTCGATGCGCAAGAACGTGCTGCGCAACCTGTTCCCCTGGCCGGCCGACCTGGATTCCTTCCTGACCAGACTGGATGCCTGGCTCGCCGGCGCAGACCTGAACAGCTCGACCAAGCGGGCGATCCTCGAGCGGCGCGACGACCTCGTCCGTTCGCTGCGCTGCCAGCAGGCCGCCGTCTGAGTCCCTCGGCCTCGACGACCCGGCTGGCGGTGTCGCTGCCCTTCGACGGGGTGGTGCTGTTCCGCTTCCTCAGCCGCTGGGCCGTACCCGGGGTCGAGCGGTGTGACACGGATGGGGAGGGTCAGCCGCGGTACGCCCGCGCGCTCCGGCTGACCCACGGTCCCGGACTCGTACGCCTGACCTGGACGGGTTCGGACCTGGTCGTCGAACTGCAGGCGGCTGGGGCCGACCAGGCTGAGGCCCTGGCCAAGATCGGCTCGCTCTGCGACCTGGCGTGCGACCCGGAGGTCGTGGACGAGCACCTTGGTCGCGACCCGCACCTGAGCGACATGATCGCGGTGGCTCCCGGCCTGCGGATCCCCGGCACCACCGATCCCCACGAGCTGGCCTTCCAGGTGCTGATCGGGCAGCAGATCTCGATGGCTGCGGCCGTGACCTGCGCAGCCAAGATCACGAAGTCGTACGGCGAGGAGCTGGAGACGCCCGGTTTCGGGCTCACGTCGTTGTTCCCGACCGCCCAGGCGCTCGCCGAGGTCGACCCGACGCTGCTGCCCATGCCGCGGGCTCGCGGCCGAGCCCTGGTCAGCCTGGCCCGAGCCCTGGCCTCCGGGGTCGTGGACCTGTCGGGATCGGAGTCGCTGGCCCAGATGCGATCGTCGTTGCTGGCCCAACCCGGGATCGGCCCGTGGACCGCCGACGGGATCGCCATGCGCGCTCTCGGCGACCGGGACGTGCTGCTGACCACCGACCTGGTGATCAAGCGCGAACTCGTCGCCCGTGGCGTCACCGACGCGAGCGCCTGGTCACCGTTCCGGTCCTACGTCACCGTTCATCTCTGGCGGCCGTACGTGCTCTGAGGTCAGCCGGGGCGCTTGGTGTGCAGCGTCTTCGGAGCCCGAGCGGCCTCGCCGAGCTGCTGGATGCCGTTGACCAGACCACCCACGATGTCGCCGGCCACGAACGAGGTCTGCATGGACGCGGCCGCCAGCCGACACTCCACGTCGTCGAGGGAGCGCCGCGCCTCGGATCCGGTGATGATCTCCATGGCTCGAAAGCCCGGGTCACACAGCACCAGGACCGAATGGTGCGGGTCGTCGAGAGCACTGTGCAGCCGCTCGGCGTACGCCCTGGAGTCCTCCTCGGAGACGCCGACGAAGACGGAGAACGTCAGCCCGGACGCCGTCTGCGCATTGGACTGGGCCTTCTTCAACCGCTCCAGCTCGCTCGCGGACAGCGCGTCACCAGCGGGCACCGGCACCGCCGGTCTCTGCGTCTTCGTGCTCGATCAGGCCGTCGCCGGCCTCGATCGCAGCCTCGTCGTGACGAGGGCCCTCGATCTCGGGCCGGGTGGGTCCGCCGACCCAGACGGAGTCAGTCGCCCCGTCCGAACCAGAGCGGGCAGCCTTGGCCATGTTCCCGATCTTGGCGATGCCGAAGACGATGGCGAAGACCAGCACCGGCAGACCGACCAGCAGACCCAGGGCCTCCAACGCCGACGGATTTTGGACAGGCGGCCAACCGGGCAACGTCTCCAAAGGCACTAACATGCTCGTGAGCTCGTTCACACCCCTACGTTATCGCCGACCCCAAGGCGGCGGGGCACGGGCGCGCGAGAAGCGGGTGTCGGACAGGACGAGGAGGGCACGGGTGTCAGAGAACGGTGCGGCCAGTGCGCCTCCTGTGGTGGCCGGCGAGGGCAGCCGGCTGGTGCTCGACCCCGACCAGATCTCGCGGGCGTGTGCGCGGATGGCGCACCAGATCCTCGAGGCCAACCGGGGAGCTGCGGGCCTGGTCCTGCTGGGCATCCCGACCCGCGGCGTAGCCCTCGCGGAGCGGCTCGCGAAGGCGATGTCGGACGTCGAGGGGATTCAGATCCCGGTCGGTGCGCTGGACGTCACCATGTACCGCGACGATCTGCGCCGCCAGCCGACCCGTGCGGTCGGGCGTACCCACCTGCCGGTCACCGTCGACAACGCCGTGGTCGTGCTGGTCGACGACGTTCTCTACTCCGGGCGTACGGTGCGGGCCGCGCTCGACGCGCTGGGTGACCTCGGCCGACCCCGGGCCGTACGACTGGCCGTGCTGGTCGACCGTGGTCACCGCGAGCTGCCGATCCGCGCCGACCACGTGGGCAAGAACCTCCCGACCCGGGTGGCCGAGAAGGTGCGCGTACGGCTGTCCGAGGTCGACGGACACAACGAGGTCACCATCACCGACGGTCCCGAACCCGCACCTCTCGATCCCCGGTCCCACGAAACCCCGTCGGAGGAAACCGCCTGATGCTCCACCTGTTGTCCGCGGGCGATCTCCACCTCGATCAGGCCACGGAGATCTTCGACCTGGCCGAGGGCATGTCCCAGGTTCAGGCCCGACCGGTCAAGAAGCTGCCGGCGCTGCGTGGGCGGACGGTCGTCAACCTGTTCTTCGAGGACTCGACGCGGACCCGGTCCTCGTTCGAGATCGCCGGCAAGTGGCTCTCGGCCGACGTGATCAACATCAGCGCTAAGGGTTCGTCGGTCTCGAAGGGCGAGTCGCTGCGCGACACCGTGCTGACCGTGGTGGCCATGGGCGTGGACGCGATGGTGATCCGGCACCACGCCTCGGGCGCCCCGTGGCAGGTCGCCCGCTGGTTCCGTGAGCTCGGGATCGACGCGCACGTGCTGAACGCCGGGGACGGCACCCACGAGCACCCGACCCAGGCCCTGCTCGACGCCTTCACCCTGCGGCGCCACTTCCGGCTCACCGAGCCCGGCCTGACCGACTTCGCCGGCAAGACCATCGCGATCGTCGGCGACGTCACCCACTCGCGGGTCGCCCGCAGCAACGTGTTGCTCCTGCAGACCTTGGGCGCCGAGGTCGTGCTGGTCGCTCCCCCGACCCTGCTGCCGTCCGGGGTCGACCACTGGCCTGTACGCGTCTCGTCCGAGCTCGACGAGGTGCTGCCCGAGGCCGACGCCGTGATGATGCTGCGGGTGCAGCGGGAGCGGATGTCGGGGGGCTACTTCCCCACCCCGCGGGAGTACACGGTGGGCTACGGCCTGACCCGTGCGCGGCTGGGGACCCTCAAGCCTGGGGTGGCCATCTGCCACCCGGGACCGATGAACCGCGGCCTCGAGATCTCCGCCGACGCCGCCGACTCGGCCAACTCCCTGATCCTCGACCAGGTGGCCGCCGGGGTCGCCGTACGGATGAGCGTGCTCTACCAGCTGCTCGCCGGCGCGGACGAGACCCCTTTACCGATCACGGCCGGAGGCGCGGCATGACCGATCTGTTGATCACCGGGGCCGACCTGGCCGGCGCGGGCCGAGGCGACCTGCTCATCCGGGACGGTCGGTTCGCCGACCCCTCCGACGCCGGCTCCGACCTCACCCGGATCGACGCCGACGGGCTCGTGGCCCTGCCCGGCCTGGTCGATCTGCACACCCACCTCCGGGAGCCCGGACGTGAGGACGCCGAGACCGTGTCCTCCGGCACCGAGGCGGCGGCCCGCGGCGGGTTCACCGCCGTGCTGGCCATGGCGAACACCAACCCGGTCACCGACACGGCCGAGGCCGCCGCACACGTCGCGGCGTTGGGCGTACGCGACGGCTTCGCCCAGGTCGTTCCCGTCGGGGCGGTCAGCAAGGGCCTGGACGGGGTCGAGCTGGCCGAGCTGGGCCTGATGGCCCGGTCGGCGGTCGGCGTACGGGTGTTCTCCGACGACGGCCACTGCGTCGCCGACGCGCGGCTGATGCGCCGGGCGCTGGAGTACGTCCGCGCCTTCGACGGCGTGATTGCCCAGCACGCGCAGGACCCCCAGCTCGCCGGCAAGCAGGCGTGCTGCCACGAGGGCGAGGTCTCCGGACTCCTCGGGCTGCCGGGTTGGCCGGCGGCCGCCGAGTCGACCATCGTGGCCCGTGACGTCCAGCTCGCCGCGCTGACCAAGTCCCGGCTGCACGTCTGTCACGTGTCCACCGCCGAGACCGTCGACGTGATCCGGTGGGCCAAGCAACGGGGGATCGACGTGACGGCCGAGGTCGCCCCTCACCACCTCCTGCTGACCACCGACGAGGTCCGGGGCTACGACCCGACGTACAAGGTCAACCCCCCGCTGCGTCCGGACGACCACGTCGAGTCCCTGCGCGCGGCCCTGGCCGACGGCACCATCGACGCCGTGGCCACCGACCACGCCCCGCATGCCCGCCACGACAAGGAACACGCCTTCGCCGAAGCGGCCTTCGGGATGCTCGGGCTCGAGACCGCGCTCGCTGTGGTGCTCGAGACGATGGTCAACCCCGCTCGGCTGACCTGGAGCGACGTCGCGGTCCGGATGTCGACTGCGCCCGCCCGGATCGCCCGGCTGCCCGGTCAGGGCCGAGGCCTGGCCATCGGCGAGCCGGCCAACGTGACCCTCGTCGACCCCGCCGCCCGCTCCGTCGTCGACCGCGCGACCTCAGCGTCGCTGTCCCGCAACAACCCCTGGCACGGCCGCGATCTCCCCGACCCCGTCGTCGCTACCGTTTGGGCCGGCCGGATCACGTACCAGCGTCCCTGACCCCGGTGGCTGCAGGTTTCGCAGGTATACCTGCGAAACCCTCGCTTTACCCGCGATATATCCCGGGTAAAGCGGCAACATCGCAGGTATACCTGCGAAACCGACGGCTCTAGGCGCTGCCGGTACGACGTAGCTCGGGGGCCACGATCGGCTTGGAGGGGCGGCGGGCGATGCCCACCCCGACGAGAGAGACCAGCCCGCCCACCACGGCGAGCAGCGCGGGCACCTCACCGAGGAACACCCAGCCCAGGCCGATGGCGATCGGTGGTACGGCGTACGTCGTGACTCCGAGTCGGCCGGCGCTGGTCCGGCTCAAGGCGTACGCCCAGGTCGTGAAGGCCAGAGCCGTCGGGACGAGCCCGAGGTAGACCACGCCGAGGATCGCCTTCGGCGGCGCGGCAGCCACGTCACCGACCAGCGACCCGACGAACGGCAAGCACGCCACCGTGCCGACGAGGCAGGCCAGCCAGGTGACCTGCAGCCCGGACACCCTCCGCAGCACGACCTTCTGCGCAACCATCGCGATGGCGTACACGACCGCCGCGGCCAGCACGAGCAGGACGCCGAGGGCATCGGCGTCGCCGCTACTGGTCGCGATCCCGATCACCAGCGTGCCCGCGAACGCCACCAGGCCACCGATGACCAGCATCCGCGGGAAGCCCTCCCCCAGCAGCAGTCCGGCCAGCACCCCGATCAGGATCGGGGCGACCTGGATCAACATGGCGGCCGTACCCGCGTCGACGTGGCGTTCGCCGGCGTTCAGGGCGACGTTGTAGATCCCGAACCAGGCCACGCCGATGACCGCGACCAGACCCCACTCGCGACGGGTCATCGCGATCCGGTGCCGACTCAGCATGGTCAGGCTCAGGGCGAGGCTGCCGACGGCGAGTCGGCCCAGGGTCAGGGAGCCGGGTGAGAAGTCAGGTCCGACGAACCTGATGACCACGAAGGCGGACGCCCAGGCGATGACCGTGATGACGACGGCGGCGATCAGGCGGCCATCCACCGCGGATTCGGTCACGGGCGTACGCGTCGGGGTCGAGGCACGGGCGGAGCTGGGCACCGCACCACTATCACCCGACCCTCCGCTGGGGGCCAGCCGGTTTACGGGCAGTGACCAACGGATTCTCGCCGGAGGGTTGGAGGCGGGTCACCCCGCCGGAACTGTTTAGGCTGGCAGCCATGCCCAGCTGGTTCCCTCACAACCTGGCCGAGACGGTCGTCTTCGTCCCGCTCCGCGTGCTCTTCTTGATCATCGTGGCGTCGATCGTCCGGTTGATCGTGCACCGGTTGATCTCGCGTACCGTCCGCAAGGCCACCGGCCGGCACCCGCGCTTCAAGTTCCGAGCCGCCCAGGCCTTCGTCGAGGCGACCAGCCTGCCGGCCGACCGGCGGGAGCAGCGGATCCTGGCCCTCGGTTCGCTGGCCAGGTCCGCGGTGACCTTCGTGGTCTTCGTGGTGACCCTGTTCATGGTGCTGGCCGAGATGGGCTTCAACGTGACGAGCATCGTCGCGGGTACGTCCGTGGTGGCCGTGACGGTTGCGTTCGGATTGCAGAGCATCGTCAAGGACCTGATCTCGGGGGTGTTCATGCTCGTCGAGGACCAGCTCGGCGTCGGCGACTACGTCGACATGGAGAAGGCTTCGGGCACGGTGGAGGAGATCGGACTCCGGGTCACCCAGCTGCGGGACGACGACGGCACCGTCTGGTTCGTCCGCAACGGTGAGGTTCTGCGCGTGGGCAACTTCAGCCAGGGTGGCCCCGGTCGCCCGCCGAAGCAGGAGACCGAGGTCACCGCGACCTGAGGGCTATTCGCTCAGCGAGGCTTCGAGGGTGATCGTGGTGCCGGTCAGCGCAGCGGAGACCGGGCAGTTGACCTTGGCGTCCTGAGCGGCGGCCTCGAACTGCTCGGCGGTGAGGCCGGGTACGACGGCAGACACGGTCAGCTTGATGCCGGTGATGCCCTGGCCGGCCTGGAAGGTGACGTCGGCCTTGGTGTCGACGCTGGTCGGCGGGGTGCCCGCGGTGGCGAGACCGTGCGAGAGGGCCATCGAGTAGCAGGTGGAGTGGGCCGCGGCGATCAGCTCCTCGGGGCTGGTGACCCCGTTGGGCTCCTCCGCGCGCGCAGGCCAGTTGACCTCGAAGCTGCCGACGCCGGACGATACGAGCTCGACCTCGCCTTGGCCCTCCATCAGGGAGCCTTCCCAGTGGGCTTCGGCGGAACGAACTGTGGCCATGGTGGATCTCCTCAAGGTGATGGAAAACGTGCGCGGTCCATAGTGCCAGGCGTGGCCGTACGTGCGGGAGAATGGTCGGTGATGAACACCTCAGCACCCCTGCAGACCTTCTACGACGCCGTCGGCGGCCACGACACCTTCGTCGCCCTGGTCAAACGGTTCTACCAGGGCGTCGCGACCGACCCGCCGCTGCGTGCCCTCTACCCGGAGGAGGACCTCGGCCCGGCCGAGGAACGCTTCCGGCTGTTCCTGGAGCAGTACTGGGGCGGGCCGACCACCTACAGCGATGCGCGTGGACACCCTCGGCTGCGGATGCGCCACGCACCGTTCGCGGTCACTCCCGAGATGCGTGACCGGTGGCTGACCCACATGCGCGACGCCATCGACTCGCTTACCAACCTGACGTACGCCCAGGAGGTCGAGCTCTGGACCTACATGGAGCGCGCGGCGCATTCGATGGTGAACACGTTCGACTCCGACCCCGGCGTACGCCCCGGGCTCTCGATCTGAGCGGCTAGATCCGGGCCACGCCCGGGTAGACGACCGGCTTCAGCGTGTTCGGGTCGGTCTTGGACGCGGACAACGCCTCGGCCACCTGTTCCAGCCCGAACTTGGCCGTGACCAACGCGTCGAGGTCGACGGCACCGCTCGCGGCGAGAGCGATGGCCGCCGGATAGCAATTGGCGTAGCGGAACGTCCCGGTGACGACCAGCTCTTTGACCTGGATGGCCTGCACCGGCAGCTCCATCGAGGCCGAGCCCATCCCGACCAGCACGATCCGCGCCGCCGGGGCGGCGATGTCGAACGCTGACTGCACCGCACGGGCCGCGCCGCTGCACTCCAGCACGACATCGACCCGCTCGACCTGCTCGATCAGCGGCCCGGCCATCGCGTTCACGGTCTGGCTGGCGCCCCGGGCGGCGGCGACCTCCAACCGGTGGTCGTTGGTGTCGACGACGCCGACCCAGGCGGCACCCCGGGCCCGGGCCACGTCGGCGGCCAGCAGCCCGACCGGGCCGGCGCCGATGACGAGCACCCGGTCGCCCGGCTGCACGCCGACCTTCTGGTTGGCCCAGATGCCCACGGAGAGGGGCTCGATCAGGGCCGCCGCCTCGTCGGACAGGCTGTCGGGCACCGGATGAGCCCGGTGCGACGCGAGGACGACGTACTGGGCGAACGCCCCGTGGACCGGCGGGGTTGCGAAGAACTGGACGTCCGGACACAGGTTGTAGCGGCCCAGCAGGCACTCCTTGCACCGACCGCAGGTCTCCTGCGGCTCCAGCGCCACCCGCTGACCGACGGTGCGATCGCGTACGGCCGAGCCGACGGCCCGGATCGTGCCCGAAGCCTCGTGGCCGAGCACGAGCGGCGCCCGGACGATGAAGTCACCGACCCCGCCGTGGTCGTAGTAGTGCACGTCCGACCCGCAGATACCGACGGCCGCGATCTCGATCAAGACCTGGGTCGGACCGGGCTCGGGCACCGCGACCGGGTGGACCTCGACCTCCCCCACACGCATCAGCAAAGCTTGGGTCTGGTCACTCGGCGTCGAGGTGGTCATGCCGTCAGACTAGTCAGGGCCGCCGGGTGCCGAACACCTGGTCGCGCTGGTCCGCGGTGAGCGTGAACTCTCCCACCAGCACGGTCCGGGCGGTGGCGTACACCTCCGCCGAGCCTGGATCGCGGATCTCGATGGACAACGTGATCGACCGGTTTCCGACCGCGGCCACGGCGGTGACGACCTCGTACGGTTCGAGACGGAAATCGATGGGCCGTCGGTACTCGACGTCCTGGCGAACCACCAGCCACATCCCCGACTCGCCCCAGCCCAGGCGTTCGGTGACCAGCGCGATCCGGGCTTCCTGGATGTAGTCGTAGTACTTCACGTTGTTGACGTGTCCGTACGCATCCAGGTCGGACCAGCGCACCGCCAGCGGGTAGTGGTGGTCGTCCGGGCCGGCGGTGACCTTCGGCACGCTGCGTAATGGCTCGGAGCGGTTGAGGTACGCCGAGAACACCTCCCGCTCGTCAGGACTGAGTCGGCGCAGGGTGTTGTTGGCGAGGTCGTACGGCACCGCCCCGGTTCGCGCGCGGGCGCAGAGGACGTCCCCGTCGAACACGTCGTACGCGATCACGAACCGGCTGCCGCCGACGCTGTCCGCCCAGAGCCGGATCAGCAGGCCCCGCTCACTGAAGACGACCGGGGCGAGGTACTCGACCTGGTGGCTCACCACCAGCACCCCGGTGTCCAGCAACTCCTTCAGGTACGGCGGCCCCGTGAGCAGGAAGTGGACCCGCGCCTCCTGCAGGTAGTCCAGGTAGACCGCGTTGTTGAGGTGGCCCTGCGCGTCCATGTCGCCCCAACGCAGGGGACACCGGTACTCGTACACGTTCACCTCGGCATCCTGTCAGGCCGGCGGTGCGGTCGGTTACAGTCCCCAGCATGAGCGAATCCACCCCCGCTGAACCCCGTGTCGCCCTCGTCACCGGCGGCGCCCGAGGCATCGGTGCCGCCATCGCCATCCGATTGGCGGCCGACGGTCGTGCGGTCGCCGTGGTGGATCTCGACCAGGCAGCCTGTGAGACGACGGTCGAGGCGATCACCGCCGCCGGAGGCCGGGCCATCGCCATCGGTGCGGACGTCGCTGACGAAGTCGGCGCCGCGGGTGCCGTCGACCGGGCCAACGCCGAGCTCGGCCCGGTCACCATCCTGGTCAACAACGCCGGCGTGATCCGCGACAACCTGATCTTCAAGATGAGCGTCGACGACTGGGACACGGTGATGAACGTCCACCTGCGTGGCTCGTTCCTGATGACCCGCGCGGCCCAGGCTCACATGACGCAGGTGAAGTGGGGCCGGATCGTCAACTTGTCCTCCACCTCGGCACTCGGCAACCGCGGCCAGGTCAACTACGCCGCCGCCAAGGCCGGGCTGCAGGGCTTCACCAAGACCCTCGCCATCGAGCTCGGGCGCTACGGGGTGACGGCCAACGCCATCGCCCCCGGCTTCATCGAGACCGAGATGACCCGCGCCACGGCCGCACGGGTCGGCGCCGACTTCGACGAGTGGGCGGTCTCCGCGGCTAAGGAGATCCCCGTCGGGCGGATCGGTCAGCCCGCCGACATCGCCGCCACCGCGAGCTTCCTGACCAGCGACGAGGCCGGGTTCGTCTCCGGCCAGGTCATCTACGTGGCCGGCGGCCCCAAGGACTGACCCCGAGCCACCGCGCGTTGAGTTGACCTGCCAAGCCACCGCGCCCTGAGCTTGTCGAAGGCCTCGTCAGAGGTTGCGGTTCTGGGGTCGGTCAAACCCGCAACCCCTTCGGGGCCTTCGACAGGCTCAGGGCGCGTATGGCTGGGCCTCCGACAGGCTCAGGGCTTCATTCGTACAGCCCGTCCAGCAGATCGGCATACTTCTTCTCCACCGCTGAGCGCCGGACCTTGAGGCTA
>DATDBS010000088.1:0-15360 GCA_036524735.1 Propionibacteriaceae bacterium
AGGACTACGAGAAGGAGCTCGCCCAGATGCTGTCGCCCCGGGAGGGCTCGATCGCCGTGACCACCACGGCGACACCGCGAGTGCAGACCATCTAGCACCTCGACGTGGTCCGACGTGAGCTGACCTGCGGCCCAGACCGACTCGGGATCGTCGCACGCACCGCCCGGCCGGAGCTCAGGCTCCGGTATCAGGCCGGCGGGCTCGCCGTCACCGTGCTGTAGGCGGAGTCCTCGATCGGGGTCTTGCCCTTGGAGAGCAGCAGGCCGATGACGAACAGCGCGGCCAGGAGCAGCGGCCAACCCAACGCGACCTTGGCCACCGCGAGCGGGATCACCGCTCCGGCCAGGAAGAGCGGCAGCTGGATGACGAAGCGCAGCACGTACGGCACCGCGAGGACGGCCGTGAGCTTCATGCTCATCTTCACCAGACCCTTGTCCTTGATCCAACCGGTGGGGTCGTTGATCGCCGCGCCGATGATGAACCCAACCAGCGGTCGCCGGATCACGATGGTCAACAGCGACAGCACCGCCAAGCCGCCGTTGTAGAGGATGCCGGGCAGAAAGATGTCCTCGGCCCGACCGGTACGGGTGGCGACGAGCGCCGCAATGGCCGTCGGGATGACCGCTTGGGCCACGTACTTCAGGGACTGACGCTGGATCAACCGAATCGCGGCCAGGACCAGGGCGGCACCCACCGCGGCAGCGAGCGCGGGGTAGAGCTGTCGGTCGACCACCCAGGCGATGGTGAAGGCCACGAACGGGATCGCGGCCTCGAGCATGCCGCGGATCCCGCCGAAGGTCTGGGACAGCTGATAGCGCACGAACTCCTCGACGTAGCGGAACTTCGGCGGCTCGGCCGCTGAGGTCGACGCCGTGGAGACGGGTCGCTCGAGAGCGTCGTCGGTCATGAGGAGGTCGGGGTGGGCAGCAGCTCGTACCGAGGGTTGTAGACGAGCCGGCGTCCCTCGTGACAGCTGATCCGTCCCCAGATCTTCACCGTGCGGCCCGGGTCGATACCCGGGATCTGCCGACGCCCGAGCCAGACCAGGGTGACGGCGCCGGATCCGTCGCGTAGCTCGACCTCCAGCGCCGGGTGGCCGCCGCGGGGCGTGATGGTCACGGTGGAGATGCTGCCGGTCAGGCTGACCTGCTGGCGGTCCTCGCAGGTGCGGATCGGCACCGCGCCCTCATCCCGGACGTTGCGCTGCAGGTCCTCCGACTCGAGCTCGGCGTTCGACGAGGCGAAACGCCGCAGCGCCCGCTGGATCATGTTCTCTTTGGTCATCGCCCATCACTCCTGTGTTCCAGTGTCACACCGGTCCGGAAATCCCCCGTGGGTCAGGACGGTTCCTCGGAGACCAGGTTGGTCGGCATGCTCAGCGGCAACAGGTCACCGGGCGCCATGGCGTCGTCACCCCGGCGGACGACGACCTTCCGAAACGCCGAGACGACCGCCGCCACCGCGTCCGAGTCGTCGTTGTCCTCGATCGCAGCCTGTCCGTAGACGATCCCGCGCAGCAGCCATCGCGGTCCCTCGGCCACCCACATCTTCGAGGGTTGGTAGCCCTCCTCACCGTCCGGTGTGGTCACCGGGATCAGCCGGAAGAGCTCGACCCCGAACGGGCCCTCGTTCAGCGATGCCGATCCGCCGGACTCGGTCGCGCTCTCCGAGATCTCCTCACGGAGCTCGGGCCAGAACCCGCCGCTCCGCGGAGCCGCGTACGCCCCGAGCTCGAGTGCGGAGGTGACACTCTGACGGGCGCCATTGCCCTCGGTCTCGGCCGGCACCGTGGTCTCGATGATCAGCATGGCCGAGACGATCTGCTGGGTGTCCTCAGCCACCTGCAGCCGCAGCTCCGAGCCCGGCACCCCGGTCAGGATCATGGCGCCGAGGTCGATCCGGGGACCTTCCTCGTTGTTCTCGAGATCATCCACCTCGGAGACGTCCCAGGGACCGGTTTCCCGCCACTCGATGTCGTCCAGCGCGTCGACATCCAACGCGGACTCTCCGTCGACGTCCGTGTCGTCCTCGGCCGGCGCGACGTCGGCCTGCTCGTCCGAGGTCTCGACCTCCGCGGCGGCGGCCTCAGCCTCATCGCGGCGCTTCTTGTCCCGTCGGAAGATCATGCGATCTCACCCGGCACAGTCATCTTGGGTTGCTCCTCGTTCGACGTGGCGGTGCGCTGGTGCGGCAGAGCCGCGCCCAGTATTCCCCCGGTTGAGCCGTATCCGCCAATTCCCCGGGCCGAATCGGGCAACTCGTCCACCGGTACGAAGACGGCGGTGGCGACGGCCTGGATGACGAGCTGGGCGATCCGGTCACCCCGGGCGAACGACACCGACTCGGTACGGTCCGTGTTCAGCAGACACACCTTGATCTCCCCGCGGTAGCCGGCGTCCACGGTGCCTGGGGTGTTGACGATGGTCACACCGTGCCGCGCGGCGAGGCCGGAGCGCGGGTGCACCAACGCCACGAAACCCTCAGGCAGGGCGATGGCGATCCCGGTGCCGACGAGCCTGCGCTCCCCCGGTCCGAGCTCGACGTCTTCGGTGATGCGCAGGTCGGCACCAGCGTCCCCAGGATGGGCGTACGCCGGCAGCGGCAGGTCCGGATCGAGCCGGACCAACAACACCTCGGGCCCGGTCATTCGACCACCCGCTGTCCGCCGGCCTGTTGGACAGCGTCGGCGAACGCCACCGGTCGGCGGCTGGAGACCAACCAGTACGGCACCGGGTCATCAGCGTCGTCGAGGGTGATCTGGACGGCCGTCGCGACGTACGGCCGCAGCACCAGGTGGGCCCGGGCATCGGCCTCGACCCCACCGCGACGGGTGGTCTGATCGACGTCCAGGCTCACGCAGCCGCCGACGTAGCGGAGTTCGAGGACCGAACGGCCAACGCGTACGACCTGGTCGTCGACACTGAGCGTGATGGCGGCGGAGCGGAAGACAGCCACCGCAACAGCCATCGCTGCGACCCCGACGCTGATGCCCCAGACCGGTCCGAGGTAGAAGCCGATCGCGGCCAGCAGGGAGACGGCGAGCAGGAACGCGAGCACCCACCACACCGGGGGAACGGACAACCGTTCGCGGAAGAGCATGCCTCGTAACCTACGTGGGCGGCGGGACCGGCGTGGAGGCGGCGAGCCTCGCGGACCGGATCACCGCCCCGCGTCTCACGGGGAGACACGAGGCGGTGCTCTGTCCGGACTGACTGCCCCCAATCAGACCGGCACATTCCGTCGGCTCCGTCGAAGCGCCGAGCGCTGAGTGGACGAAACCGAAACCGAGAACGCGCGCACGCGCCATCACCGTGCCTAGGAATTTGATCATGGGAGCCGTCGGCAGGCCAGCGAATCCGGAGAACTTCACCCAGCCTTAGCCGAATCGTGATCTTCGGGTCCAGACGGCAAAACGCCGCCCCGCACAGAACGTGCGGGGCGGCGTCGGTCAGCTCAGTGCGGGTACGTCGAGCTCAGCCCGCGCAGTCGTAGCAGTAGGCATCGCCCTTGGAGTTCTCCTCGGCGATCTGGCTGCGGTGCCGGACCAGGAAACAGCCGGCGCAGGTGAACTCGTCGGACTGGCGCGGGAGGACCCGCACCGTCAGCTCTTCGTGGGAGAGGTCGGCACCCGGGAGCTCGAAAGCCTCCGCGGCCTCGGCCTCGTCTTCGTCGACCTTGCCCGAGTTCTTATCGTTACGGCGAGTCTTCAGCTCTTCAATGCTGTCTTCGTTCAGCTCTTCTTCGGTTTTGCGAGGGGCGTCGTAATCTGTCGCCATCGTTCCCTTCCCGGGCGTTCGGCCCAGATTTCACATGTTTAAGTCGAGCGCATGCATATCACACCGGACGATTCCCCGCCGACGTTGGGCCCATCCGCCCCCTATAACGTGTTCCGGTCCGCAAAATTCCGTACCGAGCCGAACAATTTCCGGGGCGCTGAGAGCCGGCTGAGGATCAAGCCGGGGCCAGCTGGCACAGGGCCGCTCGGTCCGGCTGACGCAGGTTCGCGCAGCACCCGGGCTGGCACTCGTACCAGCCGACCGGTCCCCCGCCGGCGACCGGTTTGGGCGGCTCCTCACCCCGCGCCGCGGCGGCGCGCTCGGCCATCAGGTCCAGCAGTCCACTGACGAAGACCGGGTGCACGCCCGCCGTCGCCGCCCGGGCGAAGGGCAGCCCGAGCTCGGCCGCGGTGGCGCACGCCTCGGTGTCGAGGTCATAGATCACCTCCATGTGGTCGGAGATGAAGCCGATCGGGATGACGACCACCGCCGGGGTGCCGCCCTCGTGCAGCTCGGTCAGCCGATCGTTCACGTCCGGCTCCAACCAGGGCTGGCTGGACGGACCGGACCGTGAGCAGTAGGTGAGGTCGTGCGCGTAGTCGAGGCCCCGGCGCTCCGAGACCTGGCGGGTCACCTCGGCGGCTACGGCCTGGTGCCAGTCCACGTACCCTCCGTCCGCGCTGCGAGGCTCGGGACCGGCGGTCTCGGCCATGGAGATCGGGATGGAATGGGTGACGAAGACCAGCCGAGCGCTCGAGCCCAGCTCGCCCAGACTGTCCAGCGCCTGGTCGGTCGCATCCACGGAGGCGGTCACGAAACTCGGGTGGTCGGCGTAGTGGCGGAGCCGGTCGACGTGGAGCCCGGTGCCCTGCACGGCGTCGTACAGGTTCTCCCGGTACTGCCGGCACGAGGAGTAGCAGGGGTACGCGCTGGTGATCACGGCGAGCACCCGGTGGTGCCCGTCCGCCGCGATCTGCTGCATCTCCTGGTCGAGGTAAGGATCCCAGTTGCGGTTGCCCCAGTAGAGCGGCAGGTCCACGCCGCGGTGTACGAACTCGTCGGTCAGGGCCGCGAGCAACGCCCGGCACTGGTCGTTGATCGGGCTC
This sequence comes from Propionibacteriaceae bacterium, assembly GCA_036524735.1. GTDB lineage: Bacteria > Actinomycetota > Actinomycetes > Propionibacteriales > Propionibacteriaceae > Microlunatus. Next base: position 4,883 of record DATDBS010000088.1, read on the forward strand.
TTGCCGCCGAATCCGAAGTAGTGCTGCCCGACCTGCACCAGCCGTTCGCGGGGGATGCCGCGCCCGCGGGTCACGTTCTCGAGGAAGGGCACCACGTCGTCGGGCTGCTCCGGCCCTCCGAAGGACACCAGCAGCACCGCGTCGTAGGGTGCAAGGTCGACAGCTTGATCACTCACAGACAGATCCTTACCCATAGGGGGAAATCGTGGCCGCCGGCTTCGGGTCCTACCGCCAGGTGTTGCGTGACCCTGCGGCCCGTGCGTTCAGCGCGGCCGGGGTGCTCGCGCGGCTCCCACTGTCGATGACCGGGATCGGCACCGTGCTGCTGGTCTCGCTGACCACCGGTTCGTTCGGCCGGGCCGGCATCGTCACCGCGGTGGGCACCTTGACGGGCGCGGCGGCCGCGCCGTTGTGGGGCCGGCTGGTCGACCGGGTCGGTCAGGCCCGGGTGCTGATCGCCGCCGGATTGCTCAACGGGGTCGGCGTCTCGCTGCTGGTCACCAGCGTGCTGGCTGGGTGGCCGCTGTTCACCAGCCTGGCGGCGGCGGTGGTCGTGGGTCTCGGAGCCACCTCGGCCGGGGCCTGCGTACGCGCTCGCTGGACCCACCGGCTGCAGGGCACCTCGCTGCTCGACACCGCGTTCGCCGTCGAGGCCGTCCTGGACGAGATCGTCTTCATCGTCGGTCCCGTGCTGGTCACCTTCTTGGCCACCGCCATCCATCCGGCCCTCGGGATCGGGGCCGGCGCCCTCCTGGGTCTGGTCGGTGCCCTGCTGCTGGCCGCCCAACGCGGCACTGAACCCCCGGTCGGAACCGGCGAGTCCCGGGCGGCTGGGGGTGCGCTGCCCGTCGGCGTCCTGGTCTCCGTGGCCGTGGCGTGTCTGTTCCTCGGCGCCGTTTTCGGCGGCATGGAGGTCGTCGTCGTTGCGTTCGCGACGGAGGCGGACGTGCTGCCGTACGCGGGGTTCCTGCTGATGGCCTGGGCCGCCGGTTCGCTCGTCGCCGGTGTGGTCACCGGCTCGATCCAGTGGAAGGCGTCGCCGCAGACCCGGTTCCGGATCGGAGCCGTGGTTCTCGCCGCGACCCTGGTCCCCCTGCCGTTCATCAGCCAGCCCCTGTTGCTCGCCGCCGTGCTGGTGCCGAGCGGAATGGCGATCGCACCCACCCTGATCGCGTCCGTCGCCGTGACCCAGGCCGCCGTGCCCGCGGGGCGGCTGACCGAGGCGCTGGCCTGGACGATCACGGGCATCGCGGCCGGGGTCGCCGCCGGAGCAGCGGTCCTCGGTCACGTCATCGACGCGTCCGGAGCCCGGGCCGGGTTCTGGGGCGTCGTGGTGGCCGGTGGAGCCCTGAGCCTGGCCGCCCTGTGGGTGCGGACGCGTCCCGCTCCTGCCGAGCCGGTCAGCCCAGAGCCGTCAGGTACTCCTGGAGCTGCACCGTCGCCTCGACGGGTCGAAAACCCGTAGCCTCGAGCTTGGCCAGGCTCAGCGCACTGTGCTGGGGCCGAGGGGCGAGGGACTTGCCCGCCCCGTACGCCGCCGTGCTCACGCTGCTCACGGCCTCGGCGCTGCGGCCTCGGGCCACGAAGACCAGTCGGGCGATCTCCGCCCAGCTCATCGGGTCCCCGCCGTTGCTGACGTTGTAGGTCCCGTACGCCGCCCTCGTGGCCAACAGGTGCTGGATGGCCCGGGTGATCTCGGTGGTGAAGGTGAGTCGGCCGTACTGGTCGTCGACCACCCCCGGCTCGATCCCCCGGTCGGCGAGGCTCGCCATGGTCTTGACGAAGTTGTTGCCGTCGCCGATCACCCAGCTCGTCCGCAGGATGTAGTGCGCGGGCAGGGTCGCGACGAGCGCATCACCGGCGGCCTTGGTCTGGCCGTAGACCCCGAGCGGGGTGAACGGCTCGGTCTCCTCGTGGAGCGGAGCTGTGCCGTCGAAGACGTAGTCGGAGCTGACGTGAACCAGGGTGAACCGGTGCTCGCGGGCCGCCGCGACCAGGGCGGCGACCCCGGTCACGTTGCTCGCCCACGCGTCGCGCCGGCCGGACTCGGTCTCGGCGGCGTCGACCTTGGTGTGGGCCGCGGCGTTCAACACCACCCCGTACGGCGCGAAGTCGAAGGCCGCGACCGAAGCCGGATCGGCCAGGTCGAGCTCAGCCCGGGTTGCGGGGGTGGCGTCCGGGAATGCCTGGGCCAGGGCGCGCCCGAGCTGGCCGCCGGCGCCCACGATGAGGGTCTGCCTGGGTGCCATCGGGACGACGTCGGCGAGCCGCGGGTGGGCCCGGTCGGCGTCGGACAGCTCGGCCTCGGCCAGCGGGATCGGCCAGGCGATGGCCGCCGTCTCGTCGGCCAGGTTGAGGAAGGTGTAGGAGTTCTTGGCGGCGAGGCTCCAGTGGTCGTTGACCAGGTAGGAGTACGCGGTCTCGTCCTCCAGGGTCTGGAACGCGTTACCCACGCCGCGGGGCACGAAGACCGCCGTGTCCACGCCCATCTCGAGGGTGAAGGTGGTGCCGAACCCCGCTCCGGGGCGCAGATCCACCCACGCGCCGAAGATCCGGCCGCGGGCGAGCGAGACGAACTTGTCCCAGGGCTCGGCGTGGATGCCGCGGGTCGCCCCGGCCGAGGTGTTGAACGACACGTTGTTCTGCACCGGCCCGAAGTCCGGGACGCCGAGCTCGGTCATCTTGACCCGCTGCCAGTTCTCCTTGAACCAGCCCCGGTTGTCGGCACGGACGTCGAGGTCGACGACGAGCATGCCGTCGATCGCGGTGCTGCGGACCTTCATGGCACCCATCAGGTCACTGACCCTGGCTCGCGTACTTGGCTTCGGTCTCGGCCTTCTGCGGTCGCCACCAGCCCGGGTTCGCCTGGTACCACTCGATGGTGGCGGCCAGCCCGGCCTCGAAGTCGGAGTAGCTCGGAGCCCAGCCCAGCTCGGTACGCAGCTTGGTCGAGTCGATCGCGTAGCGCAGGTCGTGACCCGCCCGGTCGGTGACGTGGTCGTACGCGTCCCGCGGCTGCCCCAGCAGGGTCAGGATGGTCTCGACGACCTCGGTGTTGTTCTTCTCCCCGTCGGCGCCGATCAGGTAGGTCTCGCCTATCACACCCTGGTCCGCGATCACCAGCACGGCCGAGCTGTGGTCGTCGGCGTGGATCCAGTCCCGGACGTTCTGCCCGGCTCCGTACAGCTTCGGACGACCGCCGTCGATCACGTTGGTGATCTGACGCGGGATGAACTTCTCGACGTGCTGGAACGGGCCGTAGTTGTTGGAGCAGTTGCTGATCGTGGCCCGCACCCCGAAGGAGCGCACCCACGCCCGTACGAGCAGGTCGGACCCGGCCTTGGTCGAGGAGTAGGGGCTCGACGGGTTGTACGGCGTGTTCTCGGTGAAGCGCTCCGGGTCGTCGAGCTCCAGGTCGCCGTAGACCTCGTCGGTGGAGATGTGGTGGTAGCGGGTGTCGTGCCGGCGGACGGCCTCGAGCAGGGTGTAGGTGCCGATCAGGTTGGTGGTCACGAAGGGGGAAGGGTCGCGCAGGGAGTTGTCGTTGTGCGACTCGGCCGCGAAGTGCACCACCAGGTCTGCGTCGGCGACGAGCCGGTCGACCAGCTCCGCGTCGCAGATGTCGCCCTGGACGAAGGTGAACCGGTCGGCAGGCAGACTTTCGACGGACTGTCGGTTGCCGGCGTACGTCATCAGGTCCAGGACTGTCACCTCGGCGTCGGTGTGGGCCAGCACGTGACGGACGAAGTTGGAACCGATGAAGCCGGCTCCACCGGTCACCAGGAATTTAGTCATGCGGCACATCATATTGACGATCCTGGGCCGCCCTCACCTCTCGTCCGAGCGTCCCGGTGATCTTGCTCACCCACCTCGACCTTTCTTCCCGGGTGGCCGCGATGACACACTGTGCGGCATGCGTGGCATCATCCTGGCCGGTGGCTCGGGCACCCGACTCAATCCCGTGACCCTCGGCATCAGCAAGCAGCTGGTCCCCGTCTACGACAAGCCGATGATCTACTACCCACTCTCGACGTTGATCTTCGCCGGGATCAACGAGGTCTTGGTCATCACGACGCCGCACGACGCCCCCGGTTTCGAGCGACTGCTGGGGGACGGCTCGCAGTTCGGCATCTCCATCACCTACGCACAGCAGGCGTCCCCGGACGGCCTCGCCCAGGCGTTCGTGATCGGCGCCGACTTCATCGGGGACGAGAAGGTCGCGCTCGTGCTCGGCGACAACATCTTCTACGGACCCGGACTCGGCAACCAGCTGCAGGAGTTCGCCGAGGTCGACGGTGGTGCGGTCTTCGCCTACTGGGTGGCCGAGCCCAGCGCGTACGGCGTGGTCGAGTTCGACGCCGAGGGCAAGGCGGTGTCGCTGGAGGAGAAGCCAACCGAACCGAAGTCGAACTACGCCGTACCCGGTCTGTATTTCTACGACAACGACGTGGTCGAGATCGCCCGTCAGCTCAAACCCTCCCCGCGCGGCGAGTACGAGATCACCGACGTCAACCGGCACTACCTGGACGCCGGCCGGTTGCGGGTGGGTGTGCTCCCCCGCGGGACGGCCTGGCTCGACACCGGCACGTTCGACTCGCTGAACGACGCCAACAACTTCGTCCGCACGCTCGAGGCCCGCCAGGGTCTGAAGGTCGGCGCTCCTGAGGAAGCCGCCTGGCGTCAGGGATTCCTGACCGACGACGAGCTCGAGGAGCGCGCCACGGCCTTGTCCAAGTCCGGCTACGGCACCTACCTGCTCGACATGCTCCGCCGGCAGCGCCAGACGGGTCATTCCGAGCGCTGACGTCTCCCGAGCCGAGCCCGCCGTAGGAATCAAGGGCGTACGCGGGCTGAGCTTGGCGAAGCGTCTGTCAGAGCTCGCGCTGACGCGACCACCAGTCGACGCAGCCCCTTCGGGGCCTTCGACAGGTTCAGGGCGCGTACAGAGCGCCCATCGATAGGCCCAGGGCGCGGGAAACCCTGCCTCGGCCAACGCGGACGGGCTCTAGGGTGACCGGGTGGAGATGGAGAAGGTCGAGCAGCGCGGTCACCTGCTGGGTGCGGTACTGGCCGGTCTGGTCACCTCGGTGGTCGGGTTCTCCTCGTCCTTCCCCATCGTTCTGACCGGACTCGGTGCCCAGGGGGCGACGGCGACCCAGGCCGCGTCGGGACTGCTGGTGCTGTGCCTGGCGATGGCGGTCGGCATGAGCGTCCTGGTCCTCCGGTTCAAGATGCCGATCACCCTCGCCTGGTCCACCCCGGGTGCGGCCCTGCTGGCGAGCACCCAGATGAAGGACCAGAACTGGCCGGCGGCGGTGGGCGCCTTCCTGGTCGTCGCCGCCCTGACCGCGCTGACCGGACTCTGGCCGTGGCTGTCGCGCCGGATGGCCTCCATCCCGACCACGATCGCCAACGCGATGTTGGCCGGGGTGGTGCTGCCCATCTGCTTCACCGCGTTCACGACCCTGGCGCGTACGCCGCTCTACGTCGCGCCGATCCTGATCACCTGGCTGATCGGCTACGCCCTGGCCCGACGGTGGGCGGTCCCACTGGCGCTACTCGCAGCACTCGTCGTGGTGGCCCTGACCCTCGACGCTCAGCCGGTCGCCGGAGAGCTCGCCCCCCGGTTGGCGTTCACGGTCCCGGAGCTCGACTGGCGCTACCTCATCGGTCTGTCCGTACCGCTGTTCCTGGTCAACATGGCGTCCCAGTACGCCCCGGGCGTCGCGGTGATGAAGACGTTCGGGTACGCCATCCCCTGGCGGTCGACGATGGTGGTCACGGCGGGGGTATCGGCCGTTGCTGCCCCCTTCGGAGGCCACGCGGTGAACCTGGCCGCGATCTCCGCAGCCCTGGCCGCTTCACCAGACGCCCACCCCAACCCCCGTCGGCGCTGGATCGCCGCTCTGTCCGCGGCGGGCTTCTACGTGGTGCTCGGTCTGCTCTCGGCGGCCGCGGTGTTCGTCCTCACGCACGCCCCGGCCGGCTTGATCATCACCGTCGCGGCGCTGGCCCTGCTCGGCACGCTGGGCTCCGCCCTGCAGCAGTCGCTGGCCGACGAACAGGATCGTGAGGCTGCCGTGATCACCGTGGTGGCCACCGCATCGGGACTCAGCCTGCTCGGCATCGGGTCGGCCTTCTGGGGTCTGGCGATCGGCCTGACGGTTAGGGCCGTGTTACGAAGAACCCGCCGCACCTGAGAAACGTTTACACCGTCAACTGGGTCCGTTACGTTCATTTCAAGACTTCCTGCCGCGGGGGCGACCAGATCGTTGCGCGGTGGCGGCCGACGACGACCAGGGCCCCCCGCCCGGGCGTACGACAGGAAGAGGTCTACCTATGGGTGCAGCACCCCCCACCGAGCTGAAAAAGGGCTTGAAGCCACGTCACCTGACGATGATCGCGATGGGCGGCGTCATCGGCGCCGGCTTGTTCGTCGGTTCCGGAACGGTCATCAGCACGGCGGGTCCGGCGGCATTCCTGTCGTACGCGCTGGCCGGTGTGCTGATCATCATGGTGATGCGCATGCTGGGCGAGATGGCCACAGCCAACCCGTCGACGGGGTCTTTCGCCGACTACGCCCGCAACGCTCTCGGCGGCTGGGCGGGCTTCTCCGTCGGCTGGCTCTACTGGTACTTCTGGGTCATCGTGATCGGCTTCGAGGCTGTCGCGGGGGCGAAGGTCCTGCAGTACTGGATCGATGCACCGCTGTGGCTGATGTCACTGATCTTGATGGCGCTGATGACCGCGACGAACCTCTTCTCGGTGTCCTCGTTCGGGGAGTTCGAGTTCTGGTTCGCCGGCATCAAGGTCGCTGCCATCGTCATCTTCTTGGTGTTGGGCTCCGTGTTCGTCCTCGGCCTGTGGCCCAACAAGGATCTCGACTTCTCCAACCTGACCAACCAGGGCGGTTTCGCGCCCGCCGGCGGCGGGGCCATCGTGTCCGCGATCGTGGTCGTCATCTTCTCCATGGTCGGCGCCGAGGTGGCGACCATCGCCGCCGCCGAGTCCCCCGACCCCGGCAGGTCCATCGCCAAGGCGACCAACTCGGTGATCCTGCGGATCGCCGTCTTCTTCGTCGGCTCGATCTTCCTGCTGGCGGTCATCCTGCCCTGGAACTCCGCTGACCTGGCCGCATCGCCGTACGTAGCCGCGTTCCGGCAGATGGGTATCCCCTACGCCGACCACATCATGAACGCCGTGGTGCTGACCGCCGTGCTGTCCTGCCTGAACTCCGGCCTCTACACCTCCTCGCGGATGCTGTTCGTCCTCGCCGCTCGTCGCGAGGCTCCGGTCGGTTTGATGACGGTCAACAGCCGTGGCGTCCCGATGGCCGCCATCCTCGCCTCGAGCGTGGTGGGCTTCCTCTGCGTCATCGCCGCGGCCGTGTCGCCCGAGACGGTGTTCTTGTTCCTGTTGAACTCCTCCGGCGCCATCATCTTGTTCGTCTACCTGCTGATCGCCATCTCCCAGATCGTCCTCCGCCGCCGGACGGAACCCGAAAAGCTGACCGTCAAGATGTGGGCCTTCCCGTTCTTGTCGTTCGTGGTGGTCGCCGCGATCCTCGCGGTGCTGCTCCAGATGGCCATTCAGGCCGACGTCCGGATCCAGCTGATCCTGAGCCTCGGCGCTTGGGCCCTTGTCCTGATCCTCTACTTCGCCACCCGCCAGCTCCGTCGCCGGGCTCCCGTCGAAGCCGTCGACCAGACCCCGCCCTCGTCGGGACCGGCCACCCGGATCCTGGTGATGGCCAACGAGACCGTCAACGGCCCCGAGCTGCTCGACGAGCTGCGTTCCCTCGACCAAGCCCGGTCGGCGGAGTACTTCGTCATCGTGCCGGCCAACCCGATCGACACCGGGCAGGCCGAGCACCAGGGTGCGGTCTACATGTGGCAGGCCACGACCGAGGCCGCCCAGGCCCGGCTCGACCAGACGCTCGAGCGCCTGCACGCCGAAGGCCTCAGCGCCAAGGGCGAGCTGGGTGACTACCGACCGCTGCGGGCCCTGTCCGAAGCAGTCACCTCGTTCAAGCCCGATCGGCTCGTCATCTGCACCCTGCCTGAAGACCGGTCGGCGTGGCTGCGCTACGACGTGGTCGATCGCGCTCGGGAGACGTACTCGATGCCGGTGACCCACGTCGTGGCCCACTCCGTCGCTGTAGCCCAGGCGTGACCACGGTCATTGGGCTGACCCCCGACGAGCGAGGCCGCGAGGCAGTGGCCCTGGGGGCGATGCTGGCCCGCTCCAACGGGGACGACCTCGTCGTGGCGGTCGTCGTCCCGTCCCCGTGGCCGCCCAACCCGTACCGGCCGGACTCCGAGTACCTGGCCCTCCAGGACGAAGCGGCTGAGCGAGCACTCGACCAGGCCCGGGCCCAGCTCGGTCCGGACCTGCACGCCGAGTACGTGCTGCACCGGGCCAGGTCGGTCTCCTCAGGTCTGGTCGAGGTCGCCGAGCGCTCGGGCGGCACGCAGATCGTGCTGGGATCGGCGTCCACCGGCCTGCTCGGGCAGGTCACGCTCGGCGGCATCGCCGACCGGATCATGCACAGCTCGGAGCTGCCGGTGGCGTTGGCCCCCGGTGGCTTTGCGTCCGGTCCGACCGAGACCGTGCAGCGGGTGACGGTCGGTTTCGGCCGGGCTGATCGGGACAGCAACCTGTTGGCGACGGTGTCGGGGGTCGCGGAGTCGGTCCGTGCCGACCTGCGGGTGGCCTGCTTCGCCGTGCGCCCGTTGAGCGCGTCCGTCGGAACCATCGAGCCGGACGCCGAGCGCCTGGTCGTCGATTCCTGGACCCGCTATCTCGACGAGGAGGTCGCCGCGGCCCTGGAAGGGTCGCGGTCGGGTTCCGTGGCGACCAAGGCGCAGACCGTCGTCGGCCAAGGCGGCTCGTGGGCCGAAGCCATCGCCGATGTGCCCTGGGCCGCGGGTGACGTCTTGGTGATCGGGGCCAGCAGCTCACCGATCAGTGCGTTCTTCCTCGGTACGCACGCCGCCAAGATCCTGCGCAACGCGACCGTGCCGGTGTTCCTGGTCCCGCGTTCGCTGGTTCACGCGTAGGCACCCACACGTGCCGACGTACGCGTACCGGTGCTCTGACTGCGGGGAGTTCGAGCTGGTACGCCCCATGTCACAGGCCGGCGATCCTTCTTCGTGTCCGGCCTGCGGCGTCGAGACCCGTCGCATTTTCACGGTTCCCGGGCTCCGTCAGACCTCAGCAGGTCTGACGCGGGCCCGGGATGCCGCGGAGGGCAGCGCGCACGAACCTCGGGTGGTGGGCTCGGTACCCGCCGCCCGACGCACGCCCCGGGTCAGCGCGGACCCTCGCCACGCGGCCCTGCCGCGCCCGTAGAGAAGGAGTACGCCCATGCCCGACGTCGTCTTCAGCGTGGACCAGGCCAAGTCGATGGCCGACCAGGCCGTTCCCGGTCACAACCGGTGGCACCCTGACATCCCACCCGCGTGCTCGGTCAAGCCCGGTCAGAGCATCCGGGTGGAGTGCAAGGAGTGGACCGACAACCAGATCGGCAACAACGACTCGGCCAACGACGTCCGCGACGTCGATCTGAGCGTGGCCCACATGCTGAGTGGTCCGATCGCCGTGGAGGGCGCCGAGCCCGGTGACCTGCTGGTCATCGACATCCTCGATCTCGGGCCGGTACCCCAGGAGACCGGTGACCGACCCGGTCAGGGCTGGGGGTACACGGGGATCTTCTCCACCGTCAACGGGGGCGGCTTCCTGACCGACCGGTTCCCGGACGCGTACAAGGCGGTCTGGGACTTCTCCGGTCAGGTGGCGACGTCCCGGCACGTGCCCGGGGTCCGCTACACCGGACTGACCCACCCGGGTCTGTTCGGCACCGCACCGTCTCCGGACCTGCTCGCCCGCTGGAACAAGCGCGAGCGGGCCCTGATCGCCACCGACCCCGACCGCGTACCCGGGTTGGCCCTGCCCCCGCTGGTCGAGGGCACCCTCGCGGGCACCGCCACCGGTGAGACCGCAGCCGCCATCGCCCGAGACGGCGCCCGAACCGTACCGCCCCGGGAGAACGGCGGCAACCACGACATCAAGAACTTCAGCCGGGGCTCCCGGGTCTTCTACCCCGTCAACGTGCCGGGCGCGATGCTCTCGGGCGGCGACCTGCACTTCAGCCAGGGTGACGGGGAGATCACCTTCTGCGGGGCGATCGAGATGGGTGGCTTCATCGACTTCCACGTCGACCTGATCAAGGGCGGCATGGAGACCTACGGTGTGACCACGAACCCGATCTTCATGCCCGGCAACGTGGAGCCGCGCTACTCCGAGTTCATCAGCTTCATCGGCATCTCGGTCGACCACGAGACCGACACGAACTACTACAACGACGCGACCCTGGCGTACAAGAACGCCTGCAACAACGCCATCGACTACCTGATGAAGTTCGGGTACACCGGGCCGCAGGCCTACCTGCTGCTCGGGTCGGCGCCGATCGAGGGACG
>DATDBS010000089.1:0-8915 GCA_036524735.1 Propionibacteriaceae bacterium
CAGCGTGGTCTTCGTGGCGGCCGACGGTTCTGCGGTGCCGGGTGTGGACCTGACCCAGCTGCTGCAGGCGGCCGGCGCCCACGGCTGGCGGGTCGAGCAGCGCCCCGACGGCTCGGTGAGGGCGGAGGTGGTTCGGGGGGATGCCGCTCGGGTCGATGTTGCGCTCACCGCCCTGTTCGGACAGCCCATCGAGGTCGTGGCGCTGGCCCGGCTCGCTGATCTCGGTGAGGGCAAGCCACGGCGCTACGAGGTGGCGCGCCGCGAACCTTCCCGAGACAGAGCGTTCTGACCTGACTGAGCGCGTGGGTTTCGCGGCTGGACGGTGATCGCGAGTCGACTTTCCAGCGCGGACCGCGACCGACGGACCTGAGAAACCCGCGTGACGGACGGCACTAGGGTTGAGCGCATGAGTGAACGTGTGTTGACCGCCGTCGCGTGGCCGTACGCCAACGGCCCCCGCCACATCGGTCACGTCTCCGGGTTCGGGGTTCCGTCCGACGTCTTCTCGCGCTTCATGCGCATGAGCGGCAACGACGTGTTGATGGTCTCGGGCACCGATGAGCACGGCACGCCGATCTCGGTCCAGGCCGAGAAGGAGGGGCTGACCACCCGTCAGCTCGCCGACAAGTACAACAGGGTCATCGTCGAGGACCTCCAGGGCCTGGGGCTGTCGTACGACCTCTTCACCCGGACCACGACGCTCAACCACTACAAGGTCGTCCAGGACCTGTTCCTCGGACTGCACAAGAACGGGTACGTCGTCCCCAAGACCCAGCTCGGCGCGGTCTCGCCGTCCACCGGTCGTACGCTTCCGGATCGCTACATCGAGGGCACCTGCCCGATCTGCGGTTACGAGAGCGCCCGCGGTGACCAGTGCGACAACTGCGGCAACCAGCTCGACCCCGTCGACCTGATCAACCCGAAGTCCCGGATCAACGGTGAGACGCCTGAGTTCAAGGAGACCGAGCACTACTTCCTCGACCTGCCGGCCCTGGCCGGGTCACTGGGGAACTGGCTCGGCGACCGGAGCGACTGGCGGCCGAACGTCCTGAAGTTCAGCCAGAACCTGCTCAAGGACCTGCGTCCGCGCGCCATCACCCGCGACCTCGACTGGGGCGTACCGGTGCCGCTGGACGACTGGCGCGACCAACCGATGAAGCGCTTGTACGTCTGGTTCGACGCCGTGATCGGCTACCTGTCGGCCTCGGTCGAGTGGGCTCGGCGGACCGGCGATCCCGACGCTTGGCAGCAGTGGTGGCTCAACCCGGACGCCAAGGGCTACTACTTCATGGGCAAGGACAACATCGTCTTCCACTCCGTCATCTGGCCGGGCATCCTGCTCGGACACAACGGCGAGGGCGACCACGGCGGCACCGTGGGACCGATGGGTCGGCTGCAGCTGCCCGACGAGGTGGTGTCGAGTGAGTACCTGACTATGAGCGGTTCGAAGTTCTCCACGAGCCGCGGCAAGGTCATCTACGTCGGCGACTTCCTGCGTGACTTCGGGCCCGATGCACTGCGCTACTTCATCTCGGTGGCGGGCCCGGAGAACCAGGACACCGACTTCACCTGGGACGAGTTCGTCCGCCGGACCAACTTCGAGCTGGCGAACGAGTGGGGCAACCTGGTGAACCGATCCGTCTCGCTGGCCCACAAGAACAACGGGGCCATCCCGACCCCGGGGACGCTGGTCGACCTCGACCAGGACCTGCTCACCACCTCGCGGGCGGCGTTCGACACCGTCGGCGACCTGCTGGGGAAGAACCGGTTCAAGGCCGCGATCACCGAGGCCATGCGCGTCGTGGGGGCGGCGAACAAGTACCTCTCCGACGCCGAGCCCTGGAAGCTCAAGGACGATACCGAGCGCCGCGACACTGTGCTGCACACCGCGCTGCAGGTCGTCTCCGACGCCAACACGTTGCTCACCCCGTTCCTGCCGCACTCGGCCCAGAAGGTCCACGAGGCCCTCGGAGGCAGTGGGATCTGGGCCGCACAACCAGAGATCCGCACCGTCGAGGAAGAGGGCGGGCCGGACTACCCGGTGATCATGGGCGACTACGCCGGTGAGCAGGCTCGCTGGGCCACGCATCCGATCGAGCCGGGCCGCCCGTTGGTCAAGCCGAGCCCCCTGTTCGCCAAGCTGGACGAGAAGCTGGGTGCCACCGGCCCGGACTGGGCGTCGATCCAGTCCTGACCTGGGGGCGCGGGTTCAGCGCGCCCGAGGCGAGCCACCGGACTCACTCTGCCCGCGATGTTCGCGCCTTACCCGCGATATATCGCGGGCACAGTGCTCATATCGCAGGTATACCTGCGATCCCGGCAGCAGCAGGGCCACGTGTAAATGTATAGTCTTACTAAGTAAAGTTGTCGATGGGTCAGGGAGTTCGATCGCGTGTCCAGGGGTTCCGCGGAGTCCACGTCCAGCATCCTCAAGCAGCCGAAGGCCGTGTGGGCGGTGGCGTTCGCCTGCGTGATCGCGTTCATGGGGATCGGGCTGGTCGATCCGATCCTGCCGGCGATCAGCGCCGAGCTCGGGGCCACGCAGGCCGAGACCATGCTGCTGTTCACGAGCTATCTGCTGATCACGGGATTGGCGATGTTCTTCACCAGCTTCGTGTCCAGCCGGATCGGAGCCAAGAAGACGCTGCTCATCGGCCTCGCGCTGATCGTGGTCTTCGCGGCGTTGGCCGGCGCGTCGAGCTCGGTCAACATGATCATCGGTTTCCGGGCCGGCTGGGGTCTGGGCAACGCCTTGTTCATCTCGACGGCCCTGGCCACGATCGTCGGTGCGGCGGCGGGTGGCGCGGACAGCGCGGTCATCCTGTACGAGGCCGCGCTCGGCCTCGGCATCGCGATCGGTCCACTGCTCGGTGGAGCCCTCGGCGGCGTCTCGTGGCGCGGGCCCTTCTTCGGCACGGCGGTGCTGATGGCGATCGGCCTACTGGCCATCGTGATCCTGCTCGACCACATTCCCCGTCCCGCCGAACCCGTACGGCTGTCCGCCACCTTCCGCGCGTTGCGGCACCGGGCCCTGCTGACCCTCGGTTTGACGGCGCTGTTCTACAACTTCGGCTTCTTCTCACTCTTGGCCTACACCCCGTTCCCGCTCGAGGCGGCGGCCAAAACCGCCGGGGTTGCCGACTTCGGGGCCCATCAGCTCGGGTTGATCTTCTGCGGCTGGGGCATCTGCCTGGCCGTGACGTCGGTCTTCGTCGCACCGGCCCTGACCCGGCGGCTGGGGCGTACCCGCGTGCTGCACGTCATGCTGCTCCTGCTGGCCGTGGACCTCGCCGTGATGGCGATCGAGGTCGACAACCTGGTCGCCCTCGTCGTCGGCACGATCGTCGCCGGTCTGTTCCTCGGCGTGATGAACACGGTGCTGACCGAGTCGGTGATGCGGGCCACTGAGCTGCCCCGCAGTGTGGCGTCGTCGACGTACTCCGGCATCCGGTTCGTCGGCGGCGCGATCGCTCCGGCCCTGGGTGGCGTGATCGCCGCAGCCGTCAACGCCGCGGCACCGTACTGGGTCGGCGCCGGTGCCCTGATCGTCGCGATGCTCGTGCTGTACGTCGGGCGCACCTCACTACACCGGTTGGGCGAGCCGACCGGTGTAGCGCTGACCGAGCCGGCCGTCCTCACCGCTGCCGACGCCTGACCAGGGATCTCGCCGGAAGCAGGATCCGGACGAAATCGCTCCACTCTGCCCGCGATATGTACGCCTTACCCGGGATATATCGCGGGTAGAGCGAGGGTTTCGCAGGTATACCTGCGAAACCGGCAGAGGGTGAGCGGCGGTTCGGTTCGGGTCGGCTCGGCTGGACCCGGGTACGGGGGTGGGTCAGCGGGATCGGTGGGCGAGGTGGGCCTCGAAGGTCTCGCGGCCGTACGGCTCACCCGAGACCAGGTTCGCTCCGGAGGCCAGGGCGTCGAAGACCCGGCCGGGCAGGCGTACGGGGAGCACGCGCCTCCGCAGCCCCGACGCTCGGAGCCAGGCCTGGGCCAGGTCGAGGGTGATACGCACCTCGGGGCCGCCGATGTCCTCGACCCGGCCCTGCGGATCTCCCATCGTCAGCTCGGACAGCCGTTCGGCGACCTCGGTCACGGCGATGGGTTGGAAGCGGATCGACGGGGCGAGGAGCACGGGGCTCCGCCGCTGCACGTCGAACAGCTTCGCCACCAGCGAGTGGAACTGGGTCGCGCGCTGGAGGGTGAAGGCGATTCCCGAAGCGGCCACGAGCTCCTCGATCCGGACCCGGTCGCGGTAGTAGCCCAGGGGGATCCGTTCGATACCGACGATCGAGATGACGACCAGGTGGCGGACCTGCGCGATCTGGGCGGCTTCGATGAGCCGCTCGGCCACCTGGACGTCCTTGGCACCCGCGGTCGTCGCCAGGTGGACCACGGTGTCGACGCCCGTGAGCGCCTCGGTCACCCCAGCACCCGTGAGCAGGTCGGCGGTGATCAGGTCTGGGCCGACGCGGCGGCTCATCGCCCTCACCTCCTGACCGGCCGAGCGGAGCGCAGCGGCAGTGGGCGTCCCGAGCTGACCGGTCGCGCCGGTGACGAGGATGGTCATGAGGGCTCCCTCGTGGTGACGATGGCGACGGCCTCCCGGAAGCTGACCGGACGGCATCCGCTGGCCAGTGCGTGACGACGGATGCCGGGTTCGGCCCGCCACAGCGCGAGGCCGCGGCGAACGAGGACGACCAACGGCTTGCGGTGTTCGCTGACGTCGCGCAGGAACCGGAAGACCAGGTTCTGGGTTCGGGCCCGGTCCAGGTAGACGGCGTCCATCTCCACCCCGGTGGCCCGGCACGCCGCCACGACGTCCGGCGCGAACAGGCCTTCGGCGACGAACAAGGCGGCGTCGCCGAGATCGAGCACCTTGGCTCCGGTCCTGCGGCTGGTGGAGATGTCGTAGACCGGCACCTCAGCCCGGCCCTGGGCGCACAGCGTCGCGATGGTGGCCACCGCGGTCCCACCGTCCCAGCTCGCCGGGTCGTCCCAGTCGACGATCCCGAGGGTGTGCGGCAGTCCGGGGTGGTCGCCGTCGAGGTAGAAGTCGTCCAGGTTCAGCCGGGGACAGCGAGCCGCAGCCGCCAGTCTGGACTTGCCGCTGCCCGACGGACCGGCCAGCAGGATGACCTTGCGCACCAGTCTGCTCAGTAGGAGGTGCCGCCGGAGAGCGACAGAGCCCCGGTGGGGTGCCAGACCGTCTTGATTTCCAGGAAGGCCCGCAGCCGCGCCGTGCCGGGAGCGGCCGAGAAGTCCGGTACGCCCTTGGGCACGTACACCCGCTTGACCGTCTCGGCCGCGGCCTGCTCGAGACTGACCCGCAGGTCGGCATCAGCTCCGGTCAGGTCAAGGGCGTTCACGTCGCCGTGGGCGGCCAGGTGGGGAGCCATCTCACCCGGCTGGCCGGTCAAGACGTTGACCACCCCGCCCGGTACGTCCGAGGTGGCCACGACCTCGGCGAAGGCGATCGCGACGCACGGGTCGGCTTCGGCGGCCAGCACCACGCAGGCGTTGCCCCCGGTGATCACCGGGGCGATCACCGAAACCAGTCCCAACAAAGCTGAGCTCGGCGGAGCCAGCGCGACGACGACACCGGTCGGCTCGGGGGCCGAGTAGGAGAAGTAAGGTCCCGACACCGGGTTCGCGTGTCCGAAGACGGCGGCCAGCTTGTCGGTCCACCCGGCGTAGTGGACGAGCCGATCCACCGCGGCGTCGACCTCCGCAGCGGCCGCCCGCGGGTTGAGGTTGCGGGTCAGCGCCAGCAGTTCGACGAACTGCGACCGGCGACCCTCGAGCATCTCGGCGATCCGGTAGATCACCTGCCCGCGGTTGTACGGCGTCGCCCTGGCCCAGGCGTCGGAGCCCTTGCGGGCCGCCACCACGGCATCGCGGGCGTCCTTGCGTGACCCCAGTGCCGCGTTCGCCAGGAAGCGTCCCTTGGCGTCGAGGGCGGCGTAGGTCCGGCCCGACTCCGAGCGGGGGAACTTGCCTCCGACGTAGAGCTTGTAGGTCTTGGGCACAGCCAGGTGACTCATCAGTGCACCGCCTCGTCGTCGGTCTCGAGATAGGCCGCCATCCCGCTCGGTCCACCTTCGCGGCCGTAGCCCGACTCCTGGTAGCCGCCGAAGCTGGCCGCCGGGTCGAAGCGGTTGAAGGTGTTGTCCCAGATCACGCCGGCCCGCAGCGCGCTCGCCATCCCCATAGCCCGCGAGCCCTTCTCGGTCCAGACCCCCGCCGACAGCCCGTACGGCGAGTTGTTCGCCTTGGCCACCGCCTCGTCCGGCGTCCGGAACGTCATCGTGGTCAGCACGGGTCCGAAGATCTCGTCCCGCGCCACGCGCATCGAGGCGGTCGCGTCGGTGAAGATCGTCGGCGCCACGTAGTAGCCCTGGGTGGGCAGCGCGCACGACGAGGTCCAGGCCTGAGCCCCTTCGGCTGCGCCCACCTCGACCAGATCGGTGATCCGGCGCAGCTGGGCGGCGGAGTTGATGGCGCCGACGTCAGTGTTCTTGTCCATCGGATTGCCCACCCGGAGCGTCTCGACCCGCGCTTTGAGCTTGGCCAGGAACTCCTCGGCGATCGACTCCTGGACCAGCAGCCGCGAACCGGCGCAGCAGACCTGACCGGCGTTGAAGAAGATCCCGTTGACGATGCCTTCGATGGCTTGGTCCTGGGCGGCGTCGTCGAAGACGATGTTGGCCCCCTTGCCGCCGAGCTCCAAGGTGATCTTGCGACCCGTCCCGGCCAGCTGGTGCTGGATCCGACGCCCGACGGCGGTCGAGCCGGTGAATGCGACCTTGTCCAGGCCGGGATGGGTGACCAGGTGGGAGCCGACGTCTCCGGCGCCCGCGACGATGTTGACCACACCGGGGGGCAGGTCGGCCTCGGCGATAATCTCGGCCAGCACCAGGATCGAGAGCGGCGTCGTCTCGGCCGGCTTGATGACCACGGTGTTGCCCGCTGCGAGTGCCGGGGCGATCTTCCAGGCCGCCATCAGCAGCGGAAAGTTCCACGGGATGACCTGACCGGCCACCCCGAGTGACGCCGGGGCCGGCCCGAGGCCGAGGTGCTGCAGCTTGTCGGCCCAGCCGGCGTGGTAGAAGAAGTGCTGCGCCGCGGTGGGGACGTCGAAGTCCCGGGTTTCTTTGATCGGCTTGCCGTTGTCCAACGTCTCGATCACCGCGAGCTCGCGGGCCCGCTCGGCGATGCCGCGCGCGATCCGGAAGAGGTACTTGCCTCGCTCCGCCCCGGGCATCTTCGACCAGGTCTTGTCGTAGGCCCGGCGGGCCGCCGCGACGGCGCGGTCCACATCAGCCGCGTTGGCGGTCGAGACGGTGGACAGCTTCTCCGCGGTGCCGGGGCTGATCGAGTCCAGGTCGTCTCCGCCACCCTCGACGAAGGCGCCGTCGACGAAAGGCAGGTAGCGGTCCTTGACCGCCCCGATGGCACTCGACTCGGGGGCCGGCGCGTATTCCCAGTCCATGTTCAGTTCCTCAATCGACCGTGACGTAGTCGGGGCCGGAGTAGTGACCGTCGGCCTGGGTCCGGCGTTGCATGACCAGGTCGTTGAGCACCGAGGAGGCGCCGAAACGGAAGTAGTAGGGGTCCAGCCACTCCGGCCCGGCGATCTCGTGCACGGCGACGAGGTAGCGGACGGCGTCCTTGGTCGTCCGGATGCCACCGGCGGGTTTCACGGCTCGCTGCTCGCCGGTGCGCGTCTTCCAGTCGCGCACCGCCTGCAGCATCACGTGGGTGACGGGCAGGGTCGCGGCGGGGGAGACCTTGCCGGTGGAGGTCTTGATGAAGTCGCCGCCGGCCAGCAGGGCGAGCCAGGAGGCCCTGCGGACGTTGTCGTAGGTGGCCAGCTCACCGGTCTCCAGGATGACCTTGAGTCGGGCGGGCCCGCAGGCGGCCTTGATGGCCTGGATCTGCTCGAAGACCACGCCGTAGCGCCCGGACAGGAAGGCGCCCCGATCGATGACCATGTCGATCTCGTCAGCTCCGGCGTCCACGGCGAGCTTGGTGTCGGCCAGCTTGACCTCCAGGCTGGACCGGCCGGAGGGGAACGCCGTCGCGACTGACGCCACCTTGACTCCGGAGCCGGCCAGCTCGGCGGCAGCGACCTCGACCATGTCGGGATAGACGCAGATTGCGGCCGTACGCGGGGTGTCTGGTCGGTCCGGATCGGGCAGCATTGCCTTGCGGGCCAGGTTGCGGACCTTGCCCGGGGTGTCGGCACCCTCCAACGTGGTCAGGTCGACCATCGAGATGGCCAGGTCGATCGCGGCCAGCTTGGACGCCTTCTTGATCGACCTGGTCCCCAGCCCTGCGGCCCGCTGCTCGACTCCGACGGGGTCCACTCCGGGCAGGCCGAGCAGGAAGCGGCGCAGCGAGGACTCGTCGGCGGTGACGTCCTGCAGGTCGGTCGAACTCATGGTCGCGATCCTATGTCTCGGGACTGACAGTGCTCCCTGCGCACGTCGCGCAGGGTTGTGTCAGAGGGGTCGTCTAGCGTCCTGCGCATCGTCGGACGCGCCTGGTCCGGCCTCGCCCGAGAAGGAGTCTTCGATGCCCGACGTCCCCGCCAACCCGATCGACAGGCCGGGTTATGTGCTGGAGTTCGCTGAGGACTTTCGTGGCGAGATCATCGACGAGACCCGCTGGGTGCCCTTCTACTGTCCGCATTGGAGCTCCCGGGCCGCCACCCGGGCGCGTACCGGGCGATCCGAAGGCCGACTGGTGCTCGAGGTGGTCGACGGGCAGTCCCCGTGGAGCCGCGAGTGGGACGGTGAGCTGCGGGCCTCGGTGCTGCAGACGGGCCTGTTCTCCGGGCCGGTCGGCAGCCCCGAGGGGCAGCTACGCTTCCGGGACGACCTCGTGGTTCGTGAGGCGCAGGAGAC
>DATDBS010000090.1:0-27179 GCA_036524735.1 Propionibacteriaceae bacterium
CCCAGCCAGCCCGGATCGACCTCAGTCCGAGCCGACGGACCGCCAACGCGCCAACCGGCCGCCCCGACCCAATGATCGGAGCCGGTCCTCGGTGATCTCGCGCTGGGCGGCGGGCGTCACGATGAGCAGCTCGTCACCCACCTTGATCCGTTCCCGACCTGCCGGATAGAACGGCGTCTCGTCGCGGATGATCAGCGACACCACGGTGTGCTTGGGCAGCCGTAGCTCCCCGACCTCGATCCCCGCCAGCCGAGAGCGAGGCGGGATCCGTACCTGCAGCAGGTCTGCCGAGATCCGGTCCAACGGCGCGGCCTCGACCTCGACGTCGGTGGTGGCCGAGTCGTCGATCAGCCCGAGCCGCCGGGCGAAGAACGGCAGGGTCGGGGCCTGGAGGCAGGTGAAGACGATGACGAAGACGAGCACGACGTCGAAGAAGAAGAACGCACCGTCGATCCCGTCGGCCAACGGGATGGTGGCCAGCACGATGGGCACCGCCCCGCGCAGACCCGCCCAGGAGAGGAACATCTGTTCTCGGAGGGGGATCTTGAACCAGATCGAGGAGCAGAACACCGAGATCGGCCGGGCCACGAAGGTGAGGAAGAACCCGGCGGCAAGCGCCACCCCCGCGGCCTCCAGGGTCACGCGACCGGGCGCGGCGAGCAGGCCGAGCATCACGAACAACCCGATCTGCGCGATCCAGCCGATCCCCTCCACGAAGGAGCGGGTGGCTGCGCGGTGGGGCAGCTGAGCGTTGCCCAGCATCAGGGCGCAGGCGTACACCGCAGCGAACCCACTGGCGTGCAGAACAGCCGTGGTGCCGTACGCGAAGACGGTCCAGACCAGCGCGGCCAACGGGTAGAGGCCGGACGACGGCAGCGCCACCCGCCGGAGGATCTGTACGCCGACCCACCCGAGTCCCAGCCCGATGAGCAGACCGCCGACCAGCTCCACGATGATCAACCCGACCACCGCGGCGGCCCCGTGCTCACTGCCGTGGCCGGTCGCGAATGAGCTGGCCAGCACGACCAACAACACGGTCGGGGCATCGTTCAGGCCGGACTCGGCCTCCAGAGCGCCACGGAGTCGGTGGGGGATCGGGACCCGACGCAGCACGGAGAACACCGCGGCGGCGTCCGTCGGAGAGGTGACCGCCCCGAGCAGCACCGCGGTCCAGAGGCTGAGGTCGAGGACGTAGTAGCCGAAGAGGGTCATCAGCCCGACGCTGACCCCGATACCCAGGGTGGCGAGCACGCCGGCCAGGCCGATGGAACCCTTGATGTCCTTCCACTTGGTGGTGAGTCCGCCCTCGGCCAGAATCAGCACCAGGGCGCCGAAGCCCAGCGCGTGGGCCAGGTCGGCGTCGTCGAACCTGATTCCGATACCCGACTCGCCCATCACCATGCCGAGCCCGAGGAAGAGCAGCAGCGAGGGCAGACCGAAACCCGAACCGATCCGGGCCGCGATGATCGCCGCGATCAGAACGACGGCACTCACCAAGAGGATGAGGTCGAGGTTGATCATGGCCACATCCTCCCCGAACGGGTTTACGAGCAGGAAACAACGAGTGCTGAACGAGCGATGCCCCGCCAACGGGGGGGGGGCATCGACGTGGCGGTGGCGGAGAGATTTGAACTCTCGGAGGTTTTACCCTCACGCGCTTTCGAGGCGCGCTCTTTAGGCCGCTCAGACACGCCACCGCGGGAGAGATTACCGAACGGAACGCCCATCGGGCGAATCGTTACCGGTCAGCGGTCGGTGAAGAAGTCGCGGAGCAACTCGGCGCACTCGGCCTCCCGGATCCCACCACGGACGTCCACCCGGTGGTTGAGCCGCGGGTCGCGGACGACGTCGAAGAGCGAGGCCACCGCACCGGCCTTGGGGTCGTACGCCCCGAACACCAGCCGGCTCACCCGCGCGAGCACGAGGGCCCCGGCGCACATGGTGCACGGCTCGAGGGTGACGACCAGGGTGTGGTCGACCAACCGCCACTCCCCCAGCGCCGCCGCAGCCCGGCGCAGAGCCAGCACCTCGGCGTGGGCGGTCGGGTCGTGGCTCTGTTCGCGCTCGTTGCCGGCGGCCGCCACGATCGTGCCGGATCCGTCGAGGACCACGGCGCCGATCGGAACGTCCCCGAGAGTCTGGGCCCGCTGGGCCTGGGCCAACGCCGCACCCATCGCGGCGTCCCACCGGCCGGGCACGGCTGACCTCAGGACCGGAAAGCGGCCTCGGCGGCCGTACGGAACTGGGGGTTGATCTTGATCTTCTCGGCGATCTCGATCAGCATCTGGTCACTGCTCAGGTCGAGGTTGTCGGCGATCGCCGTCATGTCGAAGTCGCTGACGCCCAGGTCGGCCAGGATCGACAGGTCACCCATCGGCTCGTCGTCGTCCTCGTCGTCATCGATGTCCTCGTTGAGGAGGTCGGCGACGTCGCGGGCGATCGGCCAGTCACCGGCCGCACCACCGTCGGACAGCAGCACCTGGACGTGCTGACCGCGAACGCGGACGATCACGAACAGCTCCTCGACCAGGCTGACGAAACCGACCGCGCCGGCGTCACCAGGGAGGCGGCGGAGCTGGACGATCAGCTCCTCGAGGTCGTTGGCCAGGTCGTTGGCGAGAGCCTGGACGTAGGGCTGCCCGTCCTCGCGGTAGGCCGCGATGACGAAGTCGATCTCCTCGTCCGTGGCGTCCTCGAGGTCGTCGTCGTCCTCGTCCTCATCGTCGTCGAGGTCCTCGTCGGCTTCCGTCGCCACGGGGGTCTTCACCTCAGCGTCGTCCAGATCGAATGACTCGTACTCATCATCATCGAAGTCCGACATGTCCCCTCCTTCAGTCGCCGCAGGGCACCAAGATTGCCTCGCCCATGGTGTCAGATGTCCCGCCAGGAAACGACTCCGCCGCCCGAAGCCCGGCAGGGCTCGCTACGGTTCAGGGGTGGAACTCCGCGTTGTCGACCACCCGCTCGTTGCTCACAAGCTGAGCGTCCTCCGCGACGAACGAACGGACTCACCGACGTTTCGTCGGCTGACCGAAGAGCTCGTGACCCTGCTGGCGTACGAGGCCACCCGCGACGTGCGCGTCGAGCCCGTCACCGTGCAGACTCCGCTGATGCCGGCGCAGGGGGTGCAGCTGAGCCCGCCGCGACCGCTGGTCGTACCCATCCTGCGGGCCGGCCTCGGCATGCTCGAGGGAATGACCCGGTTGATGCCCACCGCCGAGGTGGGTTTCGTGGGCATGGTCCGCAACGAGGAGACCCTGGTGGCCACCACGTACGCCGAACGCCTCCCCGACGACCTGACCGGGCGCCAGTGCTACGTCCTCGACCCGATGCTCGCCACCGGCGGGACGCTCGCCGCCGCCGTACAGTTCCTGGTCACCCGCGGCGCCGACCACATCACCTGCATCTGCCTGATCGCCGCCCCCGAGGGCATCGCCCGCCTCACCGACCTGCTCGACGGCCTGCACGTCCCGTGCACCCTGGTCCTCGCGGGCATCGACGACAAGCTCAACGAGGTCGGCTACATCGTCCCCGGCCTCGGTGACGCCGGCGATCGGTTGTACGGCGTCGTCTGACCTCATGCCGGTTGGTTCCGGTCCGGCTCGATCCGGATCGAGCCAGGGTCAGTAGTAGTAGGGGTAGGCCGACCAGTCCGGGGCGCGCTTCTCCAGGAAGGCGTCGCGGCCCTCGACGGCTTCGTCGGTCATGTAGGCGAGACGCGTGGTCTCGCCGGCGAAGACCTGCTGGCCGATCAGGCCGTCGTCGATGGCGTTGAAGGCGAACTTGAGCATCCGCTGGGCGGTCGGGCTCTTGCGACAGATGGCGCGGCCCCAGTCCAGGCCCACGGTCTCGAGCTCGGCGTGCGGGACGACGCGGTTGACCATGCCCATCCGGTACGCGTCCTCGGCCGTGTATGTCTCACCCAGGAAGAAGATCTCCCGGGCGAACTTCTGACCCACCTGCCGAGCGAGGTACGCCGACCCGAAGCCGGCGTCGAAGGAGCCCACGTCGGCGTCGGTCTGCTTGAACCTGGCGTGCTCAGCACTGGCCACGGTGAGGTCGCAGACCACGTGCAGGCTGTGGCCACCACCGGCAGCCCAGCCGTTGACCAGGGCGATGACCACCTTGGGCATGAACCGGATCAGCCGCTGCACCTCGAGGATGTGCAACCGTCCCGCGGCGGCCGGATCGACGGCCGCCGGCGCTTCGTCCTCGGCGTAGGTGTAACCCGACCGCCCCCGGATCCGTTGGTCGCCGCCACTGCAGAAGGCCCACCCTCCGTCCTTGGCCGAGGGACCGTTCCCGGTCAGCAGCACCGCGCCCACGTCGGAGGACATCCGGGCGTGGTCGAGTGCCCGGTAGAGCTCGTCGACCGTGTGCGGTCGGAAGGCGTTGCGGACCTCGGGCCGGTCGAAGGCGATCCGGACGACCGGAGCGTCCACCGCCCGGTGATAGGTCACATCGGTGAAGTCGAAACCGTCGACACGCTGCCACGTCTGGGGATCGAAGGGGTTGGTCACGGCCCCAAGTTAACGCCGTCGGGCGAGCACCGCGCAGACCGCGGTCGACGAGCAGGACCTACTGCACGCAGAACTCGTTGCCCTCCGGGTCGGCGAGCACGAAGCTGTGGCTGCCGCGGTCGTTGACCTCGGCGACGGTCGACGCGCCCAACTCGGTCAGGCGCTGCACCGCAGCGTCGAGACCCTCGGGGCCCACGTTGAGGTCGAGGTGCAGCCGGTTCTTCGCCGTCTTGCTCTCGGGCACCGCCTGGAACAGGATCCGGCGATCCGTTCCCCGGATGGCCTTGAGCGCGACCCAGGACCGGACCCCGCGATGGACGAGCGTGTCGCTCTCGTTCGCATACCCCCGCTCGAGCAGGCCGGCGATCAGCTCGGAGTTGTCCTCCACCTGATACCCCAACGCGGCCGCCCAGAAGTCGGCCTGTGTGTGCGGGTCAGCTGAGTCGATCGTCAGCTGCCACGTGATCTCGGTCATCGTGTTCCGCCTCCCGGTCGTGGCGGATCTGCCGCCCGATATACGCGGCCAAGGCACCCGTCAGGACCACGACAACCACGATCGCACCGACCGGTGACAGTTCGTAGAGTCGTCGCCACGCAGCGAAGGTGACGAACCCGACCGTCGCGTACAGGAACGCCCACAGCACCGAACCGACGACCAGCGCGGGGACGTAGCGACGCAACGGCATCCGGCCGAGGCCGGCCGCCAGGTTGACCAGGGTCTGGAGTCCCACCGTCAGGAACGAGGCGGTGACCACCGGCGCACCCCAACGGTCGAGCAGTCGCTGGGCCTTGCCGAAGCCGGGTGCGGCGAGCCAGCGGGACAACCGCGTACGCCGCGCTCCGGCCTGAGCAGCGCGTCCGAGGCCGTAGGTGCTGCCCGCCCGCAGCAGCACGATGACGAACAGCGCGGCCACGGTCAGGGGGTACGGCCAGTCGGCCATGAAGTCCACTGCTGCTCCCCCACCTTCGCGTGAGGCAGCAGTCTAGGTGCCTGGGAATTGAGGCTCGAGAGAGCGCCGGTCAAACCACTACGCCAAGTAGCCTCCCCTGAAGACCCGGCGCCCTCTCTCGCTTGTGCTCGGTGTCGTCACATCCGTAGGCGGTCGAGACCCATCCGAACTACCCCACTCAGACCCACCCCCGAGGGTCCGTCGAACTTCACCATCATCGGACCGACGACGTCGGCGAGACCACGGACAACGAGCGGACAATTGAATCTGAAACAGATTCGGTACAGTGAGCCGCAACAAACCTCATTGGCCCGCGCTCGAGCGCGGGGGGCCGGGGGAATCCGAGTGACGGTGTTTGGCGAGGAACTCCGCCGGTTGCGGCGTCGCGCTGGCCTGTCACAGGAGACGCTCGCCGGCCGGGCCGGTTTGAGCTCTGAGGCCGTCTCCCTGCTGGAGCGCGGCCGGCGTACACCGCGGATGACCACGATGAGGCTGTTGGCCGAGGCTCTGGACCTGCCCGAGAGGGACCGGGTGAGCCTGTTCTCCACCGTGGCCTTCGCGGAGCCGGCCGCTCCGGTGCTGCCGATCTTCCCTGACGCTCCCGTGGGGCGGGCCGACGACCTCCAAGCGCTGGCCGAGCTGATGGCGCAGCCCGACACTCGGCTCGTCACGCTGGTCGGACCCAGCGGGGTCGGCAAGACCCGGCTCGCGGTCGCGTACGCCAACTCGGTCTCGCACCGCTTCCCCGACGGAGTGCACTGGCTGCCCACCGGATCCCTGCCCGACGCCCGGGCCACCCTGCCTGCGCTCGCCGGAGCTCTTGGCGTACGCACCTCCCCCGCCACCGCGATGGCCGACATCGTCGAGCACCTGCGCCCGCAGCGCACGTTGCTGATCATCGACAACGCCGAGCACCAGCTGGAGGCGGTGGCCCGGCTCGCTTCCCGCGTCCTGGCCAGCGCGCCCTGGCTCAAGATCTTGTTGACGAGCCGGCATCTGCTGCGGACACCGGGGGAACGCCCTTTCCACGTCGTCCCCCTCGAGCTGCCGCCACCGAACAGCAGCCTGGCGGACGTCCGGGCTGCCCCGGCCAGCCAGTTGTTCCTGTCCCGGGCCGCTCTCGGCGGTGTGCTCACCCAGTTCGACGCCGACGCCGTCGTACGCATCTGCCACCGCCTGGACGGGCTACCGCTGGCCCTCGAGCTGGCTGCGGCCCGCACCAACGTGCTGACCGTGGCGGAGCTGGCCGACACCCTCGACTCCGAGCTCGGCATCTTGTTGACCTCCAGCTCCGACGGCGAACGCGAGCTCGTCGACGCCATGGTCAGCTGGAGCTACCACCTGCTCAGCTCCCGCGAGCAGCTGCTCTTCGACCGGTTGTCGGTCTTCTCCGCCAGCTTCACCCGAGAGGCAGCCGCCGCGGTGTGTGCCGAGGGTCTCACCGAGGTCGACGTGCTGGACGTGCTCTCCTCGCTGGTCTCGAAGTCGCTGGTCACCCGACGCGACGACGGCAGCCCCCAAGCCCGGTTCCGGCTGCTCCAGCTGATCCAGCAGTACGCCCACGAACGGTTCGAGGAACGCGTCGACTCCGCCGCGACGCATCGTCGACACGCTGAGTACTTCTGCGGCCTGACCGAGCAGGCTGCGCCTCACCTGGACTCACGCGACCAGCAGGAGTGGCTGGCGGTGCTCGACCGGGACCCGGCCAACATCCGGGCGGCCGTCGACTGGGCCGTGGTGCATGAGCCGACCCTCGCCCTGCGGATGGTGGCCGCGCTCAGCCGTTGGTGCTACCTGCGCGGTCGCTACACCGACGGTCGGAACTGGGCCGCCGCGGCCCTCCAGGCGGCACCGTCGGCCGCCCCGGAGCTCCGGGCGTCAGCGTTGGCCAGCGAGGGGCTGCTCGCCTTCCTGCAGTGCGACTACGAGCCGGCCCGCGCGCAGATCACCGAAGCGCTCAGCATCTACTCCGACATCGGAGACCTGGTCCGGGTGGCCTGGGCGACGGCTCGACTCGGGGGCATCAGTCGGGAGCTCGGGGACTACGCCGCGGCCGAGGCCGCTCATCTCGAAGCCATGGCGATGGCCTCGGCCTCGGGTGACGACCACGGGGTGGCCGCGCAGGTCAACTACCTGAGCTTCCTGGCCTGGCTCCGCGGCGACTTCGAACCGGCGGACGAGCTCGGGCACGAGGCGCTGGTCCTGACCCGCCAGGCCGGCGACGCCGAGGGAGTCATCTGGGCCCTCATCAACCTGGGTACGACGGCGCGTTATCGCGGCGACCTGGTGGCCGCTGAGCTCATGCTGAGCCAGTGCCTCGACCAGTGCGAGGACCTTGCGTTCCGGGAGGGCATGGCCTGGGCACTGAACCAGCTCGGTGCCGTGGCTCGTCGGCAAGGGCACTTCGACCGGGCCCGCGGACTCCAGCTGGCCAGCCTGGCCGAGCACCGCGAACTCGGCGACCGGTGGCGGGCTGCCAGCGTCCACGACGAGCTGGCTGCGGTGGCCCTCGACCTCGGGCAGGTCTCCGAGGCGGCCCGCGAGCTCGGTGCGGCCGATCGACTCCGGGAGGAGATCTCGGCCCCGATCCCGACCGCGGAGGTGGCAGACCGCCTGGCCACCGTCGCCGCGGTCAAGCAGGCGTTGGGGAGCGCGTACGCCGCGGTCACCATGACGCCGGTCTAGCGGTCCAGCGGCTAGCGGTTCTGCGCCTGCCGGTTCATCAGCTCGGTGATCTCCCGCAGCCCCGCCTCCAGCATCTGCAGCTGGTCACGGCCGTCCTCGATCTGGCGGGTGGCCAGCTCCTGCCGGGCCGACTCCGAGAGCACATCCATCACGCGGTCAGCGAAGGCCTCGGCCTGCGGCAGCGCGAGCTGTTCGGTCAACAGCACCTCGAGCCGGGACACCTCCGAGCGGTACGCCGTCAGGGCCCGGGCCCGACGCAAACCGTCATCGAGCGAGCCGAGCAGGGACCGCTCGAACCCCAGGTAGGTGCGCTGGGCCGGTGACCCGGGCACGGCGACCCGGATCTGCTCGGCGACCTCGCGCAGCAGCCCGGTGACCTGGTGCACGAAGGCAATGATCTCGGCGGCCTCGATGATCGGGTCGATCTGGAGCTGGCGGTCGGCCAGCCACGGGTCGCGCCACGCGGGTGAGGTGAAGATCGCGTACGCGTCACCGAGCGGGTTGATGACGGTACGGCGGTCGCCGTACCCGACTGGCGGGTTCAGCCTGTCGACCCGGTGCGCCTCGTTCAGCAGCCGGAGCTGGTGGGGGGTGGCGCCAGCCCGCTCCCACAAGGTCTGGCGTGCGCCGAGGTCGGGATGCAGCTGGAGAAGCTTCTGGTCCGTGGTCACGTTGACCACGCCGAAGACGACCAGCGCCGCCAGCAGGGCAGCACCGGCGCCGGCGACCCACGCGGCCGGCCCGCCGAGCACGAACAACACCATGGCGAGCACCAACAGGGCGCCGGAATGGCCGGCGACGGCCTTGACCGCCGGTCGAAGCACCTTGGCTCGTCGCTCGTGGGGCAGGACCTGACCCCCCATCAACGCCGGGAGATTGTCCATGCTCGATGCTCTCACCTGCTCGGGCCGATCGGGAGTCCGCGCGATCAGAAGTTCAGCCAGGTGCCGGACAGCCGCTGCTGTCCCTCCCCACCCTGGGCGAAGTCACAGACGCCGGCGCGGAACAGCTTGTCCAGCCGCAGGAACTGGACCTGGGTCATCGTGGCGGGATAGCGCTCCCGGTCGGGCGGCTCGAGCACACAGCTCAGCACGTCCCCGGCCAGCGGTCCGCCCGCGACCATCCGGGGGGTCGCCGTGGAGGGATAGAGCCGGTTGCACTCCCCCGCCCCCGCGTAGTCCTGCGGCTCCACGATCTTGCGGCCGGTCGGCGTCCAGCAGGCGTCGACGAGATCCGCCGGTTTGCTCTGCGCCACGGCGAAACGACCGCTGGTCGGACGCCCCTTGACCGCGGTGATCCACCGGTCCATCTGGCCGATGGCCTCGGCCAACACCCCCCGCTCCACGTCAAAGCGCCCGCGGCCGGAGTCGGTCAGCCGGACCTGGTTGTCGGCGTTCCCGTTGGCCCGGATCAGCCGTTCCTGGACCACGAACGTGTGGTAGCGCAGGTCGAGGCTCGGCTGACCCGGTCCGTAGCTGTAGGACCGGTAGTCGATGATCGGGATGTCCCCGAGCCCGCCGGCGCCGCTCAGCAGCCGGCCACTCGCGTACGCCGCTCTGACCGCGGTGGCGTCCGGGGTGGTCCGGGTCGGCGTGGACCCGAGTGAGTCGTTCAGACCGCCGATGCCCTCGTTCAGCTGGACGAACTGCTCCGGGGTGATCACGCCCCGCTCCAGCGCCGCCAGTCCGTACTGCACTCCGAGATTGCCGACGGGACGACGTACGGCACCGTCCGACGACGTGCCGTAGACGTTGACGTACTGGTCCCAGATCGAACCGCGGACGCCGTCCACGCCGGTCGTCTGCCGCGGCAGCAGTTGCGTCGACGGATCCTGGTCGTGCAGCTGGGCCAGCCGACTCATCGCGTACAGCTCACGGGTGGAGCCGAGCCCGGAGACGGCGGTCAGCTGGGCTGGGGTCAGCACGCTCGGGTGACGGCGGGCGTACTCCGCGAGCAACCGGGCGTCGAAGGCGAGCTGGCCGAGGTCGAACCCGATGTCGGCCAGGCTGCAGCCCGCGACGATGCCGTCCAGCAGGCCCGGGTAGTTGTCGGCGATCTGGTACGCCTGGGCCGCGCCGCCGGAGCAGCCGATGCCCATGGTGTAGGCCGGCAGCCCGTGCTCCTTGATGAAGTGCTCGCGGGTCATGGCGAACGCCTCGGCGGCGACCAGGTCGCTGCAGTTCTGCAGGGACACATTGAGCGAGTTGGAGGCGATCGCGAAGCCCTGCGCGAGCAGGTTGGGCGAGAGCACCTCGTACGTCCGGTCGCCCTGCCGGTGCCCGCTGCCGCAGCCCCCGCCGCCGAAGCCGTAGATCAGCTTGCGGTTCCAGGCCGATCCGGCTCCGTCGGCCGGGTCGTCGAGCATGGCGATCTGAGCGACGCCGCGATCGATGGTCAGGGTCTCCACCCGCACGATGAAGGGTCGAACCACGCCTTCGACGGCCGGGAGGTCGGCGACGTCACGCGGTCGGCGCTCGGGATCGGTCACCGCATCGGCGGCCAGGGCCACGAACTTCCCGGTCGTTCGCGAGCGGTAGACGTACGCCGCACTCGACGGCAGCGAGCAGGTGCCGTCGTCGACCAAGGTGGTGCCGGTCGCCGACCGGAAACGGCCCAGCTCGCAGACGAACGGGCGCTGCTGGCTGCCGCTGAGCAGCGGACCGCTGATCGGGTGGTTGGTGACCGTGGTCGAGGCGTCCTGGGCCCCCGGCGCGGAGGCACGGACGGTGTTGACCGACGCGGTGAGTCCGGTGAGCACGCCCGTCAGACCGACGTCGGTGAGCCGCAGCTGACCGGTCACGTCTTGGTCGTTGAGCCCGACGCGGACGTCGGTCAGCGGCACCCGGTCGGGCGCGAAGACCTGGATCATCACACTGCCACCGGTGATGGCGTCTGGACGGCTGGAGAGCACGCTGATGGACAGCGACGAACCGCGTTCGTCGACTCGATCACGCACGACAACCGTCAGCGCCCCAAGAATGACGACGGCCAAACCGATGACCGCCGTGCCTAAGAACCAAGCCCCCCGCCGCCCCCGCAAGAAGGTCGGCATCCCTATATTGTGCGGTCTCGTACGATCTTCGACCGCGACCTCAGACCTTCGTCACCCAATTGTTGTGTTCAAGATCATTTTCTCCGCGTTCGGCCCTGCAGGTTTCGCAGGTATACCTGCGATGTCCCCGCTTTACCCGGGACATATCGCGGGTAAAGTGCTGATTTCGCGGGTGGAGTGGGACTCAACCGCGCCCAACGTACGGCATCTTCGTCGCCATCACCGTGAGCGTCGCCACGTTGCTGCTGAGCGGCAGACCAGCCATGTAGACGATGGCCGCACCGACCTCGTCGACGCTCATCCGTGGCTCGGCCCGGCTGCTGCCGTCGGCCTGGATGATGCCGTCGCCCATCCGCTGGGTCAGGTCGGTCGCAGCGTTGCCGATGTCGATCTGGCCGCACGCGATGTCGTACGGCCGCCCGTCGAGTGCCGTGGCTTTGGTCAACCCGGTGACGGCGTGTTTGGTGGCGGTGTACGCCGGCGACAGCGGTCGGGGCGTGTGTGCGGAGATCGAACCGTTGTTGATGATGCGGCCGCCTCGGGGGTCCTGGTGCCGCATCACCCGGAACGCCTCCCGGGTGCACAGGAAGACCCCGGTCAGGTTGACCTGGACGACCGCCTGCCACTCAGCCAGCGGGATCTCGTCGAACACATGCGGCGGGCCGCCCATGCCGGCGTTGTTGAACAGGAGGTCGACCCGACCGTGCCGTTCGACCGCCGTGTCGAAGAGATCGCGTACGGCCTCCTCGTCGGTGACGTCGGCCGGGCACGGGTCGAGAGTGAGCTCTGGGTGCTCGGCCGCGAGGGCGGCCAAGGGCTCGGGCCGCCGGCCGGCCACGACGACCGTCCAGTCGGCCCGGGCCAGAGCCAGCGCGGCTGCCGCTCCGATCCCGCTTCCGGCTCCGGTCACCACCGCTACTCTGCGCATCGGGTCACCTTAGTGCGGGGCACCCCGGATACGTCAGGCGTGGTGGCTGACCGGGTTGGCCGGCTCGGACCGGTCCTCGGGCTTCGGGTTGTGCATGAAGAACGCGCAGATCACCGACCCGGCCGACAGGGCGGCGCCGACCAGGAACGCCGTACCGATGCCGCTGTTCTGAGCCAGCACCGGGTCCATGCCGCCACCGACCAGGGTGGCCG
This sequence comes from Propionibacteriaceae bacterium, assembly GCA_036524735.1. GTDB lineage: Bacteria > Actinomycetota > Actinomycetes > Propionibacteriales > Propionibacteriaceae > Microlunatus. The sequence goes on from DATDBS010000090.1 coordinate 12,348, forward strand.
TCCGGCTGGCCATGATCGCCACCAGCAAAGCGGTGCCGGCGGCTCCGGCGACCTGTTGCAGCGTGGTCAGGATCGCACTGCCGTGGGAGTAGAGGCGGGGCGGCAACGGATTCAGCGCGGTGGTGAAGGCCGGGGTGAACAGGCAGGCCAGGGCCAGCGACAAGGTGACGTGCATGGTCACCAGCAGCCAGACCGGGGTGGTCGGCTCGACGGTGCTGAACCGCCACATCACCACGGTGAGCAGCACCGAACCGAAGATGGTCAGCCCTTTGGGTCCGTAGCGGTCGAACAGCTTGCCCACGCTCGGGCCCAGCAGGCCCATCAACAGACCACCAGGCAGCAGCATCAGCCCGGTCTCCAGCGCGGAGATCCCGTGCACGCTCTGCAGATAGATCGGCAGCAGGATGACCACCCCGAACAGACCCATCATGGCGATGCAGAGCAGCGCGACGCTGAGGCTGAACATCGGGAACCGGAACGCGCCCAGGTCCAGCAGTGGCCCGCGCTCCTCGCGGGACTCCTGCTTCGCACTTCGACTGAGCCGGGTCTGGCGCCAGCCGAAGGCGACCAGGCACACCGCACCCACCGCGATGAACACCGGCGCGAGCGCGCTGGACCCGCCCTCGCCGCCGAGCTGGCTGAGGCCGTAGACGATCCCGCCGAAGGCCGGCACCGTCAGGATCACCGAGATCAGGTCGAGCCGCTGGTGGCCCTGCTCGCCCACGTTGACCAGCCGCCGGGACCCGTAGATCAGGGCGGCCACGGCGATCGGAAGCACGGCGATGAACATGAATCGCCACGAGAAGAAATGCAGGATGACCCCGGACACGGTCGGGCCGATGGCGGGGGCCACCGAGATCGCGATGCTCACGTTGCCCATCACGACCCCCCGACGCTCTACCGGTACCAGGGTCAGGATGGTGGTCATCAGCAGCGGCAGCATGATCGCGGTGCCCGAGGCCTGCACGATCCGCGCGGGCAGCAGCAGCCAGAAGGCGGGTGAGACCGCGGCCAGCAGGGTGCCGACGCTGAACAGGGCCATGGCGAGCACGAAGACCGTACGGGTCGTCAGGCGTTGGAGCAGGAAGCCGGTGGTCGGGATGACGATGGCCATGGTCAGCATGAAGGCGGTGGACAGCCACTGGCCGGTGCGGGCGCTGACCGACAGGTCGACCATCAGCCGCGGCAGCGCGACACCCATGATCGTCTCGTTGAGGATGACCACGAAGGTCGCGACCAGCAACGTGATGATGACGCTGCGGTCCCGGGACGACATGGCCGAGCGGGTGGTGGTTTCGGCGGCGGTGGTGGTCACGCGAGAACCGTCCTTCGTGAGTGTGCGAGACGAGCGTCGGGATCGAGTAGAGAGATCCCTCCCGGCGGGGTCGCTCCCTCGCGAACGCCCACCCCGGATCAGACCGTCCGGTCACGAAAAACTCATCGGGGTCTGATGCATTCACGGTAAGAGGTGTATTGATCTGGGGCAAACCCATTCCCGGACGCGGTGGCGTCCGGCCCCACAGGTGCCGAGCCGGCCGGTCGGCGGCAGGATGGCGCCATGATCGGACCGAACTCTCGCGGCATCTGGTGCCAGACCGCCGACGTCAACGTCGTACGCAGCTGTGCCGGGCTCGGCTTCGACTGGCTCGCCCTCGATGCTCAGCACGGGGACATCGATCGTCGAGCCGTGCTGGAACTCGGTCGGGCCCTGGGTGACGCCGGTACGAACTTCGCCATCCGGATCCCCGAGCTCGACTTCGCCTGGATCGGCGCGGCTCTGGACGCCGGGGCCAGCACGGTGATCGTGCCCCAGATCGACACGGTCGAGCAGGCGGCGGCCGCGGTCGCCGCCGCTTTCTACCCGCCCATTGGCACCCGGAGCTGGGGCCCGTTCCCGGCCCTGTGGGGTGGGTCGGTGCCGGCTCCCGAGCAGGCCAACCAGGCGGTCCGGTGCGCGGTGATGATCGAGTCGGCCCAGGCGTTGACCAACGTCGACGAGATCGCCGCCGTACCCGGGCTGGGAATGCTCTTCGTGGGTCCCTTCGACCTGTCGCTCTCCTTGGGGTCGAACGCGGACACCGTGATCGGGTCCGATGCGGGCCCGCTGCAGCGGATCGTCCAGGCCGGTGCCGCGCATGAGGTGGCGGTCGGCGCCTTTGCCGGCGACCCCGTACGCGCTCGGGGGCTGCGCCGGGCCGGCATCAGCTGCCTTGCTGTGGCCACCGACCTGGGTCTGCTGCAGGCCGGCGCCGCCGCGGTGCTGGATGCGGACTAGGCCCGCTCGTCCACGATGGCCCAGGCGTGAGCCGGGATCTGACCCTTCTCGTACGGGGCGGAAGCCTCGACGAGCTCCCCGGCGCCACCCGGCAGATCCACCGGGTGGTCGTGCAGGTTGAGGGCCAGCAGCAGTCCGGGGTGGTCCTCGTGCCGCGGCCGAGCGGTGATGACCAGCTGCTCGTCGGAGGCCTCGCCGGCGCTGACCTGCGCGTCGACCAGCCAGGGGTGGCGACGGCGTACCCCGATCACCCGGCGGTAGAGCTCCTCGATCTCGGGGTGCTCAGCCCGGTAGAGCCCACGTTCGGCCGGCATCTCGGGACGGATGGCGTCGTCACCGCCGACCCGCTCCTCCTTGATCGCGGCCAGGCCGAACTCGTCACCGTAGTAGATGCTCGGGATGCCGGGCATGAAGCCGAGGATCGCGATCGCGTGGGCGAGGTGCCGGGGGTCGGCGATCTGGCTGGCCACCCGGGTCACGTCGTGGTTGCCGAGGAAGGTCATCGGCACGAAATCCTCGATCAGCGCGGCGTGCCGACCGACGGTCCAGCTCAGCTCGTGCAGGTTGACGTCGTTCAGCGAGGACCAGGTGGCCTTCCACAGCTCGTACGCCGTGACGGAGTCCAGCGTCGACTTCGCGATGTAGTCGGCGTACTCGCCGTGGATCATCTCGCCCACGAACCAGGCGTCCGGGTGCTGCTCACGCACCCCGGGGACGATCGCCGCCCAGAAGGCCGGGTCCACCGCGTACGCCGCGTCCAGCCGCCAGCCGTCGATGCCCCGGTCCAGCCAGTGGTTCAGCGCCGCGGCGACGTGGTCCTGGACCTCGACGGAGCCGTGGTTGAGCTCGATCAGCTGGTCGTGACCCTCGAAGTAGTTGGCCGTGATCGGGTCGTCGCCGTTGTCGTAGAGGTGGAACCAGCTCGCCGCGTCGGAGCCGACACCGGACTCCAGGGCCTCGGCGAACCGCGGGAACTCGCGGCCGACGTGGTTGAACACCCCGTCGAGGAGCACCCGGATGCCCCGCTCACGGCAGGCAGCGACGAGGGCGTCGAAGTCGGCGTCGTCGCCCAACCGCGGGTCGATCTGGAAGTAGTCCACGGTGTCGTAACCGTGGGTGCTGGAGGTGAAGATGGGGCCCAGGGCCAAGCCGTTGCAGCCGAGCGAGACCAGGTGGTCCAGCCAGTCGACCAGCCGGCGGAGACGGTGCGGCTCGGGATGCGCGCCGGCGAGCTCGTCCTCGGCGCCCACGAACCCGAGCGGATAGACATGCCACCAGATGACGTGATCGACCCAATGACTCACGGTGCTCCCTTCCAGCGGACCGCGAGGTCGGTCCGACCCTCCATCCTCTCCTGCCGCACCGTGAGGCGGCGACGACGCCCTGCCTAGGATGGTCGGACGACGACGATCCGGTCAGGGATGCCCGGCCGAGACAGGAGCATCATGTCCACCCCGAACATCGATGACCAGCCCACGGGCGACGAGACCACCGAGCCCGCCGAGTACGGCAGCCTGACCGTCGAGGACGACCCGGACGGCACCGTCGACCCCAGCGAGCTCGCCGGCACGGCCGACGATGACGACGAAGACGTCAGCTGAGGCCAACCCGAGAACGAGCGCAACCCCTTCGGGGCCTTCGACAGGCTCAGGGCGCGGGTACGCGTAAGGCAGTCGCTACTTCGCTTTGGTGGCCAGGACCACGAGCCGGTCGTAGCCGGCGCTGAAGCGGTTCTGGTCGAGCGGGGACGAGGTGTACTGCCAGAACGTCGCGCGCGGCCAGCCTCCGGGCAGGATCCCGACCGTCTTGGTGCCGTAGCGAGCCGCCCACAACGGGTTGGTCAGCGCGAACTTGGTGGTGTTGCCGGTGCACCGGGTCCACCAGTCCGTGGTCGTGTAGATGACCGCGTCCCTGGTGGTGAGCCGCTTGTACTCGACCACGAAGTCGTTGATCCAGCTGACCATCTTGGCCTTGCTCAGCCCGTAGCAGGTGGAGCCGTACGGGTTGTACTCGATGTCGAGCACCCCCGGCAGTGTCTTTCCGTCGGCGGTCCAACCGCCGCCATTCGCGACGAAGAACTGGGCCTGCTTCTTGCCGCTCTTCCCGGACGGACTGGCGAAGTGGTACGCCCCACGGATCATCCCGACTTTGGCGGAACCGGTGTACTGCGCGGAGAAGTAGGGGTTGCGGTAGGTGGTCCCCTCGGTTGCCTTGACGTAGGCGAACTGCCGTCCCTGCTTGGCCCAGCTGCTCCAGTTCACCTTGCCCTGGTAACTGGCGACGTCCATGCCGAGGACGCCGGTGGGGACGAACGCCTTCGTACGAGCGTCGGCAGAGTTGGCGCTCAGTCCGTGGTCGGCGTGCTGACGCCAACCCATCTGCGCGTTACCCAGCTGGACCCCCGCCCGCCGGGCCTCGGGCGTCGGGACGGAGCTCACGTCTGCGGCGGCCGGCAGCGTTCCGAGCCCGGCCAGGCCGGCGGCCAGCACGATCATGGCGGGGGCAAGGCGTCGTTTCACCAGTGAAGTCGAGATCATGGGGGATCCTTCGGGTGGCGCAGGGGAATTGCGGACACAGTAAGTCACTTTTTGCGCATTCGGGCCTAAAACCGGGAAGATCTTTTGCGTGACCCCTGACGACCCTGCCGCCGTGGCCGACTGCGTCGGCGCCCACGTCGCGTGGTTCACGGCCAAGGCCACCCTGTCGGCCGGCTGGGTCTGGAACGACGGCCTGGTGCGGTGGGCCTGGGTGCCGACCGAGCGGACGATGCACGGCCTCTTCCCCGAGTCCGTGCCGACCCAGACGGCCGAGCGCGCCTTCCGGGACGCCCGCCGACTCCGCGCAAGGAGCGTGGCGATCTGGTCGGACGTCGACCTCGAACGACCAGAGCTGGAGGACGCCGGCTTCGAGGTCGGGTGGCAGCCGTGGTGGATGAGCGCTCCGACGGACGGTTTCGAGGCGTCCGCGTTCGGTCCAGCCGGGCAATCCCGGGTCCGGCTGACCGCGGATCCCCGACCCGACGACGCCGGCTCGGCCGGTTTGCTGACTCGCCCGAACACCTGGCGCGCGGAGGCGACGGTCGACGGGGCGTACGCCGGACGGGCCTGGATCCATCTGGACGGCACGACGGCCGGACTGTTCGACATGGAGGTCTGGCCCCGCTTCCGACGCCGCGGCTTGGGCACCGAGCTGCTCCAGCTGCTGATCGGGACCGCCCGCGAGCACGGCGCCGAGCGGGCGGTGCTGAACGCGACTCCCGAAGGCGCGCAGCTCTACCGGGCGGCAGGTTTCGTCCGGGTCGGCGAGGGCCGCACGTGGTGGCGCCACAAGCCGTGGTGGCAGCCGCGTTGACCCTGATTCTGCGGGCCCGCTGCCGGTGCCGAGCGCGCTGCGTCATGATCGCTGGGTGAACCAAGAGCCCGTGGTCGACGCCGCGCTGGTCGAGGACGCCGCCGCCCGGCTGAGCGGGGTGATCACCCGCACCCCGCTGGAGCTCAACGCCCGTCTGTCGAGTCGGATCGAGGGCGCCGTCTGGCTGAAGCGCGAGGACCTGCAGGTCGTCCGGTCCTACAAGGTGCGCGGGGCGTACAACGTCATCTCCCAGCTCGACGCGACGGCCCAGGCCCGCGGGGTGGTCTGTGCGAGCGCGGGCAACCACGGCCAGGGGCTGGCGTACGCGTGCGCGGCCCTCGGCGTCCGTGGTCGGATCTACCTCCCCCGCAACACCCCGCGCCAAAAGCGCGACCGGATCGCCACCGTCGGCGGCGACTGGGTCGACATGGTCGTCATCGGCGACACCTACGACGAGGCCGCGTACGCCGCGATCGAGCACGCGCAGACCTCCGGTGCGACGCTGGTGCCGGCCTTCGACGACGCCCGCACGGTGGCCGGACAGGGCACGGTGGCGATGGAGATCGTCGACCAGCTCGGCCACGCCCCGGACGTGATGATCATCCCGGTCGGCGGCGGCGGGCTGCTCGCCGGCTGCGCGACCTGGCTGCGGGAACGCCACCCCGAGGTCCGCATCATCGGCGTCGAGCCCCTCGGCGCCGCCAACGTGGCCGCCGCCCTCGCCGCCGGGCGGCCGGTCGACCTCGAACACCTGGACACCTTCGTGGACGGAGCCGCCGTACGCCGGGCCGGCGCGCTGACCACCCCGCTGATCGCCCGGGCGGTCGAGGAGATGGTCCAGGTCGACGCCGGCCGGGTCTGCGTGGAGATGCTCGAGCTCTACCAGTCCGACGGCGTGATCGCCGAGCCGGCGGGTGCGTTGGCGCCGGCCACCCTGGGTGAGATCGGCGGCATCAAGACCGGTTCGACCGTGGTCTGCATCCTGTCCGGCGGCAACAACGACGTCAGCCGGTACGCCGAGATCGTCGAACGGGCGCTGATCTACACCGGCCGCAAGCACTACTTCCTCGTCGAGTTCCCGCAGGAACCCGGGGCGCTGCGTCGCTTCCTCGACGAGATCCTCGGGCCGGACGACGACATCACCCTCTTCGAGTACGTCAAGCGCAACAACCGCGACACCGGCCCGGCGCTGGTCGGGCTCGAGCTGGCCCGAGCCGAGGACCTGCAACCGCTGCTGAAGCGGATGGACGACGCCCCGCCGCAGATCCAGCAGATCCCCGCCGACAGCCCGATGTTCCGCTTCCTGCTCTGACCCGACGTGCCCCGACTCACGCTGCCCTGACCCGCGCTGCCCAGAACGACCGAGGAGACCACATGATCCGAGTTCCCTTCACCGGAGGCGAGAAGGAGAGCCTGCACGCGAGCATGAAACGGCACCGTGAGGCGGTGCGGTGGAAGATCGAGGGGCTGAGCGACGAGGACCTGCGGCGGGCCATGGTGCCCTCCGGCACGACTCTGCTGGGCGTGGTCAAGCACCTCGGAGCCATGGAGTTCAGCTGGTTCTGCACCACGTTCGGCCGAGAGACCGAGCCGCTGCCGCTGAGCGACGAGGACCCCGAGCTGGACCTGCGGGTCGAGCCGCACGAGACGACGGCGGACATCCTGGCCTTCTACGACCGGGGCTGTGCGGCCGCTGACGTCGTGATCACCGAGGTCGGGCTCGACGAGCTGGGGACGGCGTGGTTCGGCGACGAGGTCTCGCTGCGCTGGGTGCTGATCCACATGATCGAGGAGACGGCGCGGCACGCCGGCCACCTCGACATCGTCCGGGAGCTGGTCGACGGTGCCGCCGGCGACCATCGGGACTGACCTGTTGATGTCGACCCGGCGCTTCGCCCGGTCGTGCTACTCCTGTCGTACCGGAGGTAGCATCGGGGTGTGAAGTTGAGCATCAGCCTGCCGACGGCGGACATCGAGTTCCTCGACGGCTACGCCCACAGTCACGGCATCGAGTCGCGCTCGGCCGCGGTCCAGCGCGCGATCCGGTTGCTCCGTGCGGCGGACCTGGGTGACGCCTACGAGGATGCGTGGGACGAGTGGTCAGAGTCCGGTGACGCCGACCTCTGGGACGTGACGTCAGCTGACGGGTTGAGTCGTTCGTGAGGCGCGGCGAGATCCGGTGGGCCGATCTGGATCCGGTTCGGGGGTCTGAGGCGGACAAGCGCCGCCCCGTCGTGGTGGTCAGCAACGACGGGGCCAACCACCGGGCTCAGCAACTAGGACGCGGGGTCGTCACCGTCGTACCCGTCACGTCGAACGTCGCCCGCGTCCTCCCCTTCCAGACCCTGCTGACCGCAGAAGCCACAGGACTTCACCGCGACTCCAAGGCCCAGGCGGAGCAGGTGCGGTCGATCGACGTGGAGCGTCTCGGATCGCGCATCGGCCGGTTGCCGCCGGAAGTGACCGCGAAGCTGGACGAGGCCCTTCGGCTCCATCTCGGCCTCTGACCCGCGCGAGCGGGCCCCCGGCCCACCCCGGGCTTGGTGCCGCTCACCGTTCGGCGTACAACTGCCCCGACCCCACCGAGTAGCGGGTCCGGGTGAACGGATTCACCGCTTGAATAACGCGTTTCTGCTGGCCCACCGACCGCAGAGTGTCGAGGTTGATGGTGTTGGTGCCGCGGTAGAGCACGGTGGCCCTGGGGTCGATCACCATCGACGAGTCCCCGCTCAGCACCGAGGTGCGCGTCACCTCGTCGGTCCGACCGGACAGCTCGGTGACCTTGTCCCGGTCCGCGACGTAGATCTGGTTCGTGACCGGGTTCGCCGCTGCCGACAGCGGCTTGTCCGTGCCGTAGCCCAGCTCGGTCGTGTGGAGGAGCGCCAACTTCGTCGAGTACACCCAAGCGCTGCCTTGGCCGACGACATACAGCCGGCGGTTTCTCAAGTTGAACGCGATCGAGGTGGGCTGATAGTCCTCGGTGATCGAGAACACCGGTCGGGTCGGAGCCGGGATGTCGGCCCTGCGTACGGTCCCGGAGGCGCCGTCGATGACGACGACCGTTGCCGGCGTCACCGGTTGCGCATCGTCCCCCACGTCGTTGTAGAGGGGAGCTTCGGTCAAGTAGGCCAACCGAGACGTCGGATCGAGCTCGATCTTCCTGGTGCAGCCGAGGTCGTACTTGCGCACGCTCGCCAGAGAGTTCTTGTCCAGCTGGTAGAGCGTCGCGTAGCAGCCGTACCCGGTGGTGACGGCGCCGACCAGAACCCAGAGGTCTTTGGACGTCGGACTGACTTCTACGTCCGAGACGCCGGCCCCGATCGCGTAGGAGAGAAGCGTGAGCACAGTGACCGACTTGACGACTTTCTTCGTCATCAGGTCAACCTGGGCGACCCCTGCGCTGGAGTTCCAGTGCTCGACCGGTCCGGGGTCTGCGGGTGTGGTGCCGACGTAGACCCGGTTGCTCAACACATCGACCGCGGCCGGACCGGTGGCGTCGGTCACCGCGATGGAGGTGGTCGCGGCATCGGCCGGCAACGCAGCGGCGACGATGAGAGCCGCACTGGCGAGCACCGCAGCAGCAGGGGTCCATCTCTTCACGGGCGTCTCGATTCAGGACAGATCGCCGCGCCCACTGCGCGTCGCTCGAGCCGATCATGGCAGCAGTGATCTTCTTCCAACCGTCACCCATTGACACGCGAGTGAAACGAGGGTTTCGTTCAATGCCTTGGACGGGTCGAGTGCGATCGGTCCGCGATCGGTGGGAGAGGCGTACGTGACCGTCATCAAGGCAGCGATCACCCAGACCACATGGACCGGCGACAAGGCCTCCATGCTGGACAAGCACGAGGCGTTCGCCCGGGACGCGAAGGCTGAGGGCGCCCAGGTGATCTGCTTCCAGGAGCTCTTCTACGGGCCCTACTTCGGGATCACCGAGGACGCGAAGTACTACGACTTCGCCGAGCCCGCCGACGGCCCAATCGTGCAGCGCTTCGCCGCCCTCGCCGCCGAGCTCGGGCTGGTGATGGTGCTCCCGATCTACGAGGAGGACCTGCCCGGGGTCTACTACAACACCGCAGTGGTGGTCGACGCCGACGGCACGATCCTCGGCAAGTACCGCAAGCACCACATCCCCAACCTCGACAAGTTCTGGGAGAAGTTCTACTTCCGACCGGGCAACCTCGGTTATCCCGTGTTCAAGACCGCCGTCGGGCCGATCGGGGTCTACATCTGCTACGACCGGCACTTCCCCGAAGGCTGGCGCGAGCTCGGCCTCAACGGGGCCCAGATCGTCTTCAACCCGAACGCCACCAAGCCGGGCCTGTCGAACCGGCTCTGGGAGATCGAGCAGCCCGCCGCCGCGGCCGCCAACGGCTACTTCGTCGCCGCGCCCAACCGGGTCGGTCGCGAAGACAACGAGTACGGCGACCTCGCTGTGTCGTTCTACGGCAGCAGCCAGTTCTGCGACCCGCAAGGGAATCTGGTCGGTCCGATGGGCAGCAGCGAGACCGAGGAGATCGTCGTACGCGACCTCGACCTGGGCCTGATCCGCGAGGTCCGCAACGCCTGGCAGTTCTATCGCGACCGTCGCCCCGACTCCTACACGTCGATCCCCCAGCCATGATCGCCGCCACTCCCGCCTCCTCCCTCCCCACCCGCGCCTCCCTCCCCACCCGCCAGCCGGGAAACTGGCGACAGATCGGGGTTTCGGCGCCGCAAAACCCCTCATCTGTCGCCAGTTTTCGAGAGGAGCAACGGTGAGCACCACGCTGATCACCGGCGGCACGGTGGTGAACGCGACGGGTACGGCGTACGCGGACGTCCTCGTCGACGGCGAGAAGATCGCCGCTGTGCTGAGCCCCGGATCGCCGCTCCTGGGCCTCGACCTGGCCGCGAACGTGGACCGGGTCGTCGACGCGACCGGCAAGTACGTCATCCCCGGCGGCATCGACGCACACACCCACATGGAGCTGCCGTTCGGCGGCACGAACGCCTCCGACACCTTCGAGACGGGCACCCGCGCCGCGGCCTGGGGTGGGACGACGAGCATCATCGACTTCGCCGTCCAACGCACCGGCGAACGGGTCGAGGACGGGCTCGCCACCTGGCACGCGAAGGCGGCCGGCCAATGCGCCATCGACTACGGCTTCCACCAGATCATCGGCGGTGTGGACGAGTTCAGCCTCAAGGCGATGGACACGTTCATCGACGAGGGCATTACCAGCTTCAAGCTCTTCATGGCCTACCCGGGCGTCTTCTATTCCGACGACGCGCAGATCCTCAAGGCCATGCAGAAGTCGGCCGACTCCGGGCTGCTGACCATGATGCACGCGGAGAACGGGCCCGCCATCGACGTGCTGGCCGAACAGCTCTACCAAGCCGGCAAGACCACGCCCTACTTCCACGGCATCGCCCGCGCCTGGCAGCTGGAGGAGGAGGCGACCCACCGCGCGATCATGATCGCCAACCTGACCGGCGCCCCGCTCTACGTCGTCCACGTCAGCGCCAAGCAGGCCGTCGAGCAGATCGCCACCGCCCGGGACCGCGGCCAGAACGTCTTCGGCGAGACCTGCCCGCAGTACCTCTACCTGTCATTGGAGGACCAGCTCGGCGCCCGCAGCCCGGAGTGGGGCAGCTTCGAAGGCGCCAAGTGGGTCTGCTCGACCCCGCTGCGCTCTCGGGCGGAGGGTCATCAGGACCACATGTGGCAGGCCCTGCGGACCAACGACCTCCAGATGGTCTCCACCGATCACTGCCCGTTCTGCATGAAGGACCAGAAGGAGCTGGGGACGGGTGACTTCCGGGCCATCCCGAACGGCATCGGGTCGATCGAGCACCGGATGGACCTGATGTACCAGGGCGTGGTCACCGGCGAGATCTCCCTCTCCCGCTGGGTCGAGCTGACCTCGACCACCCCAGCCCGGATGTTCGGCCTCTACGGCACCAAGGGCGTCATCCAGCCCGACGCCGACGCCGACCTAGTCATCTACGACCCGCAGGGCCACACCTCGATCGGCGTCGGCGAGGGCAAGACCCATCACATGAACATGGACCACTCGGCCTGGGAGGGCTACGAGATCGACGGCCACGTCGACTGGGTCATGTCCCGCGGCACCGTGATCGTCGACGAGTCCGGCTACGTCGGCACCAAGGGTCACGGGAAATACCTCAAGCGCGGCCTCAGTCAGTATTTGGTATGAGGTCGGACGTGAGCATCTTGAAGGCCAACCACAACCTGATCGCGCGCCGCCGAACGGAGGAGGAGCGAGTTGAGGCGTTCTTTCCTCAACGAGCGACGACGACGTCGGCGGGTCTGAGCGCGATCTGCGCCGTAGCGAAGCGGAGGCCATAAACATGCAATTCGGGGTTGTTCTACAGACGAATCCGCCGGCGTGGCGTACGGTCCAGCTCGCTGAGCTGTCGGAGGCGCACGGGTTCGACTACGTGTGGACCTTCGACAGCCACCTGCTCTGGCAAGAGCCGTACGTCATCTACAGCCAAATCCTCAGCCGGACGAATCGGATCAAGGTCGGGCCCATGGTCACCAACCCGGCGACCCGCGACTGGACGGTGACGGCGTCGCTGTTCGCCACCCTGAACGAGATGTTCGGCAACCGCACGGTCTGCGGGATCGGGCGTGGCGACTCGGCGGTTCGGGTCACCAACGGCAAGCCCGTGACCGTACGCGAGATGCGCGAGGCCACCCACGTCATCCGCGAGCTGGCCAGCTGCCGCTCGGTCGACTACAAGGGGTCGACCCTGCAGTTCCCGTGGGCGCGTACGTCCTCGCTCGAGGTCTGGGTCGCTGCGTACGGGCCTTTGGCCCTGAAGGCTGCCGGTGAGGTGGGCGACGGATTCATCCTGCAGCTCGCCGACGTCGACATCGCGGCCTGGATGATCAAGTCCGTCCGGGACGCCGCCGCCAACGTCGGCCGTGACCCCGACGCGATCACCTTCTGCGTCGCCGCGCCCATGTACGTCGGCACGGACGTAGCCCACATGCGCGACCAGTGCCGCTGGTTCGGCGGGATGGTCGGTAACCACGTCGCCGACATTGTGGCCAAGTACGGCGACAGCGCGGCCGTACCGCAGGCGTTGACCGACTACATCAAGGGCCGGCAGGACTACGACTACAACGAGCACGGCCGGGCGGGGAACACCCACACCAGCTTCGTGCCCGACGAGATCGTCGACCGCTTCTGCGTGCTGGGAACCCCCGACGAGCACATCGCCAAGCTGAAGGCACTGAAGGACATCGGCGTCGACCAGTTCGCTGGCTACCTCCAGCACGACAACAAGGAAGAGACGCTGCGCGTGTACGGCGAGACGATCATGCCCGCGCTGCGTGACCACGTCGTCGCTCGCTCGTGAAGAGGCTGGGCACGCTCGCGCTGGGGCTCGTCGGACTCGTCCTCATCGCCGCCGTCTGGGAGATCTACAAGGCGTTGGGACCCGAGAAGGGCGTCCTGGTCGGTGGCCGCGCCATCCTGCCGCGTACGTCGGACCGCGCCATGCCGCACGTCTGGGAGATGGTGACCCGGCTGGGCGGTCCCGCGGTCGGCCGCACCGGCGACCCGTTGTGGCTCAAGGTGTTGGACGCGTGCGGCTTTTCGCTCCGCATCGCTGCGGTGGGACTGCTGATCGGACTCGTCGTCGGGCTCGGGCTGGCGTTGGTCATGCAACGGGTCCGGCTGCTCGAGTCCGCCATCCTGCCCTGGATCGTGCTCAGCCAGACCGTACCGCTGATCGCGATCGCACCCCTGGTCCGCCGTTGGGGGTCCGAGATCACCGTGGGCAGCTTCGAGTGGAGCAGTGAGAACTCGGTCGCGGTGATCGCGGCGTACCTCGCCTTCTTCCCCGTCGCGGTCGGCATGCTGCGCGGCCTCAAGGCGCCCGATCAGACCCACCTCGACCTGATGCGCACCTACGGAACCGGCTGGTGGGCCACCCTCGTACGGCTGCGGCTGCCGGCCAGCGTGCCCTACCTGCTGCCCGCCGTCCGGCTCGCCGCGGCGTCGGCGGTGATCGGTACCGTGGTCGCCGAGGTCTCGATCGGGCTCCGGGGTGGGATCGGCCGGCTGATCATCGAGTACGCCCAGTCCGCCGGCGGAGACGCCGCCAAGCCCTGGGCCCCGATCTTCGGCGCCATCGCGATCGGACTCATCGCGGCCGGATTCGTCGGCCTGGTCGGGCTGCTGCTCCGGCCGTACCGGCGTTCGGAGGCGCCCGCATGAGCGAGGTCGCCGTCCATGTCGCAGGGGTCAACCGAGTCTTCACCGGACCCAAGGGGGCGAACGTCACCGCCTTGGAGGGCGTCGACCTCGACGTCGACCCGGGTGAGTTCGTCTCCCTGATCGGACCGAGCGGCTGCGGCAAGAGCACCCTGCTGCGGCTGATCGCCGACCTAGACTCCCCCACCTCCGGCACCCTCGAGGTGTTCGGCAAATCGGCCCGGCAGGCGCGCATCGACCAGGACTACGGCATCGCGTTCCAGCAGGCGGGGCTGCTGCCGTGGCGTACGGTCGCCGGCAACATCGAGCTCCCGCTCAGCCTGCACAAGGTGGCAGCGTCCAGACGGCGGGCCCGGGTGGCCGAGCTGATCGAGCTGATCGGGCTCGGTGAGTTCGCCGGCTCGTACCCCGACCAGCTCTCCGGCGGCATGCAACAACGGGTGGCCATCGCCCGCGCGCTCGCGGAGAGCCCGCGGTTGCTGCTGATGGACGAGCCCTTCGGCGCCCTGGACGAGATGACCCGGGAGCGGATGCAGAACGAGCTCGTCCGCATCTGCGCGGAGACCTCGGCCGCCGTCGTGTTCGTCACCCACTCGATCCCGGAGGCGGTGTTCCTGTCCGACCGAGTCGTGGTGATGTCGCCGCGGCCGGGCCGGATCACCGACGTGGTCGAGGTGAAGCTCGGCTCCCGGGAGGAGGCCACTCGGGAGGACGACGCGTTCTTCCACGCCGTCGCCCGGGTCCGCGAATCGCTGCACGGGAAGCCGGCCACCGGCGTACGCGGGGTCGAGACCCGATGATCCAGCTCCCGCCCCGACTCCCGCCCCCTCCCCAGCGAGAAACTGGCGACAGATGAGCCAGATCCAGACCGGCAAACCCTTATCTGTCGCCACTTTCGGAGCGTGGGGGCCGACGGTGGCCGCCCCGATCGCGTTCGGGGTCCTCTTCATCGGCGCGTGGCAGCTGCTGGTCACG
>DATDBS010000091.1:0-6607 GCA_036524735.1 Propionibacteriaceae bacterium
GCCGCCTGCACCGCGGCCCAGAGGCCGGTGAAACCGCCGCCGACGACGACCAGATCGGACTCGGTGTGCTCGACCAGTCGCGTACGCGCCGCCGGTCGTTCGGCCCGGTCCAGCCAGTACGGCGCGGGGACTGCGTCAGCCAGCATCCGGGCGGCCAGGGCGTCGCTCATCCCCCGAGGCTAGTGCGCTCGGGCCGCGCGCGAAGCCCGACCGGAGTCAGACCTGGCCGGGAACCACGCGATCGGAGCTGTCCCGGTACGCCGCGGGCTCGGGCGGGGTGGGTTGCACGACCAGTCCGGTCAACCGATGCCACGCAGCACCGAGGTCCGGCACCCAGCGGACCGTGCTGTGCAGATCCATCCGCATCCGCGGCGTGATCGGGTGAGCGCGGGCCACAGCAAAACCGACCGCCTCGAGCCAGGTCGCGGGGAGCATGCACGAGGGACCGTCGTGGTAGGTACCGACCGCCTCCAGCGCGCGGATGTCGCGACGGACCACGAGCCCGGCGGCGGCCTGGATCAGCTGACGGCCGATGCCCTTGCCGCGATGGTTCTCCAGGACCAGGCCGGACATCACCACGGCGGCGTCCGGGCTGACCGGGGTCGTCGCGAAGGCACTCAGTCGAGGTACGTACATCGCCGGCGCCAGGGTCAGGTAGCCGATGATCTGGTCGTCCTGGCTGGCCACCACGCCGCAGTAACCCCAGTGGGAGGTGACGGCCTCAGCCCACTCCGCTTTGACCCCAGCCCGGTCGACGTGGTCGGCCGACGCCGCCAGATCGGTCAGCCGCGCCTCCCAGAACGTGCAGGTCGCGCACGGACCGGGCAGGGCGACGACGTCGGCAGCGGTCATCGGGCGGAGACGGCGGGAACCCATCGGTCAACTCCTCCCCGGAAGAGTGCTGCTCATCGGCGTACGTGGGGCTTGGCCAGACCGACCGCGAACCCCATCACCAGGCCGAAAACGATCCCGGCCGACAGCCACAGGGACCAACGGATCGGCCGCGGCACGCGACCGAGGGGACGCGATCCGGGGACCGACACGGTCTTGACCATGCAGTCATCGTAGGCGCGGTCCCGCAGCCGACAACAGGTGTCGTCGCCCACCTCGGAACCGGTGTGCTTCTCCGCCGCGAATGAGGCACCCTTGGAGGGTGAGCGGAACGTCGCCGAAACAGCCGTCGGACCTGGAGCGGGTGCGCCCGGCCGGAGTCGAGGGGCTGCGTCGGCAGGACACCCGTCTGGACACCTACGTCGACCGGTACGCCGCCCGCACCCACGGCATGACCGCCTCCGCCATCCGTGCGCTGTTCTCCGTGGCCAACCGCCCCGAGGTCGTCTCCCTCGCCGGCGGGATGCCCAACATCGCCGACCTCCCGCTCGACATCGTGGGCTCGACGCTGCAGGACCTGGTCGTGAGCAACGGCCGTCAGGCCATGCAGTACGGCTCGGGTCAAGGTGAGCCGGCCATCCGTGAGGCCATCTGCGAGGTGATGAAGCTGGAGGGCATCTCGGCTCATCCCGACGACGTGACCGTCACGGTCGGCTCCCAGCAGGCGCTGGACCTGGTGACCAGGATCTTCTGCGATCCCGGCGACGTGGTGCTCTGCGAGGCGCCGAGCTACGTCGGTGCCCTCGGGGTGTTCCGGGCCTTCCAGTGCGAGGTGGCCCACGTGGCCATGGACGAGCACGGGCTCGTCCCCGGGGCCCTGCTGGCCGCGATCACCGCACTTCGCGCCGCCGGCAAGACGGTCAAGTTCCTCTACACGATCCCCAACTTCCAGAACCCCGCCGGCGTCACGCAGCCCCTCGAGCGACGGGCCGAGATCCTGCGGATCGCCGAGGAGGCCGATCTGCTCGTCGTCGAGGACAACCCGTACGGGCTGCTCGGCTTCGACGGTGAACCCACCCCGGCCATGCGCTCGCTGAACGAGGACCGCGTCGTCTACCTCGGATCGTTCTCCAAGACGTTCGCCCCGGGCTTCCGGGTCGGCTGGGTGCTCGCACCCCACGCCGTACGCGAGAAGCTGGTCCTCGCGCAGGAGTCGGCCACCCTGTGCCCGCCCGTGTTCTCGCAGTTCGCCATCGCGTCGTACCTGGCCAACCACGACTGGCGCGGCCAGATCAAGGTGTTCCGCGAGATGTACCGCGAGCGCCGTGACGCCATGATCGCCGGACTGACCGACCACATGCCGGCTGGGACGGCCTGGACCGTGCCCGCCGGCGGATTCTTCGTCTGGGTCACCCTGCCGCCGGGGCTCGATAGCCACGCGATGCTGGCCCGGGCGGTCTCCGCCCGGGTGGCGTACGTCCCGGGCACCGCGTTCTACGCCGACGGCTTCGGCAGCCGGTTCATGCGGCTCTCCTTCTGCTTTCCCACTCCGGCCCGGATCATCGAGGGCACCCGCCGACTCGGCGAGGTGATGGCGTACGAGGCCAACGTGCAGGAGACCTTCGGGACCGCCCTCACCGGCGGCGACCACGAACGTGCGCTCCCCCGGATGTACGAGGCGCCCGGAGCGAACCAGGCGTGATGAGCAAGGAAGTATGTCGATGAGCGAGTCTGACTTCACCGGGCCCGTGGTGGTCCTCTCCGGCGGGCTGTCCCATGAGCGCGACGTGTCCCTGCGCTCCGGCCGCCGGGTGAGCCAGGCCCTGCGCTCACACGGCGCCGAGGTCGTCGAATCCGACGTCGACTCGGCCCTGGTGCCGCGGCTCGCCGGGTTGGGCGACGCCGTCGTCTTCCCGCTGCTGCACGGTGAGGCCGGTGAGGACGGCTCGTTGCGCGAGGTGCTGGCCCTGCTGGGCGTCCCGTTCGTGGGTTCGACCGGTTCCGCGTGCCGGGTGGCGTTCGACAAGTCGATCGCGACCACGGTCGTGGCCGACGAGGGCATCCGTACGCCGGTGCAGGTCGCCCTGCCCCACGAGATCTTCCGCGAGCTCGGCGCGCAGGCCCTGGTCGCCGCGCTCGGTGAGCAGATCGGGTTCCCGATGATGGTCAAGCCGTCCCGCGGCGGGTCGGCGTTGGGCTGCACGAAGGTCAGCCGGGCCGAGGAGCTGCCGGCGGCGATGGTGGGCGCGTACGCGTACGGTCAGGTCGCTGTTGTCGAACAGTTCATCGAGGGCACCGAGGTCACCGTCGCGGTCGTCGACCGGGGTCAAGGGCCTTCCGCGCTGCCCGCCGTGGAGATCCGACCGGACTCCGGCGTGTACGACTACTCGGCTCGCTACACGGCTGGCGCGACCCGCTTCCTGTGCCCGGCGGAGGTCGGCGACGACGTGGCCAAGGCCTGCGCCGACCTGGCCTTGCGGGTCCACGACGTGCTCGGGTTGCGAGACCTGTCGCGTACGGATCTCATCATCACCCCTGGTGGGGAGCCTGTTTTCCTCGAGGTCAACGTCGCACCCGGGATGACCGAGACGTCCGCCGTCCCGCTGGCCATCGAGGCGGCCGGCTGGAGTCTGGGCAAGATGTGCGCCGACCTGGTCCGGATGGCCGCGGCCCGGGGCGGGCGACCGATCCGGGATCCGGCCGTCGTCTCTTGAGACCTGGACGCCTGTGATCCGGCTCAAGCAGTTCCTGATCATCACCCTCGGGGTCGTGCTCGCGGGCGGCATGGTGCTGCTCGGGGTGTGGCAGCTCGACGTCTACCACGAGCAGGGTGCCCGGGCTTCGGCTCGGCGTGCGGCCGAGCCCCCGATCACGCTGACCGTCGCCGCTCCCGCCGGCGCGGCCGTCGTCGACGGTTACGGACGGTCGGTCACCTTCGACGGGGTGTACGACCCCGCCCTGCAGCTGTTGGTGCCCGTGGACGGTGCGCCCGGCCATTATCGTGTGCTCACCGCCCTGAAACAGGCCGACGGCAGTGTCGTACCGGTCGTCCGCGGCGTGGTCACCTCGGTTGCCGCCGCCCCGCCCCCCACGGGCACCGTTCACCAGACCGGGGTGTTGCTGCCATCGGAGGAAACCTCGGCGAGCACGACGACGGACCCGAAGCAGATCAGCTCGGTTCGGGTGCCCGCCCTCGCCCAGCAGTGGCCGGGTCCGCTGGTCGGCGGCTTCGTCACCCTCGACGCCGCCGATGCTGACGCGCAGGGCTTGGCCCCGGCGTTCCTGGCCTTGCCGGAGTCCAGTGGGCGGCTGCGTAACGGTGCGTACGCGGTGCAGTGGTGGTTGTTCGCCGCGTTCGCCGTCGCCATGGCGGTCCGGATGGCCCGGGACTTCGGTCGGCAGGAGTTCGCTGATGTGCCGGAGATCACGGCGGGTTCGGCACCAGACCCGACATAGGCTCGCTGACGTGCGCAACGCGTTGATTCGTTACCGGGTGATGGCCTACATCGTCGGCACCCTGCTGGTCGTGCTGGTCTGCGTCGGCCTCCCCCTCAAGTACATCGGGGGCAACGGCAACGTCGTGACCTGGACCGGCATTCCTCACGGCTGGCTCTACATGATCTTGCTGATCACCGCCGTCGACCTCGGCCGGCGCGCCAAGTGGAGCTGGAAGCGGTTGTTGCTCATCGCCCTGGCCGGGACGGTGCCCTTCCTCTCCTTCGTGGCTGAGCGCTCTGCAACCCGGGACGTCCGCACCAAGTTGGCCGCGGAAGACCTCGAAACCAATCGGATCAATTCATCATCTTAACGATTTAGCCATTTGTCGATAAGTCTATGGATTGATTCTCATGGTCGAGATGATGCGGTCGAGGTCGTCCGCCGTGGCAAACTCGATCGTGATCTTCCCCTTGTTCCGGCCCATGTCGACGCGTACCCGGGTCTCGAAATGGTCGGAGAGCTGCTCGGTCAACTCGGCCGCCTTGGCGTTGATCGGCCTCGGTTCGCGGGTGAGCCGTACCCCGTCCTCGCGGCCCGTCTCTCCCAGGGTCACGAGCTCCTCGACCGCTCGGACCGATAGCCCTTCCGCGACGACCCGCTGGGCCAGCCGCTCCTGACCTGCGGGGTCGGGCACCGCCAGCAGAGCACGCGCGTGGCCCGCACTTAGGACGCCGGCAGCCACCCGGCGCTGGACGGTCGGGGGCAGCCTGAGCAGTCGGATCGTGTTCGAGATCTGCGGACGGGACCGCTTGATCCGGGTCGCGAGTTCGTCTTGGGTACAGCCGAAGTCCTCCAGCATCTGCTGGTACGCCGCCGCCTCCTCCAACGGGTTGAGCTGGGCCCGGTGGAGGTTCTCCAGCAACGCGTCCCGAAGCAGGTCATGTTCCTCGGTCTCGCGGACAATGGCCGGGATCGTCTCGTGGCCGGCCCGCTGAGTGGCCCGCCAACGGCGCTCCCCCATGACCAGCTCGTACTTCTCGTCGCCCAGCGGTCGTACGACGATGGGTTGGAGTAGTCCGACCTCATGGATGGACTCGACCAGCTCGTCAAGCGCGTCCTCGTCGAAGACGGTACGCGGTTGGCGTGGGTTGGGGGTGATCGAGAGGACGGGGAGCTCGGCGAAGAACGAGCCCTCGGGCGGGTTGACCATAGATTCACGCGTGTCGGGCAATTCCTTGGAGTGCGTCGGTGGCGCAACGGGGGGAAGATCGGTGCGCTGGAACAACTCCCCCAACCCGCGTCCAAGACCACGACGGTCCGTGCTGGTGCTCATGCTGTCTCCTTCGCGCCGCGCTGGGCGATCTCCTGGGCGGCTTTGAGGTACGACACCGCTCCAGCGGAGTCGGGGTGATAGGTCAGCACGGTCTGGCCGTAGCTGGGAGCCTCGGAAATGCGCACCGACCGGGGGATCACTGTGGGCAGCGTTTGCTCGGCGAAGTGCTTGCGGACCTCATCAGCGACCTGAGCCGCCAGGCGGGTACGGCCGTCGAACATCGTCAGCAGCACTGTGGTCAACTCCAGTTGGTCGTTCAGCTCGCCCTTGACCAGGTTGATGGTGCGCATCAGCTGCGAAACCCCCTCTAGGGCGTAGTACTCGCACTGAATGGGGATCAGAATCTCACGAGCAGCCACCAGAGCATTCAGTGTCAGGAGTCCGAGCGAGGGCGGGCAGTCGAAGAACACGTAATCCATCGGCTGGTCTTTGAGGTACGTCCGCAGCGCTCGCGAGAGTTTGCCCTCGCGGGCCACCGTCGACACGAGTTCGATCTCGGCACCGGCTAGATCGATCGTCGCTGGCAGAACCTTCAGACCGGGCGCCTCGGGGGAGTCCACCGCATGGTCGGCAATGGAGGCCCCTTCGATGAGGACCTCATACGTCCCCGCCGTTCCCTGCGAGTGATCAATCCCCAGCGCGGTCGACGCATTGCCCTGTGGATCCAGATCGATGACCAGCACTGAGAGACCGCCCAGAGCGAGCGCGGCGGCCAGGTTGACTGAGCTGGTCGTCTTACCGACGCCGCCTTTCTGGTTCGCCACGACGAAAATGCGAGTCTCGGGTGGGGCCGGAAAGGCTGCGGCGGCGGGTTTGGCTGTTTCACGTGAAACAGGCTGGGGTTCCTCGGGTGCTGGGGGAGGGCCAGCCTCGTCCTCATCGAACCGCGCCCGGCGAGGCCCTGGCGGCCGCAAGGGTGCAGGGAGCGCGGCCTGTGGCGGCGACGACGATTCGAGCACCGTCTCGGACGCAGCTCCGACAGCATCGACCGAGGACGTGGGTGCG
>DATDBS010000092.1:0-10220 GCA_036524735.1 Propionibacteriaceae bacterium
GCGTATGGCTGGGCCTTCGACAGGCTCAGGGCGCGTATGGCTGGGCCTTCGACAGGCTCAGGGCTTCACTCGTAGAGGCCGTCGAGCAGATCGGCGTACTTCTTCTCCACCGCTGAGCGTCGGACCTTGAGGCTCGGGGTGACCTCACCACCGTCGACGCTGAGCTCGTTGGGCAGCACGGCGAAACGCTTGATCGTCTCCCACCGCTCCAGCTGGGCGTTGGCCTGGGTGACGTAGCCGGCCAGCAGGTCGCGCACCTCGGACGACGCGGCGAGCTCGTCACCGGACTTGGCCACGTTGTGGCCCTTGGCCCACTCGGTGATCGCCTCGGGATCCAGGGTCAACAACGCGGTCACGTACTTGCGGCCCTCACCGTGCACCAGGACCTGGCTCAGGTACGGGCACGCCGCCTTGAGCACGCCTTCCACCTTCTGCGGGGCGACGTACTTGCCGCCGGAGGTCTTGATCAGGTCCTTCTTGCGATCGGTGATCCGCAGGTAGCCCGCGCTGTCGATCTCGCCGATGTCGCCGGTCGAGAACCAGCCGTCGACCAGCGACTCCGCCGTCGCGTCGGGCAGGTTGTGATAGCCGCGCATCACCGCCGGGCCCTTGATCAGCACCTCACCGTCCTCGGCGATCTTGATCTCCGACCCGGGTACGGCCGGACCGACGGTGCCGAAGCGGGTGGCCCGCGGGTTGTTCACGCAGGTGGCCGCGCTGGTCTCGGTCAGGCCGTAGCCCTCGAGCACGAGCAGGCCGGCGGCATAGAACCACTCCTGGACCTCCCGGTTGAGCGCAGCTGAACCCGAGACGAAGAAGCGGATCTTGCCGCCCATCCGGGCCTTGATCTTGCTGAACACGAGCTTGTCGGCGAGGGCGTACTGGACGCCGAGGAGACCGCTGGGCTCCTTGCCGGCGAGCCGCATCGGGGTGGTCTTGCGTCCGACCGAGAACGCCCAGTCGAAGATCTTGGCCTTGACGCCGTGCGACGCGGTGGTCATCACCCGGGCCCGGACCTTCTCGAAGATGCGCGGCGCGCCGGCCATGAAGGTGGGTTGCACCTCACCGAGGTTCTCCACGATCTTCTCGATCCGGCCGTCGACGGCAGTCGCGAACCCGATCCGCATCTGCACCGCGATCAGTGCCTTGCCGAAGACGTGGCTGAGCGGCAGCCAGAGGTACTGCAGGTCGCTCGGGTAGATGATGTCGTACTCCTCGATCGCGACACCGAGGTAGGTCCAGCTGTCGTGCACCAGCCGTACGCCCTTGGGCCGACCGGTCGTCCCCGAGGTGTAGATCAAGGTCGCGAGGTGCTCCGGCCCGGTCGCGGCGATGGCCGCCTCGACCGGCTCGTGGTGACCCGCCAGGTAGTCGCGCCCCAGCTGCTCGAGGTCGGCCCACCCGATGACCTTCTCGGAGGCGACCTTGCCGGTGATCTGGACGATGGTGACGAGGTCGGGGAGATCGCCGACGTGGTCGAGGATCTTGGTCACCTGGACCGCGTCCTCGGCGAAGACGACCTTGGCCCCCGAGTCGGCCAGGATGTACGCCACGTCATGGGCCTGAGTGGTGGGATAGACCGTCGTCGTGGCACCACCGGCACACATGATCGCCAGGTCCGCGAAGATCCACTCGATCCGGGTCCCCGAGGCGATGGCCACCCGGTCTTCGAGGCCGATCCCCAGGGAGAGCAGGCCAGCGGAGAGCAGGAACACCTTGTCCTTGGTCTGGGTCCACGACAGCGAGACCCAGCGCTCACCCTCGAGGTAGCGGAACGCCTCGCGGGACGACGACGCCTCCACCTGCTTCAACAACATGGCCCCGACGGAGGGCGGTCGCTCGGTCAGAGTCGCGTTCACGGTCATCGCAGGTTCCACCTAGGCTCGAAAGACGGCTCGACGCAACCAGCGGCCGGCTGCGTCGAGGGCTTACGTGCAGGGTAGCCAATACTGAGCGCCGCCCGACTCGACACCTCCGCCTTCTCGGCCAAAAATCAGGAGCCCGTCCTCCGCTGACCTCAGCTGAGCCGCTCCAGGATGATCGCCATGCCCTGACCTCCGCCCACGCACATCGTCTCCAGTCCGAACTGGGCGTCGCGGATCTGCATGGCGTTCAGCAGGGTCGTCATGATCCTCGCCCCGGTGGAGCCGAACGGGTGACCCAGGGCAATCGCCCCGCCGTGCACGTTGAGTCGGTCCAGGTCGATGCCGAGCTCGCGCTGAGAGGCGATCACCTGGACGGCGAACGCCTCGTTGATCTCGACCAGGTCGACGTCGCCGATGGACATGCCCGCACGGGCGAGGGCCCGGCGGCTCGACTCGACCGGCCCGAGACCCATGATCTCGGGGCTGAGCCCACTGACCCCCGTGGCGACGATCCGGGCCAACGGGGTCAGCCCGAGCTCGGCCGCCCGGGTGTCGCTCATGATCACGACGGCGGCCGCGCCGTCGTTGAGCGGGCAGCAGTTGCCGGCGGTGATCGTGCCGTCGGGGCGGAAGACCGGCCTCAGACCGGAGATGCCTTCCAAGGTGGTGCCGGCCCGGGGACCGTCGTCGCGGCTGACCGTCGAACCGTCCGGCAGGGTGACCGGCACGATCTCGTGCTCGAAGACCCCGGCCGCGATGGCCTGCTCGGCGAGGTTCTGGGACCGGACGCCGAACTCGTCCTGCTCACGCCGGGAGATCCCGCGCAGGGTGGCCACGTTCTCCGCGGTCTGGCCCATGGCGATGTAGACATCCGGCAGCTGACCGTCGTTGCGCGGGTCGTGCCAGGTCGCGTTGCTCGCGGCGGTGGTCAGCGTCCGTTCCTCGGCGACCGCGAAGAGCGGGTTGTGCGTACCGGCCTGGTCGACCCCGGCCGAGCCGAAGCCGACGTAGCGGGACACGCACTCGACGCCGGCGGAGACGAACGCGTCACCCTCCCCCGCTTTGATCGCGTGGAAGGCCATCCGCGCCGTCTGGACGCTCGAGGCGCAGAACCGGTTGACGGTGGACGCCGGTACGCCGTCGAGGCCCAGCTGGACGGCGACCCGGCGGGCGACGTTGCCGCCGTGCTCGTCGCGGGGCTCTGCACAGCCCACGTAGAGGTCGTCGAGGTCGGCCGGGTCGAAGCCCTCCAACCGGCCGAGGGCGGCACCGACGATCTGAGCGGTCAGGTCGTCGGGTCGGATGCTCGCCAACGACCCCTTGACGGCCCGCCCGATCGGCGTGCGCGCGGCGGAGACGATCACGGCTTCGGTCACGGAGATGCCCTCACGATTCGACTGCTCACAGGCCCAGGTCCCGACCGATGAGCTCTTTCATGATCTCGTTGGAGCCGGCCCAGATCTTCGCGACGCGACCGTCGGCCCAGGCGCGGGCGACGCGGTACTCGTGCATGTAGCCGTACCCACCCCAGAGCTGGACGCAGCCGTCGAGGATCTCGTTCTGCACCTGCGCCGACCACCACTTGGCCTTCGCCGCATCGACGGCCGACAGGGTGCCCTGCACCTGGGCCATCACGCAGGTGTCGACGTACGCTTGGGTCACCTCGGCCTTGGTCACCAGCTCCGCGAGGGTGAACTTGTTGGCCTGGAAGGAGCCGATGGCCTGCCCGAAGGCCTGCCGCTCCTTCACGTAGTCCAGGGTCTCGTCGAGGATCTGCCGGGCGTGGGACAGGTTGTTGACCGCCGCTCCGATCCGCTCGGTGACCAGCCGCTGCATCATGTAGACGAAACCGGACCCGACCTCGCCGATCACGTTGGTGTCGGGGACCCGGACGTCGGAGAAGAACAGCTCGGAGGTGTCGGCCTCGGGCTGCCCGATCTTGTCCAGCTTCCGCCCCCGCTCGAAGCCGGGCATCCCGGCCTCGATGGCGAACAGGGTGATGCCCCGGGAGCGCTGGGCCGGGTCGGTCCGGGCCGCGACGATGACCAGGTCGGCGCAGTAGCCGTTAGTGATGAAGGTCTTGGAGCCGTTGACGATCCAGCCGTCGCCGTCGCGTACGGCCGTGGTCTTCAAGGCGGCCAGGTCGGAGCCGCCGGAGGGCTCGGTCATGCCGATCGCCGTGATCAGCTCTCCGGTGCAGAAGCGCGGCAGCCAGCGCTGTTTCTGCTCCTCGGTGCACAGGTCGACCAGGTACGGCGCCGCGCAGTCGGCGTGGATGCCCACACAGGAGGAATAGGCGAACGCCACCTTGGACAGCTCCTCGGACAGGATCATCGAGAAGCGCGGATCACCGACCTCGGAGCCGCCGTACGCCTCGGGGATGTTCAGGCCGAGCAGGCCCTGCTTGCCGAGCTCGAGCCAGAGCTGTCGCCCGAACTCGTGGTTGGCGATGTGCTTCTCCTGGTTGGGCCGCACCTGCCGATCGACGAACGTCCGGCAGGTCGCCCGGAACGCGTCGTGGTCCTCGTCGAAAATCGTCCGCTGCATCGTGCCGTCCTTCACCCGGGTCATCGAAGTTACTGGCCAGTAGGTTCGGGGCCAAGCGTACCCCGGCGCGTGACAATCGTCATGGCGCGAAGGCCGTCTCGTGCACTTGGCTGGACGCGTGACCGCCGCTTCCCCGACCACCGACCGCGCCTCGGCCGCCGACCGACGCAGCCTGACCGCCAACGCAACCCTCGCCTTCGTCCTGGCCGGAATGGTGAACAGCGTGCTGCACGAGGGTGCGCACGCGACGGCCGGTCTGATTCTCGGCCTCGGCCCGACGATCTCCCCGTTCTCGGTCAGCTACGCCACGGACGGCTCCGCGAACGAGCAGATCATCACCGCCTCGGCGGGGCCGGTGTTCAGCCTGGTGATGGGGCTGGTGCTGATGAACGCCGCCCGTCGTTGGGGGTCCGGGTTCGGTCGGCTCTTCTGGATGTGGCTCTCGTTCATGGGCGTGATGAACTTCGTGGGCTACCTGTTCATCGCGCCCTTCGCCCAGGCCGGCGACACCGGCAAGGCGCTGGCTCTGTGGGGAGCCACCACCCCGGTGTTCATCGCGAGCGCCCTCGTCGGTGTCGGGGGTCAGTTCCTGTTGGCCCGCCGCTTCGCCGTCGAGGTCAAGCGCTACACCCGATCGACGACGGAGGAGCGGCAGCTGGCCTACTTCCCCTGGCTGATCGGCACCCCGATCGTGATCGTGCTCAGCCTGGCCGAGCTGCTGCTGCTCGCGGTGCCACCGGTCGTGCTGGTCATCGTGCTCGCCTACAGCGTGGCCTTCGGGATCTTCGCGCCCATGCAGTTCATCTTTCGCAGCAAGGTGTCGAACACCTACGAAGCGCTCGAGCTACGACCGGTCTACGTCCCGGGGGTGGTGGCGACCGTGGCCGTCGCCGTCGTGCTGATCGCGTTGGCCGGCGCGGGCGGGCTCCCTCTCGGCTGACCCGACCTCAACGGGTGGTCTCGAAGGCCGACATCATCATCATGTCCTCGTGCTCCAGGTTGTGGCAGTGCAGCATGAACGCGCCGGCGTAGTCCTCGAACCGGACCGCAACCTCCACCATCTCGGCCGGCCGCAGATCGACGGTGTCCTTCCAGCCGTGGTCGTAGTCCCCCGGCCCGCCGGTCCCGCGGTGCAGCACCTGGAACGGCGACAGGTGCACGTGCACCGGGTGGTGGAGGTCGGCGTAGAAGCGCCAGATCTCCACCTCACCCAGCCGAGGTTGCGCGTCCATCCGGAGGGGGTCGAACACCTGGCCGTTGATCGTCCACTGACCCTGGCGCGACCCCGTGCCCTGGACGAACCGCCAGTCGCGCACACGGGCGTCGGGACCGGGCTCAAGGGGCGCGACGACGGCCAACGTGGCGGGGACGGAGCTCTCGTCTGGGGCTGCGCGGACGACCTGGAACCGCATCACCGCGTCGGCGCTCCCCACCCCCCAGGTGTTGAGCAGCGTCACCTCCGAGCCGACCGGGTAGCAGCCGAAGTCGACGATCACGTCGAAGCGCTCGGCGGCGGCGACCTGGATCGCGGTCTGCTCGATCGGCGCAGCCAGCAGCCCACCGTCGGAGCCGATCTGGGTGAACGCCGGCCCCTCGGTCGGAGGCGGATCGAGCTCGAGGCGGTAGCGCCGCGCGTTCGAGGCGTTGAGGATGCGGAACCGGTAGCGGACCGCGTCGACCTCCATCACCGGCCAGGGTCGACCGTTGACCAGGATGACGTCACCCAGCACCCCCGAGGCGTACGCCGGGCCCACCCCCGGGCGGCCGAGCAGGGCCGGGTCGAGGGAGGGGTAGCGCAGCGCGCCATCGGCGTCGAACGCCCGGTCCATGATCATCAACGGCACGTCGCGGTCGCCGTCGGGCAGCGGCAGGGCCGCCTCGACCTCGTCGGTGACCAGGTGGAATCCGGCCAGCCCGCGCCAGACCTGCGGACCGGTGAAGTCCATCCGGTGGTCGTGGTACCAGAGGGTGGCGGCGGCCTGGTCGTGCGGATAGACGTAGTCCCGGGCGCCTCGCGACGTGGCGCCACCGTGGCCCATCGGGCCGCCGTGCGGGAAACGCCCCGATGACGGCAGCACGAGGTCGGTCGGGTAGCCGTCGCTGTCGGCCGGCGTGTGCCCGCCGTGCAGATGGACCACGGTCGGGACCGGCAGCGTGTTGCGGTGGGTGATCGTGACCCGCTCGCCGCGGCGGGCGCGGATCGTCGGTCCGGGGAACGAGCCGTCGTAGCCCATGATCTCGGTGGTCAGACCGGGCAGGATCTCGACGCGGGCCGGGCGCTGGACGATCTCGTACGCCGTCCCGGCCGCGCTGCGTCGCACCGGTTCCTTGACCGGCGGCACGGAGAACGGGGTCACGAACCGGGTCGGCAGCGCGGTTGCGCTGGCCAACAGCTCGGCGGTCTGACCTCGGCTGCTGCCGCACCCGGACGCGCCCATCAGCACCGCCGTACCGGCGAGTCCACCCAGGAACGACCGCCGGCTGAGGCTCACCGCTTCACCCGCGGCCGGCCGGCCGGTCGGGTCCACGACCACACCGCAATGAGCAGAGCGGTGCAGATGATGAGCACACCAAGCGGGATGTGCACGGCCAGGATGCGCGCGTGGCCCATCCCGATCTGGGTCCCCTCGGCGAAGAAGAACAGCGCGCACACCGGCACCACCCAGACACGACCGCCGGACAGGGCGTACGCGATCGAGGCCACCCCGGTCAGCAAGCCGAAGAGCAGGACCACGATGGCGACCAGCTCGTGCACCCGCAGCCAGGGGTAGAGCCCGCTGAGGTAGTTGCCGATCGACAACGGCTGGGTCAGGGCGATCAGCGCGTGCAGGGTGGCCAGCAGCCGGAAGCAGCCGAGCGCGATCCGGAAGAGTCGGCGACGGGGAACGGCACGTTCGCCGGTCGGGGCGGTCGGAAGATCTGTGATGCTCACACCCTGGACGCTATAAGTAGACAACCTACGCATCTAGAGGGTTTCGCCCTGGTGAACCCCCGATCCTGGTCCTCGGGGTGCAGACGTGGGTCAGGCGGCAGACGTAGGCTGCCTACCTATGAGGGACGACCGCGTGAAGGGCCATCTGGACGGCCTGCTGCTCGCGGTGCTGGAACCTGAACCGTTGCACGGATACGCGGTGATCGAGGCTCTCCAGCAGCAGTCCGGCGGGACCTTGAGCCTGCCCACCGGGACGGTCTATCCCGCCCTGCGCCGGCTCGAGCAGGCCGGCTGGATCCGGGGCAGCTGGTCGACGGTGGGCGGGCGAAGGCGGCGCACCTACAGCCTCACCTCGTCGGGTCATCACGAGCTCGCTGGGGAGCGGGCCGCGTGGACCTCGTTCTCGAACAGCGTCAACCAGGTCTTCGGGGGCGCATCGTGATGCGCTCGACCGACCCGATCGACCGCACGGTGCGCGAGCTGGCCCGCCGCATTCCGGGGCCGCTGCTGAGGCCCGCAGGCATGCTGTTGGAGGTCCGTCACGGCCTGCAGGACGCGACCGAGGCCCATCGCGCCTCCGGCCTGGACGAGCGGAGCGCGGCGGCTCGGGCGGTCGCCGACTTCGGTGACCTCGACGAGGTGGCCGGGGCGTACGCGGAGCAGGCTGTGGTCCGGTCGACGACGCTGGCGGCGTTGGCCCTCGGGCCGGGCTACCTGGCGATCTTGGCGGTGTGGACCGTGACGAACCTGACCGGGCGCGGGACCGGCGCGGATCCCACCCCAGCTCCCGAGGCCGCCTCGATGGCCTTCCGCTACCTCGGCGCACTCGCAGCCGTCGTGGCGGTGTGCGCACTGCTGGAGCTGCGCAGGCGGTCGCGCATTGCCCGCAGCAGCCGGCCGATGGCCATCCTGGTCGGGGCCTGCGGTCTCCTGACCAGTTGCGCGAGCCTCGCCGCGGCGTACGCGGTCGGGCCCTGGCAGTGGAACTTGGCCGGCCGGGCCGGTCAGGAGACGGGGGTCGCCGAGGCGTTCAGCGCGGCCGTGACGGTGTTGACCATCGCTCTGGCTGCACGTTGCCTGCTGACCTTGGTCCGGCTCAGGCCTGGGTGCCCTCGATCGTCAGCGTGATGTCGACCTTGTCACCGATCAGGAACTTGCCGCCGTCCAGCGGGATGTTGAAGTCGACGTTGAAGTCCTTGCGGCTGATCGTGGTGGTCGCCTCGGCACCCACGCGGGTCACCCCGAAGGCGTCGGTGGCGACACCGAGGAACTCAGCGGCCAGGTCGACGGGCTTGGTGATGCCGTTGATGGTGAGATCGCCGGAGATGACGTACCCGTCACCGTCGGCCGTGATTCCGGTGCTGACGAACGCGAGCTCGCCGCCCTTCTCAGGGTCGAAGAAGTCAGCGGAGCGCAGGTGACCGTCGCGCTGCTCGTTGCGGGTGGTGATCGAGGCGGAGGTGATGGTCACCGACACCGAGGAGGTGGTGGGGTCTTCGGTCGTGACGATCTCGCCGGCGAACTCGGTGAAGCTGCCGCGGACCTTGCTCATCAGGTGGCGGACGGAGAAGCCGACCTCGGAGTGGGCGGGGTCGATGGTCCAGGTGCCGGCGGTCAGGCCGGTCCCGATGAGTTCCTGCGTCATGAAGTGCTCCTCGCGATATTGGTTGATTTTTCAACTATAGGGACTTTAGGCTCTAGAAGTTGAAATGTCAATATCTTCGGAGTAGGTTGGCCATATGTCGAGACAGTCAGGTGAGCCGCAATGGCTGAGCGCCGATGAACAGCGGGTCTGGCGGGCCTATCTGCTGGGCAGCGCACGCCTGAACGAGAAACTCGATCAGGACCTGCGAACCTTCGGGCTCGATCTCGGCGAGTACGAGATCCTGGTCACCCTCTCGGAGTCTACCGATCAGCGCGTCCGGATGTCCGAGCTGGCCGACGCTGTGCACCAGTCGCGCTCCCGGCTCACCCACACGATCTCGCGGATGGAGAAGGAGAACCTGGTCGAACGGACCAGCTGTCCGACCGACCGGCGCGGCGTCTGGGCCCACCTGACCGACCACGGCCTCGAGCTGCTGAAGACCGCAGCTCCCAGTCATGTCGACGCCGTGCGCAAGAACTTCGTCGAGGCCATGACCGAGGACGACTACGCCGCCCTGGGTCGGGCCTTCGCCGCCGTCGTCGCGCTCGACCAGGACTGACCCGGCCGTTTGCCCAACCCCGCTGGGCGTGACGGCGGGTTGGGGTGCGGGCACTAGTCTCGGACGCGATCATGCCGAACGCAGTCGCCCTCCCCAGCCAGGTCGCTGAGCTCACCTACCAGCTCAAGCGCCGCGGCGTACGCCACACCCTGGATTCGACCAAGCTCACCCGAGCGCTGTACTCCTCCGACGCGTCGCTCTACCGCGTCGTCCCGGAGGCCGTGGCCCACCCCAGGTCGGTCGACGAAGCCGTCGCCGTCCTCGAGGCGGCGCGGGCCGTCGGGATGCCGATCACCACCCGCGGGGCCGGCACCTCGTGCGCCGGCAACGCCGTCGGACCCGGTCTGGTGCTGGACACGTCCCGCTACCTGAACGCGATCGGCACCATCGACCCCGAGGCCAGGACGGCTCAGGTCGAGCCTGGTGTCGTCCAGTCCGTGCTGCAGGCCGCCGCCGCTCCGTACGGGCTGCGTTTCGGCCCCGACCCGTCGACCCACAACCGCTGCACCATCGGCGGGATGATCGGCAACAACGCCTGCGGCCCCCGCGCCCTCGGCTTCGGCAAGACCGCCGACAACGTGGTGGCCCTCGACGTGGTCACCGGCTCCGGTGAGCGGATCCTGCTCGACGGGCAGCAGAGCATCGACCGGTACGCCAGCCTCACCGCGCTGC
>DATDBS010000093.1:0-20914 GCA_036524735.1 Propionibacteriaceae bacterium
ACGTCCACGGTGTTCTGCACGGCCAGCACGATGTTCTGCACCAGGGCCCCGACGCCGACGCCCATCACGGACATGAAGATCGCGACGTGCCAGTACGGCGTGGTGTGGTCCAGGGTGCCCATCAGGGCGAGGCCGACGACCAGGAAGATCGACCCGACGACCATCAGAGGCTTCCACCGACCGGTACGGCTGACCAGTTGTCCGCCGATGGTGGAGGTGAGCATCTGGGAGATGATCAGCGGGATTGTCATCAAGCCGGCCCGCGTCGGGCTGTGGCCACCGGCGAGCTGGAAGTACTGGGTCAAGAACGTGCTGCTGCCGAACATGGCCACGCCGACCCCGACGCTGGCGAGGATCATCAGGAGCGTGGTGTTGTTCTTCAGCACCCGGATCGGGACCATCGGCTCGGAGACCTTGAGCTCGGTGATGATCGTCAGGGTCACCGCGACGGCGAACCCGGCCAGGAACAGACCGGACTGCCAGGAGATCCACGCGTAGTCGCTACCGGCGAAGGTGACCCACAGCATCGGGAGCGCAGCCACGATCGCGATCAGCACCGCACCGACATAGTCGATCTTGACCTTGCGGCGCTTGGTCGGCAGCTTGAGGGTGATCTGCAGCAGGATCAAGGAGATGACGGCGAGTGGCACGCAGACGAAGAAGCACCAGCGCCAGTTGATGTTGTCGGTGATGACACCGCCCAGCAACGGGCCGGAGACGGTGCTGACCGCCATCACGGCACCCATGTAGCCGGAGTACCGGCCACGCTGACGCGGCGGGATGATCGAGCCCATGATCGACTGCGCGAGTGCGATCAGGCCGCCCATGGCTACACCCTGCACGGCCCGGAAGGCCATCATGGGCGGCACGGTCTGGGAGAAGCCGGCTCCGATCGAGCCGACCACGAAGAGCACGATGGACAGCTGGATCAGGAACTTCTTGTTGAACAGGTCCGAGAGCTTGCCCCAGATCGGGGTCGTGATCGTCATGGCCAGCAACGACGACGTGATCACCCAGGTGTACTGACGCTGGGTGCCGTTCAGGTCGGACATGATCGTCGGCAGCGCCGTCGACACGATCGTCGAGGAGATCAGCGCGGTGAAGAGCGCAGCCAGCAGGCCGGTCATCACCTCGAGGATCTGACGGTGGGTCAGCTCGCCCGTCGGGGCGGTCGTGGGAGCGGTCGACACGGGGGTCTGGGTGGCGGTGGCAGTGCTCATTGCGTACGGAGGTCTCTCATCGAGCAGTTGGTTGTTGCACGCAACTATATAGCACACCTATGTAGGTTGTCGAGGAAACCCGCAGTGGTGCGGGTCACGTCTCAGGCGGAGGTGCTGATCCCTCGATGGGGGAACGGTGAGCGCACTCCAGGTCAAGAGATCCAGGCCGCCGCCTGCGGCGGGACTCGGCCGTCGACGAGCTCAGCGCTGGCGATGAGCACTGAACCGGTCACGGCGTACGGCTCATCCGAGAGGTTCACCACGCACCGGAACTTGGCCCCGCGGCTGAAGACCAGTACGCCGTCGGGCGACGGTTGCCAGTTGACCTCGGGGTCGACCCCACTCAGAGCGGTGCGCCGCAGCGCCAGCACCGACCGGTAGTACTCGAGCATGGACCCCGTACGCCCGGACTCGGCCTCCGCGGTGAAGTCACGCCAGGCCGCAGGCTGCGGCAGCCACGGGGTTCCGTCGCTGAAGCCGTAGGGCGGTGCCTCACCCGACCAGGGGATCGGCACCCGGCAGCCGTCACGGCCCCGGATGGTGTGCCGCGAGCTCTCCCAGACCGGGTCGGCGATGTCGACGTCGGCCAGGTCCTCGACCTCCCAGAGCCCGAGCTCCTCGCCCTGGTAGAGGTAGACCGAGCCCGGCAGGGCCAGCATCAGCAGCAGGATGGCCTGGGCGCGTCGGGTGCCCAGCTCGCGGTCGGACGCGGGGAACGGCCACGGCGGAGGCAGCGGTACGCCGGTGTAGTCCCGGCCGTACCGGGTCACGTGCCGGGTCTCGTCGTGGTTCGACAGAGTCCAGGTCGCCGGGGCGTCGACGGTGGCGAAGGCGGCCAACGTCGCGTCGATGGTCCGGCGCAACGTCGCCGGGTCGAGCGGGCTCTTCAGGAAGTCGAGGTTGAAGGTCGTGTGCAGCTCGTCGGGACGCATGTAGCGGGCCAGCCGGTCGGCCCCGTTGACCACGACCTCACCGACGTACATCCGGTCACCGTCGTAGCCGTCCGCGATCCCCCGCCAGCTGCGCAGGATGTCGTGCACGCCTTCGACGTCCCACAGCGGTGAACCCTCCCAGGTCACCGGCATGAAGATGTCGTCGGCCAGGAACCCGAAGTCGGGCAGGCCGTCGGCCTTGGCCAGGCCGGACGCCGCGTCGATCCGCAACCCGTCCAGACCGAGGTCGAACCAGAAGCGCAGGAACCGCTCGAACTCCGCACGGACGGTCGCGTTGTCCCAGTTGAGGTCGGGCTGCGCCGGGGCGAACAGGTGCAGATACCACTGACCGGGGGTCCCGTCGGCCTCGGTGACCCGGGTCCAGGCTCGCCCGCCGAACGCGCTGATCCAGTCGTTCGGCGGCTCGTCGCCGTTCTCACCCCTGCCGTCACGAAAGTGGTAATGGTCCCGCTCCGGGCTTCCCGGCCCGGCGGCCCGCGCAGCCAGGAACCAGGGATGCTCGTCGGAGGTGTGGTTGGCCACGAAGTCGACGATGACCTTGAGGCCGAGGTCGTGCGCCTCGCTGAGCAGGGCCTTGGCGTCGTCGAGGGTGCCGAAGAGCGGGTCGATGTCGGTGTAGTCGCGGACGTCGTAGCCCCCATCCTTCATGGGCGAGGGGAACCAGGGCGTGATCCACAGCCCGTCCACGCCGAGCTCGGAGAGATAGGGCAGCTTGCTGCGGATGCCCGGCAGATCGCCGATGCCGTCGCCGTTCCCGTCCGCAAAGCTGCGGATGTAGACCTGGTACATCACGGCATCGCGCCACCACGGTGTGTCAACCATGGTCACGGATCGTATCGCCCGAAACCGCCGCGCGCGGGTCGGGTCGCGATTACGATGACGCGGGTTCGCACGTCACCCTCGGGAGCTCCGATGTCGTCACCCAACCCGCCGCCGCAGCAGCCCGGTCCGCAGCCGCCGGAGCAGGTCCAACCGCCGAAACCGCCGAAACCGCACCGTGAGGGATGGCGTACCCCGTCCGGCATCTCGGCCATCGCCGCCGCGGTGACCTGCGTGTTCGGGCTGATCTCGTTCTTGGTCGTCCAGCTCGTCGACGACCGCGACATGCCGGCCGCCGCGCCGCCCAGCGTCAGCGTCGCGGCCGCGACCAACCTGATCTTCGTCTACGGATCGTCCATGCCGGGGCAGTCCCGCTACCCCTACATCCAGCACTACGTCGAGAGCTCACGGTCGAGCGCCGTCACCGGGTATCTCTACGACTCCGGACAGGACTACCCGATCGCCAAGTTCGGCCCGGGTGACCCCATCCCGGGGTTCGTGTTGACCCTGCGGCCGGAGTCGGCGGAGGAGTTCTTCACCGAGATGACCCAGATCGAGGCGGGACTGTTCCAGCCCGTCGCCGTGACCGCGACCGACGGCACCCGGGTGCGGGCCTACGAGTGGATCGGACCCACCGACGGGCTGACCAGGATCAGCCGCTGGGAGGGTCGGTAGAGCCTCCTCGGGCGCTCGCGGTGGCCGGGGCACCGGGCAAACGCTGATAACCTCTGAGGCGATCGATCACCTCTCGACCTTCGGTCAGCCAACCTTTAAGACCTGTCCATTGAGGCAGGAAAGGACGGTCATGTTCGCAGCCGGTTCCCGCGCGTCCAGCCATTCCAGCGATGACACTCCCACCCCGGATGCCGGGGTTCCCCGAGCGTTACTGGTTCTCGAGGACGGGCGGACGTTCCGTGGCCGTGCTTTCGGAGCCGTAGGTGAGACCTTCGGTGAGGCGGTGTTCTCCACCGCCATGTCGGGCTATCAAGAGACGCTGACCGACCCCAGCTATCACCGGCAGGTCGTCGTGGCAACCGCCCCGCACATCGGCAACACCGGCTGGAACGACGAGGACGACGAGTCCGGCCAGATCTGGGTCGCCGGCTATGTCGTCCGCGACGCCGCCCGGGTCCCCTCGAACTGGCGCTCCCGGTGCAGCCTCGACGCCGAGCTCAAGGCCCAGGGCATCGTCGGCATGAGCGATGTCGACACCCGCGCCCTGACCCGCCACCTGCGCGAACGCGGGGCGATGCGGGTCGGCGTCTCCAGCGTCGAGACCGATCCCGATGCGCTGCTGCAGCGCGTGCTGGCGGCACCGCTGATGACGGGTGCGTTCCTGGCCGACCAGGTGTCGACCCAGCAGACCTACGTCGTACGCCCGGACGGAGAGCCGCGCTTTCGGGTCGTGGCCGTCGACCTGGGCATCAAGGCCATGACCCCGCACCGGATGGCCGAGCGGGGGATCGAGGTGCACGTGGTTCCCGCGACCGCGACCTTCGACGAGATCTCGGCGCTCGAGCCCGACGGCATCTTCTTCTCCAACGGCCCCGGTGACCCCGGCGCCACGGACGGGCCGGTCGAGCTGCTGAAGGCCGGCCTCGAGGCGGGGATTCCGTTCTTCGGCATCTGCTTCGGCAACCAGCTCTTCGGTCGCGCACTCGGCTTCGGGACGTACAAGCTCGGGTACGGCCACCGCGGGATCAACCAGCCCGTGATGGACCTGACCACCCGCAAGGTCGAGATCACCGCGCACAACCACGGATTCGCGGTCGACGCACCGTTGGACGTCGACACGGAGACCCCGTACGGCACCGCCCGGGTCAGCCACGTCGGGCTCAACGACCAGGTCGTCGAGGGTCTCGAGCTCCGGGACGCCGCCGGCCGGATCCTGGGCTTCTCGGTCCAGTACCACCCCGAGGCCGCCGCCGGACCGCACGACGCCGCGTACCTGTTCGACCGCTTCGTCGACGTGATGACCCTTCGACAAGCTCAGGGAACGTTGTCTGAGCCGGTCGGAGACCAGGGAACGGAAGGCGTCTGATGCCCCGCCGTACAGACATCAAGTCGATCCTCGTGATCGGCTCCGGCCCGATCGTGATCGGGCAGGCCTGCGAGTTCGACTACTCCGGCACGCAGGCGTGCCGGGTGCTCCGCGAGGAGGGCTTCCGGGTCATCCTGGTCAACTCCAACCCGGCGACGATCATGACTGACCCGGAGTTCGCCGACGCCACCTACGTCGAGCCGATCACCCCGGAGTTCGTCGAGCAGGTCATCGCCCTCGAACGCCCGGACGCCCTGCTCGCCACCCTCGGTGGCCAGACGGCCCTGAACGCCGCCGTCGCGCTGCACGAGAACGGAGCGCTCGAGCGCTACGGCGTTGAGATGATCGGCGCCTCGTTCGAGGCCATCCAGCGCGGTGAGAACCGTGAGCAGTTCAAGGCCATCGTGGAGAACCTGACCGGCGTCGCCGGCGGCGCGGCCGAGGTGGCCCGCAGCGTCGTCTGCCACACCATCGAGGACGTACTCGGCGCGGCCGACGAGCTCGGCTACCCGCTCGTGGTCCGCCCCAGCTTCACCATGGGCGGCGTCGGTTCCGGCTTCGCCCACGACGAGTCCGACCTGCGCCGGATCGCCGGCGCCGGGCTCGCCGCCAGCCCGACCACGGAGGTGCTGATCGAGGAGTCCATCCTGGGCTGGAAGGAGTACGAGCTCGAGGTCATGCGCGACAAGGCCGACAACGTCGTGATCGTCTGCTCCATCGAGAACCTCGACCCGATGGGCGTGCACACCGGCGACTCGATCACCGTCGCCCCGGCGATGACCCTGACCGACCGCGAATACCAGCGGATGCGCGACGTCGCGATCGCCATCATTCGCGAGGTCGGTGTCGACACCGGCGGCTGCAACATCCAGTTCGCCATCGACCCGACCGACGGTCGGATGATCGTGATCGAGATGAACCCGCGGGTGTCCCGGTCCAGCGCGTTGGCCTCGAAAGCCACCGGCTTCCCGATCGCCAAGATCGCCGCCAAGGTCGCCATCGGCTACACCCTCGACGAGATCCCGAACGACATCACCGGGGTGACGCCGGCCAGCTTCGAGCCCACGCTGGACTACGTCGTCGTCAAGGTGCCGCGCTTCGCGTTCGAGAAGTTCCCCGCGGCCGACTCGACCCTGACCACCCACATGAAGAGCGTCGGCGAGGCCATGGCCATCGGCCGCAACTTCACCGAAGCGCTCGGCAAGGCGCTGCGCAGCCTCGAGGACCCGACCGCTCCCTTCGACTTCGTCTCCGCGACGGGAGACGTCCAGGAGCTCCTGAAGCTCGCGTCCCGACCCCACGACGGCCGGCTCGGCGACGTGATGCAGGCGCTGCGCGCCGGGGCGACCGCCGAACAGGTCTTCGAGGCCACCAAGATCGACCCCTGGTTCGTCGACCAGCTGGTGCTGATCCTGGAGACCTCGGAGTTGGTGCGCTCGGCGCCCGAGCTCAGCGCCGACGTGCTCTGGACCGCGAAGCGGAACGGCTTCTCCGACGCCCAGATCGCCGGCCTGCGCGACCTGCGCGAGGACGTCGTACGCGGGGTCCGCTGGGCCCTCGGAGTCAGGCCCGTGTTCAAGACGGTCGACACTTGCGCGGCGGAGTTCGCCGCGCGTACGCCGTACCACTACAGCTCCTACGACGAGGAGAACGAAGTCCAGCCGCGGACCAAGCCCGCAGTGCTGATCCTGGGCAGCGGTCCGAACCGGATCGGGCAGGGCATCGAGTTCGACTACTCCTGCGTGCACGCAGCCATGGCGCTCTCCGAGGCCGGCTACGAGACCGTGATGGTCAACTGCAACCCGGAGACGGTCTCGACCGACTACGACACCGCGGACCGGCTCTACTTCGAGCCGCTCACCCTGGAGGACGTGCTCGAGGTCGTCCAGGCCGAGCGGGCCGCCGGCCCCATCGCCGGCGTCATCGTCCAGCTCGGTGGCCAGACCCCGCTGCGACTGGCCCAGGCCCTGAAGGACGCCGGCGTACCCATCGTCGGCACCAGTCCCGAGGCCATCCATCTGGCCGAGGAGCGCGGGGCCTTCGGGCAGGTGCTCGACGCCGAAGGTCTGCCGGCCCCCAAGCACGGCCTGGCCCGCTCCTTCGACGAGGCCAAGGCCATCGCCGACGAGATCGGCTACCCGGTGCTGGTGCGGCCGTCGTACGTGCTCGGTGGGCGGGGGATGGAGATCGTCTACGACGAGAGCACCCTGTCCTCCTACATCGAGCGTGCGACCGAGGTCTCACCGCTGCACCCGGTGCTGGTGGACCGGTTCCTCGACGACGCGGTGGAGATCGACGTCGACGCCCTGTACGACGGGACCGACCTCTACCTCGGTGGGGTGATGGAGCACATCGAGGAGGCTGGGGTGCACTCCGGTGACTCCGCCTGCGCGCTGCCCCCGATCACCCTGGGTGCCGAGGTCGTGGACCGCATCCGTGACTCGACCGAGAAGATCGCCCGCGGGGTCGGCGTACGAGGTCTGATCAACATCCAGTTCGCCCTGGCCGGGGACACCCTCTACGTCCTCGAGGCCAACCCGCGCGCCTCGCGTACCGTGCCGTTCGTCTCCAAGGCCACCTCGACTCCGCTCGCCAAGGCCGCAGCCCGGGTGATGCTCGGTACGCCGATCGCGGAACTGCGGACCGAGGGACTGCTGCGGCCGGTCGGCGACGGTTCGGCCGAGGACAGCTCGCGGCCGATCGCGGTCAAGGAGGCGGTGATGCCGTTCAACCGGTTCCGCACCGTCGAGGGCATCTCGGTGGACACGATCCTCGGACCGGAGATGCGCTCCACCGGTGAGGTGATGGGGCTCGACATGGGCTTCGGCACCGCGTTCGCCAAGAGCCAGATCGCCGCCTCTGGCCCGCTGCCGACCAAAGGCACCGTCTTCATCTCGGTGGCCAACCGCGACAAGCGCTTCGTCATCTTCCCGATCAAGCGGCTGGCCGACCTCGGTTTCCAGCTGCTCGCGACGGCGGGCACGGCCTCGATGCTGCGCCGACACGGGGTCCAGGTAACCAGCGTCCGCAAGTTCAGCCAGGGGGCCGGTCCCGACGGGGAGAAGACGATCGTCCAGGCCATCCTGGACGGCGAGGTCGACCTCATCTTCAACACCCCGCACGGGCTCAGCCCCGACGGGCGTCCGCGCTTCGACGGCTACGAGATCCGGACGGCCGCCGTCTCGCGCAACATCCCGTGCGTCACGACCGTGCAGGGGCTCGCCGCCGCCGTCCAGGGCATCGAGGCCGTGATGGCCGGCAACGTCGGTGTCCGGTCGCTGCAGTCCTGGGCCGCCCAGTGATCCTGGACCTCGGCTACCGCAGGGTGCTGCGGCCGCTGGTGTTCCGGGCGGGGTCGGGTGATCCCGAGCAGGTGCACGAGCAGACGCTGGACCTGATCCACCGGGTCGGGGACTCCCGGGTGGCCCGGAACGTGGTCAGCGCCTTCTGCGTCGGCCGGCAGCATCCGGTCACCGTCGCGGGAATCGAGTTCCCCAGCGTGGTCGGGTTGGCGGCGGGGATGGACAAGAACGGTGTCGGTCTCCGCGCCTGGGCGGCCTTGGGGTTCGGCCACGTCGAGCTCGGCACGGTCACCGCCCGCGCGCAGCCGGGCAACGACAGACCGCGGGTCTTCCGGCTCAAGTCCAGCCAGGGCGTCATCAACCGGATGGGCTTCAACAACCAGGGCGCCCCGGCACTGGCCGATACGCTCGAGGCGGCTGGAGTCGTACGCGGCAACGGTGCCGTCGGACTTCCCCTGGGTATCTCCATCGGGAAGACCAAGCTGACCCCGATCGCGGAGGCCACGGAGGACTACCTGACCTCGCTGCGGCTGCTGGCGGGCCACGCCGACTACGTTGCGGTCAACGTCTCCAGCCCCAACACGCCAGGCCTCCGCACGCTCCAAGATGCCGACACCCTGCGCGAGCTCGTGAGCGCGTTGGTGACCGAGAGCCGGGTGCTGGCCGGCGGCGGGACCCCGGTCCCCATCTTCGTCAAGGTAGCCCCCGATCTCACCGAGTCCGCGTTGGAGGAGGTGATCGGGGTCTGCACCGAGTCCGGTGCCCAGGGCCTGATCGCCACCAACACCACCCTGGGTCGCGACGGGCTCGCCGCCCCGGACGCGTGGAAGTCGACCCAGGCCGGCGGACTGTCCGGTGCCCCGTTGACGCTTCGCGCCCGCGAGGTCGTCGCCTTCCTGGCGGCTCGCACGGATCTGCCGATCATCGGTGTCGGCGGCATCATGACCCGCGACGACGGTGTGGCGATGCTCGACGCCGGCGCCTCGCTGATCCAGCTGTACACCGGTTACATCTACGGCGGACCCGGCCTGGTCAAGGCCCTCAGCCGACTCGAGGGGGCATCCGCATGAGAGCTGGGTACGGCGTACGGCTGACCGAGGCCCTGGCGGCGCGGGGGCCGCTCTGCGTGGGCGTCGACCCGCACCCGGGCGTCTTGCGGGCCTGGGGCCTGAACACCGACGTGGCCGGTCTCGAGCGCTGCGCCCGCGGCATGGTCGAGGCCCTCGGCGACGTCGTCGCGGTGTTCAAGCCTCAGTCGGCCTTCTTCGAGGCGTACGGCTCGGCGGGGGTGACGGTCCTCGAGCGGGTCCTCGCCGACATCAACGCCGCCGGCGCGCTGTCCCTGCTCGACGTCAAGCGCGGGGACATCGGATCGACCATGGACGCGTACGCCGCGGCATACCTCGCCGACGGCTCGCCGCTCGCCGCCGACGCGATCACGCTCAGTCCTTACCTCGGTTTCGGGTCGCTGGCCGGAGCGATCGACCTCGCGAAGCAGCACGGCCGCGGGGTCTACGTGCTCGCGCTGACCAGCAACCCCGAGGGCCCCCAATTCCAGCACGCTCGTACCGGGGACGACCGCCTGGTCGGCCAGGTCGTGATCGACGAGGCCGCCGCCCACAACGTCGGCGCGGCCCTCGGTCACGTCGGGGTCGTGGTCGGGGCGACGATCGGCCGTACGGGGGTCGACTTTAGTGCGCTCAACGGATCGATCCTGGCGCCGGGGCTGGGCGCCCAGGGTGCAGGAGCCGCCGATCTGACCCAGGTTTTCGGTCCGGCGACGACGCTGGTGCTGCCGACGATGAGCCGCGAGGTCATGTCGGCGGGGCCGTCTCCGGATGCGCTGCGCGACGCGGCGAGACGAGCCGTGAACGAGATGAAAGCAGTCGTGTTGTTGGGGTAGGTTCTCAAGTCATCCGACTGACTCGTCACCGCCGACGGGTCACCCCACACGTACGTTGCAGTGCCGCATGAACGCGGGCGCTAGATCGAGGACTTCAGGTGACGATTCCCCCGCTGAGCGACGAGCAGCGCCAGCAGGCGCGGCACGCCGCGACCGAGGCCCGCCGTCGGCGAGCCGAGGTGAAGCAGGCCCTGCGCACGGGCGAGCGCACCCTGGCGGACGTGCTCGGGGAAGCCGAGCACGACGACGTGATCGCTCACGCCAAAGTCTTGGACGTGCTCAAGGCCCTGCCGCGGGTCGGCAGCGTGCGGGCCACCAAGGTGATGGAGCGGCTCGACATCGCCGCCAACCGGCGGCTGCGGGGGCTCGGAAAGCACCAGCTCGCTGCGCTGGTCGCCGAGTTCTCCACCCGCCCGCCGACCTCCCTCTCGTGAGTGCACCCCCGCCGGCCGGGTCTCCTCGGTTGACGGTGGTCTCCGGCCCGACCGCGGTCGGCAAGGGAACGGTCGTCGCGGCGCTGGCCAAGGCCCATCCGGAGATCTTCGTCTCGGTGTCGGCCACGACCCGGGCCCCGCGGCCCGGTGAGGTCGACGGTCGGCACTACCTGTTCGCCTCCGAGGCCGAGTTCGACGAGCTCGTCGAGGGCGGGCTCCTCCTGGAGTGGGCGGTGGTGCACGGTGTGCACCGCTACGGCACCCCGAAGGCGCCGGTGCTGGCTGCGCTGGGGGCCGGTCGCCCAGCCATCCTGGAGATCGACCTGCAGGGAGCCCGGCAGGTCCGGACCAGCTGGCCCGAGGCCCAGTTCGTATTCTTGGCGCCCCCCTCGTGGGACGAGCTCGTACGCCGGCTCGTCGGTCGCGGCACCGAGTCGGACGAGCAGCAGCAGCGGCGATTGGTCACGGCGAAAGCCGAGCTCGCCTCCCAGTCGGAGTTCGACTTCGTGGTGGTCAACCGCGAAGTGGGCCAAGCGGTCGACGACTTGGTAGAGTTGGCCCGTCTGTAAGTTCTGCAGGCCATCTCGGCGTGCTCGCAGGCCACCTCCTGTCGACGCAGCCGTCTCTGCTCCCTGATCAACGAAGGTTCATCTTGTCTGGAAACTCCCCGGTCGCGCTGGGCATCACCAACCCGCCCATCGACGACCTGCTGACCCACTCCGACTCGAAGTACAAGCTGGTGCTGTTCGCGGCCAAGCGCGCTCGCCAGATCAACGCGTACTACTCCCAGCTCGGTGAGGGCCTCCTCGACCACGTGGGCCCGCTCGTCGAGACCGGCGTCCAGGAGAAGCCGCTGTCCATCGCCCTGCGCGAGGTCAACGCCGGCAAGCTCTCCTGCATCGACATCGATCCGGACGCCCCCGAGGCCGACGCCACCGAGACGCCGACCCCGTTCAGCGACCCGGCCTGACGCCTGACCTCAGCTGAGGCCACCCCACCCCTATGAGCCGTATCGTCCTGGGCGTCGCCGGCGGCATCGCGGCGTACAAGACGTGTGAGCTCCTTCGACGACTGCTCGGGGACGGGCACGACATCACGGTCGTGCCCACCGAGTCGGCTCTGCACTTCGTCGGCGCGGCGACTTGGGCGGCCCTGTCGGGTCGGCCCGTGTCGACCACCGTCTGGGACGGGGCGGAGTCCGTACCGCACGTCAAGCTCGGCCAAGAGGCAGACCTGGTCTTCGTGGCCCCGGCCACGGCCGACCTGCTGGCGCGAGCAGCTACCGGCCGGGCCGACGACCTGTTGACCAACGTCCTGCTGAGCGCCCGGTGCCCGGTGATCTTCGCCCCGGCCATGCACACCGAGATGTGGTTGCATC
The DNA here is from genome assembly GCA_036524735.1 of Propionibacteriaceae bacterium. Taxonomy (GTDB): domain Bacteria; phylum Actinomycetota; class Actinomycetes; order Propionibacteriales; family Propionibacteriaceae; genus Microlunatus. The sequence continues at coordinate 12,051 of DATDBS010000093.1, forward strand.
CCGCCACCCAGGCCAACGTGGCCACGCTGAGAGCCCGCGGGTGCGTGGTCATCGACCCGGACGACGGGCGACTGACCGGCCCTGACTCCGGCCCCGGCCGGCTGCCCGACCCGGTGGAGCTGCTGGCGGTCGCTCGCTCCGTGCTCAGCGATCCGAGCGTTGCGGCCCGGCTGGCGGAGCGAGACCTGGCCGGTCTCACCGTCGCCGTCAGCGCCGGCGGCACCCGCGAACACCTGGACCCCGTCCGCTTCCTCGGGAACTCCTCGTCCGGCCTGATGGGCTGGGCCCTGGCCCGGGCCGCCGTGCTGCGGGGCGCCCGGGTGCGACTGGTTGCGGCCAACGTGGACCGGCCCGCACCTCCGGGCACCGAGCTCGAGACCGTGGTCTCCACCAGCGATCTCGGCCGGGCCATGACGCGCGCCGCCGACGGAGCCCACATCGTCGTGATGGCCGCCGCCCCGGCCGACTTCACCCCGGCAGCCGTCAGCGACACCAAGATCAAGAAGTCCGGCAACGGTGGGCTCGACCTCGATCTGGTCCAGACCCCGGACGTGCTCGCCGGTCTGGTGGGCGCCCGGACCGACCCGGCCCAGGTGATCGTGGGCTTCGCGGCGGAGACCGCCGCCAGCGACCACGATGCGTTGGTGGCGCTCGGGCAGGCCAAGCTGGCTCGCAAGGGCTGCGACCTGTTGGTGCTGAACGACGTCGGTCAGGGCCGGGTGTTCGGGCAGCCGGACAACGAGGTCGTCGTGTTGAGCGCCGCCGGTGCGAGTGACGTGATCCAGGGCAGCAAGGACAACGTGGCGCACAACATTTGGGATGCGGCTCTTTTTTTGCGCACCCGCGGGTAAATTTCTCTCCCATGGCGCGCAGACTCTTCACGTCCGAATCGGTCACCGAAGGGCATCCGGACAAGATTGCTGACCAGATCAGCGATACCGTCCTGGACGCTCTCCTCGAGCAGGATCCCCACAGCCGGGTCGCGGTGGAGTGTCTGGTGACCACCGGCCTGGTCGTGGTCGCGGGTGAGGTGACGACCGAGTCGTACGTCGAGATCCCGAAGATCGTGCGGCAGCGGATCATCGACATCGGCTACGACTCCTCGACCAAGGGTTTCGACGGGGCCTCCTGCGGGGTCACCATCGCGATCGGCCAGCAGTCACCCGACATCGCTCAGGGGGTCGACACCGCGTTCGAGAGCCGGACGGGTGAGTCGGTCGACGCGATCGACGCCCAGGGCGCCGGCGACCAGGGCCTGATGTTCGGCTACGCGTGCAGCGAGACGCCCACCCTGATGCCGCTGCCCATCGACCTCGCCCACCGGCTGGCCGAGAAGCTCTCCGAAGTGCGTAAGGACGGCACCATGCCGTACCTCCGTCCGGACGGCAAGACCCAGGTGACCGTCGAGTACGAGGGCGACAAGCCCGTACGCCTGGACACCGTGGTGGTCTCGAGCCAGCACGCGGCCGACATCGACCTCGACGCGCTGCTCGCCCCCGACGTTCGCAAGCACGTCGTCGCCGAGGTGCTGCAGGGCTACGACATCGACGCCAGTGACTACCGGCTCTTGGTCAACCCGACCGGACGTTTCGAGATCGGTGGTCCGATGGGCGATGCCGGGCTGACCGGCCGCAAGATCATCGTCGACACGTACGGCGGCATGTCCCGCCACGGTGGTGGCGCCTTCTCCGGCAAGGACCCGTCCAAGGTCGACCGTTCCGCTGCGTACGCGATGCGCTGGGTGGCCAAGAACGTCGTTGCGGCTGGACTGGCCCAGCGCTGCGAGGTCCAGGTGGCGTACGCGATCGGCAAGGCGAACCCGGTCGGCTTCTACGTCGAGACCTTCGGCACCGAGTCCGTGCCTGTGGAGCAGATCCAGACGGCTGTGCTCGCGGTGTTCGACCTTCGACCCGCCGCGATCATCCGCGACCTGGACCTGAAGCGGCCGATCTACACCCCGACGGCGGCGTACGGTCACTTCGGCCGCGAGCTCCCCAACCTGACCTGGGAGCGGACCGACCGAGCCGAGGCCCTCGCCGCCGCCGTTCGCGGCTGACGGTTCAGTAGAAGCCAGCGGTTCCTGCCGTACCCGGTCTCCGGTCGCCGGGCCTCGGCCGTACCGGAGCTCTCCGGTGGCCTGTTGGTTTCGCAGGTATACCTGCGATGTCCGCGCTCTACCCGCGATATGTCCTGGGTAAAAGTGCCCACATCGCAGGTATACCTGCGAAACCGGCACCCCAGCCCGGCAGGGACGCACGCACCATCAGGCACATGAGCCCCTGCCGTCACACGCCCCCTGTGCGGTCGGATACTTGCAGGTCGTTCAGCTAGCCGGGACCTACCAGAGGTCGACGGCGAGGTCGGTCACGCTGTACTTCTGGCGACCCTCGTACGAGGCGGCACCGGTCAGCAGGTCCACCGAGTAGAGCATGTGGTGGCCCTGGTTGAAGAAGGTGATGTAACCCTTCGACGAGACGGCCTTGCCCTTCTTCAGCTTGGTGAAGATGTCGAAGCCGACCTCGGCCGGTACGTCGACGCCCAGCTTGCCGGTCGCGGCCAGCGAGCCCGAGTTGGCCGGGGACTGCAACGCCACCTGGTCGAGGGTGGAGTCGATGTCGAACAGGCTGGTGGCGGTCTCGAGGTTCAGGTCGTTGTTCGTGTACGCCGCAGCGACCACGCCGGGTGCGCTGACGGTCAGGTAGTTGAGCCCGCCGTCGGCCACGGTGGCCACGGTCGGTCCGTCGGTGGTGCCGAAGGGCTGACGCAGGTTCTGGCCCGTGTTGCTGATGATGCGCAGCGCGTTGGCCGCCGGGTTGAAGTCCACGCCGAAGCTGTCGCCGGACAGGGCGATGGTGAGCTGACCGACCTTGGTGGCCTTGGCGGAGCTGGTGGACAGGGTGTAGATGCCGCCGGAGTTGCCGACGCCGTACAGCTTGCCGTTCTGGACCCGACGGTCGATGCCGACCAGAGAGGTATCACCGCTCAGACCGCTGATGGTGCCGATGCGGTACGCCCGGTCGGGACGGTCGGTGTCGAAACGGGTGAGCTTGGTGCCATTGCTGGCGAGACCGGTCGCGTCGGTGCTGGGGGCGGCCGAAGCGTTGGCGGCCGGGATGGCCAGCAGACCGGCTGCGAGCACGGCTGCGGATACCGCGGCTCTGCGCATCTTCATGGTGTGTTCCTCTCCGTCGCCCTGCCCGGGCCGGGTGTCACCGGTCGGCGACGTAGGTGGGTACGCACCCACCCGCCCTGGCGTTAGAGGACGAACGAAGTTTTCTTCACCCGGGGTCGAATTCGTCCCACCGCACCGCGAATCGACCGCGCCACGGCCGCACCGACGAGCAGGCCGAGGGCGATCGCACAGACCACCGAGACCACGCCCACTGCATTGGCTCCTTCACCGGCCGGGTTGACCGCGAGCTGCGTGGTGGAGACCAGACCGAGGCTGCCCGGCACCAGCAGCCAGAAGGAGGGTAGGAAGACCACCATCCGCGGCAGGGTCGGTTTGATGGCCTCGACCAGGGAGGCACCGAGGCTCGCGGCCAGGGCGCCGAGGAAGCTGCCCAGGGTCGCGCCGCCCAGGTGCTGACCGAGGGTCTGGGCGACGAAGGCGAGCACCAGTCCAAGGCTGATCCAGGGGAGCAGGCGCAGTGGAGGGCTCTCCAGGACCCCGATCCCGATGCTGATCAGGACCAACCCGACGGGTGCCGCCCACCAGCCGAGCTCATCGACCCGGACATTGGTCAGCTCGCCGGCCGCGATGGGCACCACCCGGGTCGCCGCGACGATGCCGAGCGTGAACAGCAGCAGCTGGACCAGGCCGAAGACCAGACGCGAGGAACCGGCCACCATGTCGCCAGCCGCCAGTTCGGACATGGCCGTGACCAGCAGGGCCCCGGGGAGCAGGACAGCGAGCGGAGGCAGCAGGGTCCGCAACGGCCCCTCGACCCAGCCGGCGTTGGCGGCGGCGAAGACCAGACACGCCAGCGAGAACGCCGCCAGCGTCGGCAGCAGGGTCGCGATCAGGCTGAACCGCTGGCCCATCCGGAACAGGAAGATGACGACCACGGCCCCCACCGCGGCGAAGGCGACGTTGGCCCAACCCGGTTGCAGGATCAGCGCGATACCGGTGGCGATCCCGATCCAGCCCAGGTTCGCCAGCCAGGCCGGATAGCGGGGTGGCTGGTCGCGGAGGCTCAACAGGTCGGCCTGGGCCTGCGACACCGACACCAGCCCGTGCGCCAGCTGGTAGCGGATCCGGCGTACCTCGGCGGCCTGGTCGAGTCTGAGCTGGCCGTTCACCGACTCGTACGTCGCCGGCTGGCCGCTGGCCAGGTTGAGGGTCAGACCGGTCGGCGCGGCCGCGATCTGCACGTCCGGATAGCCGAGGGCCACGCTGACCTCGGTCAGTTCGTCCTCGACGTCGCAGACCGGCTGACCAGTGGCCACCATCGCGGCCCCGAGGAAGGCGAGCAACGTGCGTACGGCGTCGTCGGTGTCGGTCGTGTTCTCGGGTACGGGGCCGGCCATGGCCCACACTCTGCCAGCCTCGGCGGCCGCGACCCGAAGACTGTCAGTGGTGGCTGCCTATCATCTGGTGTGCCTCACCCGACCCCACCCGACGCCGGGCCGCGCCCCGTCGCCCGGGTCGCGGTCGACATGCCTCTCAGCCATCTCGACCGACCCTTCGACTACGCGGTCACCCCGGCCCAGGAGGCCGAGGCGGTGCCTGGGGCCCGGGTGCGGGTGAGGTTCGCCGGCAAGCTGCGCGACGGGTTCGTGCTGGAGCGGGTGGCGGGCACCGACCACGAGGGGGCGCTGGCCGAGCTGCACAAGGTGGTCTCGGCCGAGCCGGTCCTCACCCCCGAGGTCGCGACCCTGATCCGCAGCGTCGCCGACCATTACGCGGGCACCTTCTCCGACGTGATGCGACTAGCCATCCCGCCCCGGCACGCCGCGACCGAGCAGGCCATCCCGGGTGAGGCGGACAGCCAGCTGCCCGAGCTGGGGACCGGGCCGCTCACGGAGTACCCGCACGGCGAGGGTCTGCTGACCGCGCTGCGCTCGGGGGCCAGCCCCCGCGCCGCCTGGCAGGTCACCCCCAGCGCCTCGCCCAGCGGAGACTGGGCAGCCGGGTTGGCGAGCGCGGCCCGGGCCTGCGTCGAGAGCGGGCGCGGAGTGGTCATCGTGGTGCCGGACCAGCGGGACCTGGACGGGCTCAAGAAGGCCTGCGAGGCGGCGTTGGGCCGCCAGGGCTTCGCCGTCCTGGTCGGCGAGGCGGGGCCCGCCGCCCGCTACCGGGCCTTTCTGGCTGCACTGCGCGGCCGGGTCAAGGTGGTGATCGGGAACCGGGCGGCGGCGTACGCGCCCGTGCACGACCTCGGTCTGGTCGCGCTCTGGGACGACGGCGACGACCTGCTCTCCGAGCCACGGTCGCCGTACCCGCACGCGCGGGACGTGCTCGCCCTGCGTGCGGCCCAGACCGGTGCGGGGGTGCTCTTCGCCGGGTACGCCCGCACCGCCGAGGTGCAGTCCTGGCTCAACCGTGGCTGGCTGCACGCGCTGGCTCAGGAGCGCACCGTCGTACGCCACACCGCCCCCCGGGTCAAGGTCACCGCTGACTCCGACTTCGCCCTGGCCCGGGACTCGGCAGCCCGGGCCGCCCGGCTGCCGCACGAGGTCTTCGAGGTGATGCGGGGGGCGCTGCCGCAGGGGCCGGTGCTGGTCCAGGTCCCGCGGGCGGGTTATCTGGTGGCATTGGTCTGCCAGAGCTGCCGGGAGCCGGCGCACTGCCGGTTCTGCGGCGGACCGACCAAGGCCGGACGCGGCCAGGGCACCCAGGTGCAGGCCAGCTGTCGCTGGTGTGCGCGCCCGCAGGTGGACTGGGAGTGCCCCATCTGCGGTTCACGGCGGATGCGCGCGCCCGTGGTCGGTTCCGAGCGGACAGCCGAGGAGCTGGGCAAAGCCTTCCCCCAGACCGCCGTGCTGCAGTCCTCCGGCGGCAAGGTGCTCAGTCCGGTGCCGGACGCTCCGGCGATCGTGGTCGCCACCCCGGGTGCCGAGCCTCCGGCCGTCGGGGGGTACGCCGGCGCGGTGTTGCTGGACACCAACCTGCTGCTGCTCCGTGCGGACCTGAGGGCATCGGAGGAAGCGTTGCGGCGCTGGCTGCACGTCGTCGCCCTGGTCCGCGGGGGTGCCGACGGCGGTTCGGTGATCGCGGTGGGGGAGAGCTCCGGGCGGGCCCTGCAGGCCCTGGTCCGGGTCGATCCGGGTGGCTTCGCGGCCCGGGAGCTGGCCGATCGGGCCGACGCGGGGTTCCCGCCGGCGGTCAAGATGTTGACCGTGGACGGGCAGACCGAGGCGCTCGACGACTTCCTCGCCCATGCCCGGCTGCCCGACCGGAGTGAGCTGCTCGGCCCGGTGGAGCTCGGAGCTCAGCCCCACTCCGAGGTGATGCTGCACCGGTTGACCATCCGGGCGCCGACCGCCGACGGAGCGTCGCTGGTTCGCGCCGCCAAAGACGTGGCCTCGATCCGCAGCGCCCGCAAGAGTGACGGGGCGATCAGGATCCGCGTCGACCCGGTGGCGCTGGGGTGAGGGGCGCCGGGTAGAGGGCGCGGGGTCGAGGACTGCGGGGTGGCCGAGCGCTGCGGCCGTAGACTCCTGCGGTGCGAATCGTGTTTGCCGGAACCCCCGAGGTGGCTGTCCCGTCGTTGGACGCCCTGCTCGCGTCGCGTCACGACGTGATCGCCGTCGTGACCCGGCCGGACGCGCCGAGCGGGCGGGGCAAGAAGCTGACGGCGAGTCCGGTCGCCGAGCGCGCGGCCGCGCTCGGTCTCGAGACCCTGAAACCGCAGCGCCCGCGCGACGAGGACTTCATCGCCCGGCTGACCGAGCTCGCACCGGACTGCTGCCCGGTGGTGGCGTACGGCGCTCTGCTGCCCCAGCGCGTCCTGGACATCCCCCGGCACGGCTTCGTGAATCTGCACTTCTCCCTGCTGCCGGCCTGGCGGGGGGCCGCGCCGGTGCAGCACTCCATCCTGGCCGGGGATCAGACCACCGGGGCCACGACGTTCCAGATCGTCCTGGAGCTCGACGCCGGACCGACGTACGGGTTGGTCACGGAGACCATCCGGCCCACCGACACCTCGGGCGACCTGCTGCACCGGCTGTCGCTGACCGGGTCGGAGCTGTTGGTCCACACGCTCGACGCCATCGAGGACGGCGCGGTGCCGACACCCCAGCCCGAGGCCGACGTGAGCTACGCCAGCAAGCTCAACGTCGAGGACGCACAGATCCACTGGGACTCACCCGCCGACGTCATCGACCGGCTCATCCGTGGCTGCTCACCCGCCCCGGGGGCGTGGACGACGTTCCGCGGTGAACGGTTCAAGGTCAACTCGGCCCGAATCGCCGCACAACCGCTCGCACCGGGTGCCCTGGAGGTCACGAAGAAGTCGGTCCAGGTCGGTACGGCGACGCGGGCCATCGAGCTCGGAGTCGTACAGGCCCAGGGCAAGAAACCCATGAACGCCGCCGACTGGGCGCGCGGGATCACCTTCGACGCCGCCCCGACGTTGGGCAGCTGAATGGCCGACGCGCCGCGTCGCCGCCAGCCCGACCGGCCCCGCCGGCTCGCCTTCGACGCCCTCCGGGCGGTCAACGCCGACGGTGCGTACGCCAACCTGGTGCTGGCCAAGCTGCTCACCGAGCGGGGCCTCACCGGCCGGGACGCGGCCTTCGCCACCGAGCTGGTCGCCGGCACCTGCCGGCTGCAGGGCGGCTACGACACGATCATCGCCGCGGCGGCCGGCCGGTCGCTGAGCACCCTGCAGCCGGCGGCGGTCGACCTGCTCCGGCTCGGTGCCCATCAGATCCTGTCGATGCGGGTCCCGACCCACGCCGCCGTGGGCGCAATGGTCGACCTGGCCGCAGCCACGGTCGGGGAGCGGCTGACGGGACTCGTCAACGCCGTGCTGCGCAAGGTCGCGGCCCGCGACCTGGAGGGCTGGCTGGAGTCACTGTCCGCCGGTCTCGATGACCTCGACCGGCTTGCCCTGATGACCGCGCACCCGCGGTGGATCGTCGAGGCGTACGCCGACCGGCTGCCCGCCGACGAGCTCGAGACCGCGCTGCACGCCGACAACGACAGCCCGGCGGTCACCCTGGTGGTCCGGCCCGGGCTGACCGAGGTCGACGACCTGGTGCGGGCCGGCGCCGAGCCGGCCCTGCACTCGCCTTTCGCCGCCCGCTGGACCGGCAACCCGGCTGAGCTGGACGCCGTACGGTCCGGTCGGGCCGGGGTCCAGGACGAGGGGTCTCAGTTGGTGGCCCTGGCCCTGAGCCGTGCCGAAGCCGAGCCCGGCTGGTGGTTGGACCTGGCGTCGGGACCCGGCGGCAAGACCGCGCTGTTGACCGGGCTCGCCGCGGCCGACGGGTCGACCGTGCTCGCCGCCGAGCTGGCTCCCCACCGGGCCGCGCTGGTCGTGGCGGCTTGCCGTGCCTACGACAAGCCGCCCACCGTGGTCGTGGCCGACGGCACCGTGCCGGCTTGGCGTACGCGCAGCTTCACCCGGGTGCTCGCCGACGTGCCCTGCTCGGGGCTGGGCGCTCTCCGGCGTCGACCGGAGTCGCGGTGGCGCCGCGGGGCCGAGGTCGTCGAGGAGCTGCACCCGCTCCAGCTCGCCCTGCTGGCCTCGGCACTGGAGGCGGCTGCCCCAGGCGGGGTGGTCGCGTACGTCACCTGCTCACCCCACCGGCGCGAGACCGAGGACGTCGTCACGGAGACGCTGAACGGCCGGGACGACGTCTCCGTCATCCCGGCCGGTGAGTTGCTGCCCGAGCTGGTGAACGCGACCCGTGGC
>DATDBS010000094.1:0-21863 GCA_036524735.1 Propionibacteriaceae bacterium
CCCGATGACTTCGCTGACCACCCCGTCGTGGTCGCGCAGTCGCCATCGCTCGTCCGGCCGCCGGGGCGGCACTGCTGCCGCCGAGATCGCGGCGGGCATCCGGCTGGCCCACGGATCAGCGGCCAGCAGTGCGGCGAACTGCTGCTGGACCTCGGCGTGGGTCGCTGGGTGGGGATAGACCGGAGCGCCGGCGGTGCTGGACCTCTCGCCGACCAAACCCCGGACCTGACCCGAACCCGGGTAGAAGTGCATGGCGCCGCGGACGCGTCCACCGGGAACCACGCTCGAGTCCAGCGCACCCCCGGGTGGCGCGAAGCTCAGGAGCATCGCCCAACGCTGCGATGCGGCGCCGTAGAGCCACACCCGCCGGGTCTCCAGCCGGTATTCCACGGTGTCGACCATCCCGAGCGCGACCCAGTCATCGGTGATACCGGGCCGAGCCAAGACGTCGTCCTTCGCCACCGGATAGCCGACCCGCGACCGCACGGTCGCCGCGAGCTCCACGTCGAGCTGGTCGAGCTGACGGTGGGCCCGGCTGAGCAGGTGCAGTGCCGCCAGCTGATCCAGCACCCGAGCCGGCCAACCCTCGCCGGCGAACTCGCCCGGCAGCGCTCTCAGCAGGCCGGCGATCCCAGGCGCCTGAGCGTCGATCATCCGGGCGGCGATCGACTCGAAGTGGCTGTAACCGGCACGCTCCAGCCCCGCCAGCCCGCCGTGCAGCTGATCGCTGAGCCACTGGTCGAGCTCGTCCAGGCCACCGGCCACCCGTTCGGCGCGGGCCGCGGCTCTCTTGACCGCAGCATCCGGATCGGCCAGCTCACCGGGTGGACGTGCCTCACGACCCTCCTGCTGGGCGGCCCGTTGCGCCCTCTTCCCGAGCCACTCCACCGCGTACGCCGGCGCTTCTGCCTCCCCGACCTGGCCCGCGCTCCACAGCAGCAGGAGGGCGAGCGCGTGCTTGCAGGGAATCTTGCGGCTGGGACAGGTGCAGCTGTACGCCGGAGGGCTGTTCAGCTCGACCACGGTCCGGTACGGCGTCTGGCCGCTGCCGCGACAGCTCCCCCACACCGCCCCGCTCCCTGAGCCTGTCGAAGGGCCTGAGCCTGGCGAAGGGCGCGCTCCCAGATCGCTCCAGCGACCGGGACGGGTCTGCTCCAGCGCAGCGCTGACCGAACCCGCGTCGGGCGCCAGGGCCAGCACCTGCTCGCGCTCCCAGACCGTCATGGCGTCAGCGTAGCCAGGGCCCCTGACACCTCAGCTCATGTTGTGCTCGAGGTAGGCCGGTGGCCGAAAGCCGAGGATGGCCTCGACCATCTGCACTGCCGCGACCGACGCCGCGACGTCGTGCATCCGCAGGATGCGGGCCCCGGCCAAGGCGCACACGGTGGCCGCTGCGATCGACGGCGCCAACCGTTCGGGCTTGGCCAGACCCGTGGCCTCCCCGATGAAGTCCTTGTTGGACACGGCCGCGAGCATGGGCAGGCCGATAGCCGCGATCTCCGACAGCCGGCGCGTGAGCTCGAGTGTGTGCAGCGTGTTCTTGTTCAGGTCGTGGCCGGGGTCGATCACGATGTGGGCCTCGGACACCCCGAGGTCGACGGCCCGTTGCACCCGTTCCTCGAGGAACGTCCGCACCTCGGCCACGACGTCGCCGTACTCCGGTCGCCGGAAGTGCTGTCGCGGTTGAGCCCTGCTGTGGGTGATGACCACCGTCGATCTGGTCTGGGCCACCACGGCGGCCAACTCGGGATCGCTGAGGCCGGTCGTGTCGTTGATCACGGCAGCGCCCGCCGCCAGGCTCCGGGCCGCGACCTCGGGCCGGAAGGTGTCCACCGAGATGACCACGTCGCTGACGGCCGCGACGGCAGCCACCACCGGCACCACCCGGTCCAGCTCCTCGGCCTCGCTGACCTCGGGGGTGTCGGGTGAGAACGGCACCCCACCGATGTCGATCCAGCCCGCCCCGGCCTCGGCGGCGGCGAGTGCCGCAGCCACGGCAGCGTCGAGGGCATAGGTCCGGCCCACGTCGAAGAACGAGTCCGGGGTTCGGTTGACGATGCCCATCACGACGATCTCGCGGTCGAAATCGAACGTCCGTCGGCCGATCATCCGGACGGGTTCCCGCAGCTCTGGCAGAGGGTGCACGACTCCTAGTCTCGCCTGCTTTGATATCCAGGTGGCCATGCGTTCGGAGGGTTTCCTCGAGCTCGCGCACCAGCTGGACGGCGTCGAGATCAAGGACGGCTCCCGGTACGCCACCCTCCGGGTCCACGGAAACACCTTCGGTTACCTGTGGGAGGCGACCCAGACCGTCGGGTTGAAGCAGCTCCTCGCCGAGCAGCTGGCTCTGGTCAGCGAACGCCCCGAGGTGTTCGAGGTGCAGTTCACCATCGGCCAGTTCGGCTGGGTCGTCGTCCAGCTCGACGGCGTGGACCGGGCCGAGCTGGCGGAGCTGACGTACGAAGCCTGGCGGCTGACCGCCCCGGTGACCCTGGTCCAGGCCCGAGGTGACCGGCTCCCCCGCTAGACCAGCAAAACTGTCAGTGGGCTCGCGTTGACTGCTCGGCATGACGACGACATCCATCCAGCTCCGTCCGACCGACCCTGCCACCGAGACCTTCCGCGGCACCCCGGCCGTCCGCGCCCGCGACCTGGCGGAGTGGCGCGGCTGGCTGGCCGAGCACGGCGAAACCCACGCCCGGATCTGGTTGATCATCTTCACTGCAGGCAGCGACGAGCCCACCGTGGGCTACCGGGAGGCCATCGAGCACGCGCTCTGCTTCGGCTGGGTCGACAGCCTGGTCGTCAAGCGTGACGACACGAGCTGCTACCTGTCGTTCTCCCCTCGCAACCCCCGCAGCACCTGGAGCGCGACCAACCGGGAGCGGGCCGAGCGGATGACTCGGCTGGGCTTCATGCGCCAGCCGGGGATGACCTCGATCGAGCTGGCCATCCGCACCGGTCGGTGGGAGCCACCTACCACCGACCGGAGGTAGGTGCGTCAGGGCAGGAGGTAGTCGAACCAGATGCGGTGCGTGCCGTCGGCATCGACCGCCATCCCTCCGGCGCCGGTGATACCGGCCAGGCCGTCGGTGCCGCTGTCGTCGACGATGGTGAAGAACTCACCGTAGCGGTCCTCGCCGTGGGTCGAGGCGGCGTGCAGGAAGTTGAAGCCGCCGCTGGCCCCGTTGACGAGGCCGGCAAACGCCTCCACCGCGACGTACGTCCCGGACTCGCTCGTCGCACTCCGCGTGTAGGTGAACAGGGTCGAGGAGACTCCCTCGATCTCACCGGTGTAGCGCTTCTCCATCGTGGCCAGTCCGCTCGCCATTGCGGTGGCGACCTCAACGGAGGGGGTGACGTCGACGGGCGCGAAGCTGACCACCACGAAGGTGCCTTCTGCGTGCTGCTGGCTCATGGTTGATTCCTCTCGGGTCGCCCCAGCAGTGTGGCATCAGCCCCCATGCAAAGACCCCGCCCACCTGGTGGTGGACGGGGTCTTGGCGTACGGCTTCAGGGGTGGAGGTGGCGGGAATCGAACCCGCGTCCTCAGACGACGACCTAGGACTTCTCCGGGCGCAGCTAGCTAGACGCTTTTCTCGGCCCCTGCACTCGCGCTAGCACGTTGCAGACAGGCCCAGTCTCAGTTTATTTTCCCGCTAAGTCCTGGGACGACTCTCAGCAGGTAAGCCCTCTTGATGACGCCAGGATCTGGGACGAAGGCGCGCCCAGGCTGACGGTTCGATCACTGTCAGGCAGCGAGAGCGAACGAAGTGCGCTTAGAATTGGCACTTATTGGTTTCCAAGGGACATTAACGAGTTGACCTTGGATTCTCGGCCCGCTTCTCCTGGGACTATCGACCCAAGTCGAAACCGATCACCCCCTATTGAGTTGTACCCGCGGCCTGCCTGCTCCTGGGAGTCGACCGGCTGCGAGGTCACACTCTACGCGATCGTCAACGTGTGAGCACCCAGAATTCTTCCCGGCTACTTCTCCGGCAGGACCTCGAGCTTGACGACGGCCTTGACCGGGTTGCGCCACTCCTCACCCTGCAGGGCCTTGGCCCCGCCCACGACCGTCAGCACGATCCAGCCGAGGAAGGCGAGGGCGAACAGCCCACCGATCCAGTCCGCACCGGTGATGCCGCCGACGATGGCGACGCCAGCCAGCCCGACCGAGGACACGACCTGGAAGTTGAACGCCTTGGCGGCCTCCTTGCGGGCGTACGTCCCGGGGGTGGAGAGCGCGTACACCAGGGCCGGGCCGAGCAGCCACAGGAAGAACGCGGAGAAGTGTGCGAAGGCGGCGACCCCACGGCCGGCCTGCTGACGGGTCTCCGGGCGAACCAGGGGCTGGTAGGCCGGATGGACCCCGAGGGCCTGAGAGGTCATGGGGACCGAGACGAGGCCATAGAAGGCGTCGTTGAGGTCCTTGCGGGACACGGCGGAGAGGACTTGGCCGATCCGCCGGTCGAACTCGTCCTCGCTGATCCGGCCGTCCGAATAGGCCTCTTTCAGCCAGGACTCGGCGCGGTCGCGCTGATCGGGAGTGACATGCATCTTGAGACTGGGGTGCTCGTAGGTCGCGTTCATGCCTCAAGCATCGTCAGTCCCGACGCGCGGCACCATCAGGCACTCCCCCGGATCAACCCGGAGCGGGGCCTAAGGTTGGACGCTATGACCGAGAAACCAGAGATTGACTTCTACGACGGCCCGCCGCCCGAGGACCTCGAGATCACCGACATCACCGTCGGCAGCGGAGCTGAGGCCGGCCCGGGCGACAAGGTGAAGGTGCACTACGTCGGGGTCGCCCTGAGCACCGGCGAGGAATTCGACGCCTCGTACAACCGCGGTGCCCCGTTGGACTTCCCGCTCGGTGCCGGCCGCGTCATCGCGGGCTGGGACCAGGGTGTGTCGGGGATGAAGGTGGGCGGACGCCGGCAGCTGGTCATCCCGCCGCACCTGGGCTACGGCGACCGTGGCGCCGGCGGCGTCATCAAGCCCGGTGAGACCCTCATCTTCGTGGTCGACCTGGTCAGCGTCGGCTGACGCTCAACTGACTCGCTGGCCCGGTACGACGCCGGGCCAGCGGCTACCAGCTGCTGCCGCCACCGCCGCCGCCGCCCCCGCCGGAGAACCCACCACCGCCGAAGGAGCTGCCGCCGCCGAAACCGGTGCCACTGCTCCCCGAGGACGCAGCAGGGGTCGCCGCCGTGGTCAGGCTGCTGGTCAGGAACCCGGTGTTGAACGCGGTCATGTTGTAGCTGCCGTAGTACCAGTACGGAGTCTCGTTGGGAATTCGTCCTGCCGCCACGAGATCCCCGCAGATCTTGGCCCACCGGTCGGCCAGCTCGAAGACGATGGCCCAGGGGAGGTACTTGGAGAAGATGTCCTCCCCCTCCTCGAACTTCAGCTGGTCGGCCTCGGCCGTGGACAAATAGGTCTTGAAGCCCTCCACCTGGTCGCACACTGCGCGTCCGTCGGCGGTTCGCTGACCGCGTTTCAGCTTGGACCGGATGACGGCCACCGTGATGATGATCGGCGCCAACGGCACCAGCACCCAGAGCACGGCCCAGCCGATGCCGAAGGCCGCGAAGACGACCAGGGCGATGGCCCCAACGCCGAAGCTGCCGGTGGCGGTGGCCGAAGGCACCTTGCGGAACCAGCCGCGAGCCGCGACCTGGTTGCGTACCGAGGTCTGCATCTCCTTGTGGGCCGCGAGCATGCTCCCCCGGGCCGACAGGTCCTTGGTCGCCCCCGGAGGCTGACCGTCGAAGAGTGCCGTGAGCAAGACCATCTCGTGCGGCGCGGCGGCCTTGGACGGATCGACCAGCGTGACCTGGAAGTCGTCCTTGTCGGTGCTCTGCACCGTGAGGGCACCGCGCACGGCGAGGTCGATGATCGTCGCCGCGGTTTCGCGGGCGTCGACCTGCCCGTCGATCAGCAACCCGGCCTCGGCCACCGGGATCCGGGGCGGGGAGAAGGCCACCGGGATGGGCAGATCAGGGTCGTTGGGCACGACGTGAGCGGCCTGACCGGCGAGTGGGGTCGTGCCCGGCGCGAGGCCGGCGTACCGCTTGTCGCGACCGTTCTTGCGCCACCAGAACACTCCGGCCAGGGGCGAGCCGATGAGGACGATGCCGCCGACGGCGGCGATGACGATGGTGCCGAGTTTCTCGGCTGCCGTCAGCTTGGAACCGTCCGGCTGCAGATCCGGGGTGTTGGGACTGACCAGGCCCGGCTTGATCTTGACGCCGATCGTCATGCCCTGGGTGGCCGGCAGGCTGTCCTGGCTGAACGTGGCCTTCCCGTCCGGGGTGAAATCCTTGCCCGTGCACTCGGTCTTGCTCTGCGGGGGTCCGGCGAAACAGCTCACATCCTGGGCCCCGCCCGGCACGGTGGCGGTGACGCTGGCGTCTTTGATCAGCGGGAACCCTGTGCCCAGAGCGTCCCAGTAGAACTCGTCGTACGCCGGGCTCTTGTTCGGGAAGCTCCGCATGGCGCCAGCGACGTCGTAGGAGATCGTGTACGACGCGGTGGGCGCGGAGATCGTCTCGTCGGGATCGCCGATCTTCAGCTCGAGGGTCTCCTCGCGGCCGCTCTGCTCCTCGCTCGTCGAGGAGCTGAAGGTGTTAGACACCCCGCCGGTGGTCTGCACCGAGATGTTGCTGATCGTGTAGACCGCATCCTGGGTCTGGTCGTACGGCTCCCGCACGACGAAGTTGCGCTTGATCCCGTGCCGGCCGGAGTTGCTGCCGAAGCGCCAGTCGATCTTCTCGGTGACCTTGAGGACCCCGTCGGGCTGCATGGCGTAGGTGATGTCGAAGGAGTCGATCTGGTCGTCGGCGGCGTACGCGGGGGCTGCGGTCAGCGCAGCGGCGCCGACGACGCCGGCGAGTGCCAACACGAGTCCGAGCAGCAGGCGGACGAGGCGGTGCAGCGAACGCGTCATTCTTTGGCTCCGCCCCGGCTGCGATCGGCCAGGGCCCGCTGGGCCTCGCGCTGGAAATCCCGGGTCGCGAGGGTCTGCCGCTTGTCGTACTCCCGCTTGCCCGTGGCGATCGCGATCTCGACCTTGGCGTACCCGTCGGAGAAGTAGAGGGACAGCGGGATCAACGTGGCACCACCCTGGCTCAGGTCGCGTTCGATCCGGGTGATCTCCTTGCGGTTGAGCAGCAGCTTGCGAGTCCGCCGGGCGGTGTGGTTGGTCCAGGTGCCGTGGCTGTACTCCGGGATGTGCGCCGAGCGCAGCCAGACCTCCCCCTCGTCGACGGTGGCGAAGGCGTCGATCAGGCTCGCGCGTCCCTCGCGCAGCGACTTGACCTCCGTGCCACTGAGGACGATGCCCGCCTCGTACGTGTCGTGGATGTGGTAGTCGTGCCGAGCCTTGCGGTTCTGCGCGACGGGCTTGTGGCCCTTCTCTTTCGCCATGACTCCATCTTCCCCGGCTCGCGGTCCGTTTCTGGCCCCGGGCGTGCCTGTCGTGCAGGCGTGTGCTTGGTGCGGTTGGTCGGTTCCCCACGTGAACGTGGGGAATTCGCACTCTACCCAGCGGATCCGGTGGGCGGAGAGTGAATTGTCCGGGTTCACACTCGTCACACCAGGACCGTGCAGCGTCCGGGGGCGAGTCGTTCGCAGCGTTCGAGGTCGGCTCGAAGTCGGTCCAGGGAGGCTCGCTGACCTGGCGGCGTCGGATCCGGTCGGGACGTTTACCTGGGGAACCGACGACGCCGGGTCAGTACCAGGTCATCGGGTTCACGACGCGGCCGTTCTTCCAGACCATCAGGTGCAGGTGGCAGCCGGTGGAGAAGCCGGTGGTGCCGACGTACCCGATGACCTGACCCTTGCTGACGCGTTGGCCGACGCCGACGGTGTAGCGGATCGCGTGGTTGTACCCGGTGGTGATGTAGCTACCGTCGACCCGACCGTGGTCGATCATCAGGCGGTTCCCGTAGCCGGCGTTGTAGTACCGCTCCGCGACCCGACCGGGGTACGGCGCCCTGATCGCGGTGCCACACCCGGCGCCGAAGTCGGTCCCGTCGTGCAGCTTCCAGTAGTGCAGGACCGGGTGGAAGCGCATCCCGTACGGCGAGGTGATCGGCGCCGAAACCGGGTAGGCGAAGCCGTGGTGGGCACTCGAGCCCGAGCTGCTGGCGCCTGACGAGGAGGAGCTCGGCCGGCGGACCGGTGCTGGTGACTTCTTGCTGGAACGCTTCGGGCTCTGCTTGCTCGCCTTGGCCGCCCTGGCTGCGGCCTTCCGGGCTGCGGCAGCTGCTCGCTGGGCTGCAGCCTTCTCGGCCGCCCTGCGCTCAGCCTTCTCCTTGGCGATCCGGGCCGCGATGCGGGTCTCCACCGACGCGCGTTCCTTCGTCAGCTGGGCGTACTGCGACTTGTCCTGGGCGACGTCGTCGGCGGCCGCGTTCTCCACCGCCTGGCGCTGCTGCACGAGTTCGGTGACCGCCGCCTCCTGCTGCTCGGCCTTGAGCTCGAGACCGGCCTTCACCTTGAGGTTTGCGGCCGCCTCCTGACGATCGGCGGCGACCTCGGCCTCGAGCCGAGCCTGACGGGCCTTCTCGGCGTTCAGCTGGTGCTGGATGACCGTGAGCTCGTCGATCTTGGCCTGGGTGGTGTCGAACATCGTGGTCGACCACTGGATCCGGGTCTGCAGATCGGCGGTCGAGCCGCTCTCGACCAGGATGGCGATCGGCAGCAGGTTCGTCTGCTGCTGATACTGGTCGCGGACCATGTCGCCGGCCATCGCCTTCTTGGCGTCGAGCTTGGCCTGCCCGGCGATCACCGCCCTCTTCGCGGCAGCGAGCTCAGCTTTCGCCTTCTTGAGCTTGGCCGCCATGGCCAGGTCCTTGGCTCGCGCGTCAGCCAGCTCCCGCTGCGTCTCGGCCAGGGCGTCCCGAGCGAACTCCAGCCGGTTCTGCGCCTCGTCCACGGCCACGCCGGCGGCGGCGAGCGCGTGGCTCGACTCGTTCAGGTCACTCTTGGTCTTGGCGAGCTGCTGCTTGACCCGGTCGCGCTGGTCGGTCAGATCATCGGCGTTGGCCGGCGCGCTGACCGAGAAAGCGAGGGCGCAGGACACCAGCATGGCGATCAAGGCGACCCGCTGCCGTAGCGACGATCGGGTCGAGACGAATGTAGTTATGCCCATGGACGCAGAGCGTCGAAGGGTTCGAGAACCCGCCGACGTCTGGGCGAAGCGACTGCCAACAACAGGTGCTTCGCTGCCGTCCGGAACGACCTCGCGGTCGTAGGGAAGATCCGGAACCACAGCTTTCCCCATTCCAGTGTTTGGTTGTGTGACCGCCTGCCTGGTCGCCTGTCAGCATTCGCGGTGCTTCGAGACGGTCGAGCGCTTGGCCCTTGAGTTCTAGTTGAGGGTGAGACCCCTCGGTTAGACCCTCAAGTACTTCCTGGTTGTCACCAGCGTGGGAACTATAGACAGAAGCAACCCGACGATGGCAACCCCTGTCATCGCCAAAGCTGCCTGTTTCCAACCAATCCATGGTAAAGACTGAATCGAGACTTCAGCTTTACGCATGATGACGAAGTAAACGCCTGATGCCAATGTGGCGCATGCGAGAGCTGCGCCGACCAACGCCGAAAATATTGCTTCAAAAAGGAAGGGCAACGTGATATAGAGGTTGCTCGCCCCGACCAGGCGCATGATGCCGATCTCCCGCCGTCGGGCGAAGGCGGCCAACCGGATCGTGTTGCTGATCTGCAGAGCGGCGGCGAAGAGCAACAGGGCCGAGGCCACGATGGTCCCCCACTGCAGGAAGTTCAGCGCGTTGAAGAACGGGTCGAGGTACTGCCGGAGGTCTTGGACCTTCTGCACGCCCTTGAGCCCGACGACCGAGCTGACCACGCCTTCGTACTGCTCAGGGTTCTTGAGCTTCACCCGGAAGGACTGCTGCATCTGCTCGACGGTCAGCGAGTCCTGGATGGGGTTGCCCTCGTAGGCCTTGCGGAACTCCTCGTACGCGAGTTGCTTGCTCTCGTAGAAGACGCCGTCGGCGGCCACCTCGGGGTTGGCGCGCAACGTCTGCTCGATGACCGTTTTCTGCGCCTCGGTGACCTCCTGGCCGGGGTCGCACTGATCGCCTCGGGTGTCGGGGGTGCACAAGAAGACCGAGATCTCGATCTTGTCGTACCAGCGGCCCTTCATCAGGTCGACCTGCTGGCTGGCCAGCAGTCCCGCGCCGAACAGCGACAACGAGACCCACATGGTCATCACGACGGCCAGGGTCATGGTCAGGTTCTGCCGCAACCCGGCTCGGGTCTCGGAGAAGAGGTGGCGGAAACGCATCGATTAAGTCCTAGCAGCTGTGGTGGTCAGGTTCGTACGCCGAGGGCGCGACGACGCGGGTCACTGATAGCCGTACACCCCACGGCTCTGGTCGCGGACGACCTCACCGTCGGCCAGCTCGATGACGCGCTTGCGCATCTGGTCGACGATGGTGGAGTCGTGGGTGGCCATCAACACCGTGGTGTCGGCCTTGTTGATCCGGTCGAGCAGCTTCATGATCCCCACGCTCGTGGCCGGGTCGAGGTTCCCGGTCGGCTCGTCGGCGATGAGGATCATCGGCCGGTTGACGAAAGCACGGGCGATCGCGACCCGCTGTTGCTCGCCGCCCGACAGCTCCTCGGGAAGCCGTCCGCCCTTGCCCTCGAGGCCGACCAGCTCGAGCACCTCGGGAACGACCCGCTTGATGGTCGCCGCCGGCTTGCCGATCACCTGCAGCGCGAAGGCCACGTTCTCGGTGACGGTCTTGTTGGGCAGCAGCCGGAAGTCCTGGAACACGGTGCCGATCTGGCGCCGCATGGCCGGGATCTTCCAGCTGTGCAGCTTGTTGAGCTCGCGCCCGGCGACGTACACCTTGCCGCGGGTGGCGCGCTGCTCACGCAGGATCAGGCGCAGGAACGTCGACTTGCCCGAGCCCGAAGCTCCGACCAGGAAGACGAACTCACCCTTGTCGATGTCGACGGTCACGTCCTCCAGAGCGGAGCGACGCTGACCGTCGTAGGTCTTGGACACACCTTCGAAACGAATCACAGTGAGGGCCTCGGCCGGGTAGACAACTCCGGCGCGTACGCCACGTACGCCCAGACGGCCATCGCCGAGTCTAGGTGACCAGTTTGTGATCTTCGGGCCAACGCGCGGCGGGGCTCCCGCTGAGGGAGGTTTACGCGCTGGTCCGGCGCCAACGGATGCCGGACTCGATGAACCCGTCGATCTCTCCGTCGAAGACCGCGTCGGGGGAAGAGACCTCGAACTCGGTCCGGAGGTCCTTGACCATCTGGTACGGGTGCAGCACGTACGACCGCATCTGCGACCCCCAGCTGTTGCCGCCGTCGCCCTTCAGCGCGTTCATCTCCTGCTCGCGGTCCTGGCGTACCTTCTCCAGCAACCGGGACTGCAGCACGCGCAACGCGGCCGCCTTGTTCTGCAGCTGCGACTTCTCGTTCTGGCAGGAGACGACGATGTTCGTCGGCAGGTGGGTGATGCGGACGGCTGAGTCGGTGGTGTTGACGCTCTGACCGCCGGGTCCGGACGACCGGAACACGTCGATCCGCAGGTCAGCCTCGGGGATCTCGATGTGGTCGGCTGCCTCGGTGACCGGCAGCACCTCCACGCCGGCGAAGGACGTCTGACGGCGGCCCTGATTGTCGAACGGCGAGATGCGGACCAACCGGTGGGTGCCCTGCTCGACGGACAAAGTGCCGTACGCGAACGGCACCTTGACCTGGAAGGTGGCCGATTTGATGCCAGCCTCCTCGGCGTAGGAGGTGTCGTAGACCTCGGTGGCGTAGTGGTGGCGTTCGGCCCAGCGCAGGTACATCCGGAGCAGCATCGCGGCGAAGTCAGCCGCGTCGATGCCGCCCGCCTCCGACCGGATGGTGACCAACGCCTCGCGCTCGTCGTACTCACCGGCGAGCAGGGTCCGCACCTCGAGGACGTCGATGGCGGCCTGGAGAGAGGTGAGCTCGGACTCTGCCTCGTGCAGGCTGGCCTCGTCACCCTCCTCCTCGCCGAGCTGCACCAGGATGGCGACATCGTCGAGCCGCGACCGCAGACCGACCAGCCGGTCGATCTCGGACTGCAGCACGGACAGCCTCGAGGTGACCCGCTGGGCGTTGTCGACGTCGTCCCACAGATCGGGTGCAGAGACCTCTTCCTGGAGCTCGGCGATCTCGGCGCGCTTGGCTTCGGGGTCGAGAACGGTCTCGATCGAGGTCAAGGCCTTGTCGAGCGCGGACAGTGATGCAGAGAAGTCGGGTCCAGCCACGAGGAACCACTCTAGTGGCCTCGGAGCCCGCAGGCCCCGGCCGCTAGGCTGCCCCGGTGAGCGACCCCGTCCTGGCCATCGACATCGGCGGCACCAAGATCGCCATCGCCATCGTCGCCCACGACGGTCAGATCCTCGCTGAGCTCGTCCGACCAACCCTGACCTCCAGTGACCCCGAACAGGTCCTCGCTCCGGCTGTCGACGGCATCCGAGCCGCCCTCGGCGCGTCCGGTCTGTCGGGTCGGATCCGGGTCGGCATCGGCTCCGCGGGCCCCATCGACGTCCGCGACGGCACCATCTCCCCGGTCAACATCGCCGCCTGGCGCCGTTTCCC
This sequence comes from Propionibacteriaceae bacterium, assembly GCA_036524735.1. Classification (GTDB taxonomy): domain Bacteria; phylum Actinomycetota; class Actinomycetes; order Propionibacteriales; family Propionibacteriaceae; genus Microlunatus. The sequence continues at coordinate 12,634 of DATDBS010000094.1, forward strand.
GGTCTGCGACCGGGTGGCCGCCGAAGTCGCCGAGCTGGGTTTCGAACCCGACGTCGCCCTCGCCGGCGACGGACACTGCTTCGCTCTCGGTGAGCACTGGCTGGGCGCGGGACGCGACGTCGACTCCATGGTCGGCATGGTCTTGTCCACCGGCGTCGGCGGAGGCGCGGTGCTGGACAACAAACTCTTCGCCGGCCGGACCGGCAACGCCGTGCACCTCGGCCACATCAGCGTCAACGCCTGGGGACCGCGGTGCGTGTGCGGCTGCCACGGATGCACGGAGATGTACGCCCGCGGCCCCGCGTTGGTCGCCGCCGCCAAGGCGAGCGGCTGGACCGGGGGCGACGACGCCCAGGCTTTGACCGCCGACGCCCGGGCCGGCCATCCCATCGCCCTGGACGTCATCGACCGAGGCATGCGCGCGCTTGCGGCGGGGATCGCGACCACGGCCACGGAGTTGGACGTCTCGACGTTCGTCCTCGGCGGGGGCGTCTCCAAGGCCGGCGACGTCATCTTCGGGCCGCTCCGACGCCACCTGGCCGACTTCGCGGTGCTGGACTACGTCGCCGACATCGAGATCCGGCCGGCCGTGCTGGAGAACGCCGGCCTGCTCGGCGCCGCGGCCCTCGCGTTCACCTTGCCCGACGCAGCGCCGACGGACTGACGGGCCGACGGGCTGACGGCTGCGCAGCCTGCGGAGTCAGTCCGGTTCCTCGGTTTGCAACTCCTCCATCCGGACGAAGCGGTCCTCTCCGCGCGGCGGCCGAGAGGGCAGGTCACTGACCCAGATCACGATGAAGGCGGCGAGCGCGCAGGCCAGCGCGGCGACGGGTCCGAGGGTGAACAACCAGACCAGGATCAGACCCACGACGTCGAGCCCCATGACGATGACGGCCGCCTGACCGGAGAGGTGCCCATGCCGGGCCCGCCAGGCGGCGTACACGATCCAGGGCACCAACGCGATCAGGCAGAAGGCCCAGGCGAACCGCGACATACCGCCGTCGAAGGCCCCCGACACCAACCGCAGCATGGCGATCAGGGTCAGCACGCCGGTCAGCGCCCCCAGGCCCAACGCGACACTCTTCTTGGTCATCCACGCTCCAGATCAGAGCGCCAGCTCGGGCGCACGCGGTGGTCATTGCCGCCTAAACGTAACCGAGAGCGGCCTTGAGCTCGTGCAGCTGCTGCAGATCGTCGCGGAAGCCGTCGGGGCTGGTGAGGTCGTTGCCGTCCTCGTCTTCGTCGTTGACCACGTACTCCACCGTGCGCATGATCTGACGGTGCTGATTGGCGGTGAACTCGTCCCAGTGCGCCAGGATCCGGCTGAGCCCTGCGTGGATCTCGAAGGCCCGGTCGATGTCGAGGTCGTCGTTACCGGACAGTGCACCCATCAACATCGAGCGATGCGTCGACAACGCATCGCGGATCACGCCTACCTCGTCGTCGGCCATGCGGCCAGCGTAGTTGGAGCCGAGAGCACGGGCCCGCTAAGGTTGCCGGACTCACAGGCCCGGGAGCATAGCTCAGTTGGTTAGAGCACCTGCCTTACAAGCAGGGGGTCGGGGGTTCGAGTCCCTCTGCTCCCACCGTAATTCTTCCGCCCTTTGCATCAATTGGGCCATGACCGCCGCAACGCACTTGACCGGTCGGGCGGAACAACGCACACTTTCCCTATCTCGGGGTTCGGGTCGGGGAATTCACGACATTCCAGCCCGAGATCGGGGGCTCATGATCCAGGAGCCTTCCCCAGATGCCCACCTCCACATCTCTGCTCTGTGCTGCCCTCACATCAGCCTTGATCGTCACCGGAATCACCGCTGCGCTGGCCTCGCCGGCGCACGCCGCAACCGTCTGCGACGTCTTGACCTCGCCGGTCTACCAGCGCTACAACCCGTCCACCCGGGTGACCCTGTTGACCCTCTCGGCCAACGAGGCTGCGGCGTCGGCCGCCGCCGGTTACAGCGAGGACCACGGGACCCCGTTCTACGCAGCGAATGCTCCGGCGAACGGCCTCTACGGGGCCCACCTGGTCGAGCGGGGCACCGGGGGTAACCGGGTCTACATGCCGAATCCACGCGAGGCAGCCAACGCGGTCACCCGGTACGGCTACACGGATCGGGGCATCGAGTTCTACGTTCCTACCGCGGCCAGTGCCTGCACGGTCCCGGTCAACCGGTACGAGAAGTCTGGTCGGCACACCTACGCCACCTCGGCGGCCGAGAACGCGGCCCTGGTCTCGGCCGGCTGGGCCAAGGAGGGGGTGACGTTCTACGGTGGGCGCCTCAAGCCATCGCCACCGGTCGACCCCACGTTCTCCATCGCGGTCTACCCGGACACCCAGCAAGAGGTCGGCACCGACAGCCGTTATCTCGGCCGGGCCACCGACCTGCTCGAGCGCCGGTCGGAGCTGGACCTGCGCTTCGTCACCACCAGCGGGGACAACGTCAACTGGGACACCCCCGACCACGCCCAGTACGAGGTGATCTCGCGCGGGCTGCGACCGTTCGAGAAGGCCGGCATCCCCTACTCGCTCAGCAACGGGAACCACGACAACCAGGCGACCGGGCCCGGTGGTGGAGCCCGCGATGCCCGGAACACCCGGACCCTCTTTCGTGACACCAGCACCATGAACAGCTTCTTCCCGGCCTCCCGGCTCGGTGCGGTGCAGGGCGTCTACGAGGCCGGCAAGATCGACAACGCGTGGTCCGGCTTCACCGCCGGCGGCGAGAAGTGGATGGTCCTCAACCTGGAGATGTGGCCGCGACTGGGCGCCGTGGAGTGGGCCAAGGACGTGGTCGCCAGCCATCCGGACTACAACGTGATCATCGCGACCCACTCGTACCTGAACAGCAACGGCAGCATCACCCAGTGCACCTACACCCGGTGCAGCTACGGCGATGCCTCCCCGCAGTACCTCTACGACAAGCTGATCAGCCAGTACGCCAACGTCAAGGTCACGTTGTCCGGTCACACCGGCCAGACGGGGATGCGCATCGACACCGGCGTACACGGCAACAAGATCGTCAGCTATTTGACGACGATCCACTCCAACACGACGAACCCGATCAGGATCATCGAGATCGATACGGCGGCCGACACGGCGAAGACCTGGGTCTACGGCCCGTACGGCAACGTGACCTTCCCGGCCGCATCGAACACCCAGACCAAGATGGGGTGGGTCAAAGACTGAGGGCCGCCAACACGTCGGCCAGGACCCGCGCCTGGCCGATGCCGTTGACCACACTCCACCGGACCACCCCCGTGGCGTCGAGGACGAACGTGCCGCGCAGCGAGCAGCCCGCCACGTCGTCGAAGATCCCGTACGCCTGGGCGATGGCTCCGTGTGGCCAGTGGTCGGTCAGCAGGTCGAACTCCAAGCCCTCACGCTCGGCGAAGACGCGGAGCGAGAACATCGCGTCGCAGGACACCCCCAGCACCCGGGCGTCGACCGCGTCGAAGCGCGCCAGGTCGTCGCGCAGCTCGCAGAGCTCCCCGGTGCAGATACCGGAGAAGGCCCAGGGGAAGAAGACCAGCACCACCGGCGTACCGCGCAGATCACTGAGCGTGATCGTCTCACCGTGGGTGTTGCGGGTCGTGAAGTCCGGGGCCAGGTCACCGACGGCGACGCTCACCTGCGGGCGCCCTTGGGCCGGACGAGCTTGGTCGCGGACCAGTCCGCAGAGATCGACACACTGTTGGTCTGCGCGAGCCCACCGGTGACGGTGGCCTCGGCGAGGTCGGCTGCGTCGACGTGGCCGTCCCGTCCGATCTTCGGGGTCATCAACCAGATGTAGCCGCTGTCGGTGAGATCCGTGAGCGCGTCGACGAGTCCGTCGACCAGATCGCCATCACCATCACGCCACCACAACAGCACGAGATCGACGGGCTCGAGAGCCTCTTCCACCAGCTCGGCGTCGATGGCGTCCTCCACCATGATGCGGACATCGTCGTCCACGTCGTCGTCCCAGCCGATCTCTTGCACGACCATGCCTGGGCTGAGGCCGAGCTTGTTCAGCAGACCCTGCGGGTCTGATGCTCCTGTAGTCATCGAAGTCTCCGCCATGACACCCACTCGGGCGCCGCGACGATGGCTCGGTCAACGCAACGTCCTGCGCGAGAGCACTGCTCGCTCATCCCCGCGCGCCGCCTCCCTCCTGTGAACATAATCTCCGCTCGCGCACGCCGCCCCGACAGATGCCAGGGCCGACCGTGTGGGGGCAAGCCTGCCAGAGCCGTCCAGCGCGGGGAACCCCTACCCACGTGGGGAGGCGCCCGAGCACCACCGGCGACACATTGACCCGACCCGATGCGGCGTATAACGCCGAAGTGACAGGATGGGGTCTCGCGACACTTCGACCTGCCGCAGCCAGCAGCCGGGCACCTCGCTCAGGGCTGCCGGACGAACGTAAGGAGCTTGAATGGCAACGCCAGGACCTCGACCGGCCATCACTGCCGAGGGTTTGCCCAGCCAGATTCCCGACATCGACCCCGACGAGACCAGCGACTGGCTCGAGTCCCTGGACGGACTGCTGGACGACAAGGGCAAGAACCGGGCCCGGTTCATCATGCTGCAACTGCTGGCCCGCGCCCGCGAGCGTCAGGTGGGGCTGCCCGCGCTGCGCAGCAGTGACTACATCAACACCATCCCGCCCGAGGCTGAGCCGTGGTTCCCCGGCGACGAGCACATCGAGCGTCGGCTGCGCGCCTACATTCGCTGGAACGCAGCGATCATGGTCAGCAAGGCGAACCGCAAGGGCCTCGAGGTCGGCGGCCACATCGCCACCTATCAGAGTGCGGCCAGCCTCTACGAGGTCGGCTTCAACCACTTCTTCCGCGGCAAGGACCACCCCGGCGGTGGCGACCACGTCTTCATCCAGGGTCACGCCTCCCCAGGCATCTACGCCCGCGCCTACCTCGAGGGCCGGCTGACCACCGACCAGCTCGACGGCTTCCGCCAGGAGGTGTCGCGGGGCAAGGGCAAGGGCCTGTCGTCGTACCCGCACCCCCGGCTGATGCCGAACTTCTGGGAGTTTCCGACGGTCTCGATGGGGCTCACGGGCATCCACTCGATCTACCAGGCCCGCTTCAACCGCTACATGCAGAACCGTGGCATCAAGGACACCTCGGACCAGCACGTCTGGGCGTTCATGGGTGACGGTGAGATGGGCGAGCCCGAGTCGCTGGGCGCCATCCGCGTCGCCGCCCGCGAGGGTCTGGACAACCTGACGTACGTCATCAACTGCAACTTGCAGCAACTCGACGGCCCGGTGCTCGGCAACGGCAAGATCGTCCAGGAGCTGGAGTCGTTCTTCCTCGGTGCCGGCTGGCACGTCATCAAGGTCCTCTGGGGCCGCGACTGGGACCCGCTGCTCGCGGCCGACGCGGCCGGCGCCCTGGTCAACAAGATGAACACCACCCCGGACGGGCAGTTCCAGACCTACCTGGTCGAGGACGGGGCGTACATCCGGGACAACTTCTTCTCCGACCCCCGGTTGAAGAAGATGGTGTCCGGGATGAGCGACGAGGAGGTCAAGGTCCTCTCCCGCGGCGGGCACGACTACCGAAAGGTGTACGCGGCGTTCAAGGCCGCCACCGAGCACGTCGGTCAGCCGACGGTGATCCTGGCCCAGACCGTCAAGGGTTGGACCATCGACGCGCTGGAGGGCAAGAACGCCACCCACCAGATGAAGAAGCTGACCACCAAGGACCTGAAGGCCTTCCGGGACCGGCTCTACCTGGAGATCAGCGACGACCAGCTCGAGGATCCCTACAACCCGCCGTACTTCCATCCGGGCAAGGACTCCGACGAGATCGAGTACCTCCACCAGCGCCGCAAGGAGCTGGGCGGCTACCTGCCCGAGCGTCGGATCAAGCCGTCGACGCTCAAGCTGCCGGGCGACGAGATGTACGGCCCGCTGATGGAGTCCGCCGGCGAGAAGACCAAGGTCGCCACCACGCAGGCCTTCGTACGCCTGCTCCGCGACCTGATGCGGGACAAGGAGATCGGCCATCGGATCGTGCCGATCGCGCCGGACGAGTTCCGGACCTTCGGCATGGACTCCATGTTCCCGACGGCCAAGATCTACAACCCGCACGGCCAGACGTACGAGTCGGTGGACCGCAAGCTGCTGCTCTCCTACAAGGAGTCGGTCAAGGGCCAGCTGTTGCACGAGGGCATCTCCGAGGCGGGAGCCATGGGCTCCACCATCGCCGCCGGGTCGGCCTACTCGCTGCACGGCGAACCGATGATCCCGTTCTACATCTTCTACTCGATGTTCGGGTTCCAGCGGACCGGCGACTCGATCTGGGCGATGGCGGACCAGATGGCGCGCGGCTTCCTGCTGGGGGCCACGGCCGGTCGTACGACGCTGACCGGTGAGGGCCTGCAGCACGCCGACGGTCACTCTCCCCTGCTCGCGAGCACCAACCCGGCCGTCGTGCACTACGACCCGGCGTTCGCGTACGAGGTCGGCCACATCATCAAGGACGGCCTGCGTCGGATGTACGGCCACGACGACCCGGCGCACCCGGACGGCGAGAACGTCATCTTCTACGTGACGGTCTACAACGAGCCGGTCAGCCAGCCCGGTGCGCCGAAGGGCCTCGACGTCGACGCCCTGCTCAAGGGCATGTACCACTACAAGAAGTCCCCGCTCGAGGGCGAGGACAAGCCGAAGGCGCAGATCCTGGCCTCCGGGGTCGCCATGACCGCGGCTCTGCGGGCGCAGCAGATGCTCGCCGACGAGTGGGGGGTGGCCGCCGACGTCTGGTCGGTCACGTCGTGGAACGAGCTCCGTCGCGAGGCGGTCGAGGTGGGTCACCACAACCTCGTCAACCCGAGCGACGAGCGCCGCTGGCCCTTCGTCACCCAGTCGCTGCACGGTGCCTCGGGACCGGTGGTGGCGGTCAGCGACTACATGCGGGCCGTCCAGGATCAGATCGCCCCCTGGGTGCACCAGACCTGGTACTCCCTGGGCACCGACGGGTTCGGTCTCGCCGACACCCGTGCGGCGGCGCGTCGCTACTTCCTGGTCGACGCCGAGTCGATCGTGGTCGGCACCCTGCAGGCTCTGGCCAGCGAGGGTGGTTACGACCCGACCGCCGTGGCGAAGGCCTTCGACCGCTACGACCTCGGCGACCCGACCTCGGTCGCCGGTGTGGCCCAAGAAGGTGCCGGCGCCTGACCAGCGCTGGAGGCTAGACCCGTCGACGGGCTCAGGGGATGCGTTCCCTGGGCCCGTCGCTGGTTGTCCGGAAGCGCAACCCCTTCGGGGCCTTCGACAGGCTCAGGGCGCGGTCAGGCGGCGGAGAGGGCGGCTTTGGCGTCGTCGACGGCCTGGGCGTTGCCGGCGATCTGCCACAGGTTGTCACCGATGGTCAGCTCCTCGGCCACGCCGCCGGCGCCGATGACCAGTGCTGCACCGGGGTACCAGTCCCACGGGTGCAGGTTGGCCTGCAGGAAGACCCCCAGCCGGCCGCTGGCCACGCTGGCGAGGTCGATCGAGGCCGAGCCCAGCATCCGTACGGTCGCTGCGGCGGCCGTGGCGGCCTGCCACGAACCCAGGCGGTCCCGATCGCCCATGTGCCGCGGGTGGAAGTAGGTCGCGACCGACACCTCCGACAGCGGGCGGGCGGCCAGCGACGGCACCGGTACGCCGTTCAGCGTGGTCGGCTCGTCACGACCGCCGACCCAGAGCTCGGCGACCGCCGGGTAGTAGACGGCACCCAGCAGCGGGCCCGTTGAGTCGGTCAAGCCGACGGCGGAGCACCAGTACGGGATGCCGGACAGGAAGTTGTAGGTGCCGTCGACGGGGTCGATGTACCAGGTGCGGTCACCGGGGGCCCGAGCACCCTCCTCGCCGATCAGGCCGTCGTCAGGCCTGTGCTCGGCGAGTCGGGAGACCACGAGCTTCTCGGCCGCGTGGTCCGCCGCGGACACGACGTCGGAGACCGACGTCTTGTAGTGGGTCTCGAGCCCGTCCTTCAGCATCTGGTGGGCAAGGGTCCCGGCCTCGCGGACGAGGTCGGCGGCCAGGGTCACGTCATTCACCCGCCGACCCTAACGCGAACGGGTGCACCGACGGTTGACAGAGTCGCCGCCGTGTATCAATGTATTAAGTGTTTGATACACAACGAGGAGGGTTTCGTGGCCACACTCGCTCTGCTGCTGATCGTCGTACCGGTGCTGCTCGTCGGCCTTGTCGCCGCCGGGCTGATCGTCGTCCGGCGGACCCCGACCGACCCCGAGACGGAATCCATCCGGCGTCGCGGCGCGGCGTACACGGTGGTGGCTGGTGTGCTGGCCGCCGTCACGGTCACCGTCCTCCTGCTCTTTCCCGGCCTGCCGTACGGACTGGGTCAGGCTCTGGCACCACTGGTCGCGGGAGGCGCGATGGTCGCGGTGACCCTGGTCCACGAGGCCACCTGGCCCAAGGCCGCGGGAACCGTCCGGTCGGCATCGATGCAGCGCCGCACCGTGCTGGGCTCGGCGCCCCGCTGGCTGCTGGTCCTGGGCGGAACCGGCGTCGTCGGGCTCTGGGTCCTGGACCTCATCGGCATCGTGGTCGCCGCGCCGGGCGGCCGGTCCTTCGCCGCCACGTTCGGCCCCGAGACCCGGGGGCACGGGCCGTTCCCGGGCGCGTTCTACGCCGTCCCGACGCTGGTCACCTCCGTGGTCGTGCTCGCGGTCGTCGCCGTCAGCCTGCGGGTGCTGGCCGACCGGCGAGGGCTCCCGCGCGACGAGCAGGACCAGGCGTCTCGTCGGCTGTCGGCCCACCGGATCCTGCGCGGCGCCGCATTCGGCCACCTCGCGACCCTGGCCGGCCATGCGGTCTTCGCCGGGACGTCCTTCGCCTCCGTCTACCGCGACACCTCGGTCGAGGACGCCGGCTGGGCGTTGGCCTTCGCGGGTCTGGCTCTGGGTCTGGTCGCGGTCGGTGCTCTGGTCATCCCCAGCCGGGCGGTGCTGCGGCTCGCGTCGCGCCAGATGTCGGTGTCGTGACCGCACCCCGGATCGAGCTCGACACGGGCTCGGCCATCCCGCCGTACGAGCAGATCCGGGCGCAGATCGCCGGGCTGGTGGCTCGCGGATCCCTGGCCCCGGGTGATCGGCTGCCGACCGTACGCGCCCTCGCCGCGGATCTGGGCATCGCGGCCAACACGGTGGCCCGCGGCTACAAGGAGCTCGAGGCCGGCGGGGTCATCCTCACCCGGCGGCGGTTGGGCACCGT
>DATDBS010000095.1:0-8284 GCA_036524735.1 Propionibacteriaceae bacterium
GGGAGCACCTCGCCCTGGTCGGAACGCCCGTCGCCGTCGTAGTCGCGGTCGTAGGGGTACGCAATCTGGTCCCGGTTGTTGACCGCCGTCCAGACCGCGCCGTCCGGATCGATGGCCAGCCCGGTGCCGTTGCGGACGCCCCGGGAGAAGACGGTCGCCGCTCCCCCACCCGCCGGCACCCGGAGAATGGTCGCCCGCTGCGGATCGGCGTCGCGGTCCTCCTCGGAGATGTTGCCGGTCGAGCCGACCGAGACGTAGACCGCTCCGTCTTGGGCCACGGTCACGCTCTTGAGCGCGTGCGCGTACGCGCCCTTCAGGTCTGCACTCTTCGCGTCGGGCAGATCCTCGACGATCGTGCGTTGCTCCGACACGGCGCCAGCGGCGTACCGGTAGGCCTCGACCCGGTCGCTCTCCGCGACATAGAGCGTGGAGTCAGCGAACGCAAGCCCGTGGGGCTGGTTGAGACCACTGAGCAGCGTGCGCTGAGTCGGAGCCGCAGGTCCGGCACCCGGGGTCAGCACGAGGACATCGCCAGCTTTCGGCCGCGACACGAGCACGCTGCCGTCCGGCGCCCAGGCCATCAGCCGCGGTGACTCGACCCGGGCCCAGACGCTGACGCTCCAACCAGCCGGGGCCTGGACCTGCCGGTCCTCGTCGAACGGCGCCGAGCGGACGTCAGCCCCGACGGCCAGGGCCGACGCGACTAGCGGCGTACCGCTGTTCGTGGCCGGGGCGACCGGCGGAGCCGTCGACGCCTCGGTCGAGCTGCAGCCGGCGGCGAGCAGGGCGGTGGCGCAGACGGCCGCCACAGCAGCGTGAGTGCGGCGACGTAGGGGTCGGAGGCTCATCCAGGAAAGTTAGACGGCCCCGTCAAACGGCTCAGCCCACATCGCGTACGACGAGCCGGTGCAGGGCCCTACGACTCGACGGTGAGCAGTTCGACGCGATTGCCGTGGGCATCGAAGGTGTGGAACCGCTGGAACCCGGAAAGATTGTGCCGCTGTGTCCAATCCACGTCGAAACCGAGGCCGTCGAGTCGGGCCCCGATCACCTCCAGGTCGGCCACCGTGTCGACGACCAGGGCCGGATGCGCCTTGAGGGCTGGGGCGAAGGGATCCTCAACGCCCAGATGGAGCTCCGCGGTGACGGCGTCGCCATCCACCGCCCGGAACCAGCAGCCGCCCCGCGCCCGCAATGCCTCCGGCTTGGTGGCCTCGACGAGGCCGAGACCTTCGACGTAGAAGCGGCGGGCTGCGTCCTCGCCGCCGACCGGGCACGCCACCTGAACATGATGAAGTCGCATGCCCGGCAGCCTATTCAACGGCGCCCCCGCAGCATCATCCTGTAGTGAGGTGGGTTGCGCCCGGCCCCACCGAGCCCAACGGAGGTCTCGTGTACAGCTTCACCGTCGACGTACCCGCCCCGATCGAAGCGTACGACGCCCTGCACCAGGCGATCAGGGCCGCGACCGGCGGGGGTCAGTACCCCGGCTTGCTCGTCCATATCGCTCACGCCACGGCGACCGGCTTCCAGATCCTCGAGGTCTGGCAGGACCGGGAGTCGTACGAGCGTTTCGACGTGGAGATCGCGGTGCCGATCATGACGCAGTTCGGCGGCGGCCACGCCCCCGAAGCCCCTCAGCCCGACGCGTTCGAGCTCAGGGGATTTGTCGTCTCGGGCGAGGCGATGGTCGTCTGAGGACCCGCTTGCCTAACCCCAGCCCTTACGTCGCGGGTCGGGCGGTAACCGCGGGTTGACCAGGTGCGCGACCAAGGCCGTCCACCCGGTCTGGTGCATCGCGCCGAGACCCTCCCCGGTGTCACCGTCGAAGAACTCGCCGAAGCTCGGGTGCTCGCGCCACAGCGGGTCGTCGCTCGCCTCGATCCGCTGTCCGTCCGAGGGCCGCCGCCCGTCCACCGTCCGGAACAGCCCGGTCAGCCCACCGTCGACCACGTCGGCGGCCTCGGTCAGGGTCTTGTGGTTGCCCGATCCGGTCGGGATCTCGATGGTGAACGCCCCGCCGAAGTGTCGGCCGTACGTCCGCAGCTTGTCGGCCAGCAACACGTTGACCGGGAACCAGACCGGCCCGCGCCAGTTGGAGTTGCCGCCGAACATGCCGGTCCGCGACTCGCCCGGCTCGTACTCGATCGAGGTGCGCTGGCCGTTGACCTCGAAGGTCACCGGCTCGGTGTACGCCTTAGACAGCGAGCGGATGCCGTACGGGGACAGGAACTCCTCGGAGTCGAACATCCGCTCCAAGATCTTGCGCAGTCGGTCGGTGTCGACCATCGACAGCAGCATCCGCCGGTCGCCGCCGGCCGACCCGTCGCCGAGCAGCAGGGGGCCGACGAGTTCGGGTCGGCGCTTCCGCAGCCACTCCAGTCGGGCGGCGACGTCGGGGCACTCCTCCTCCATCCAGTCCGGCACCTCGGTGGCCGCGAGCAGCGGCAGCAGCCCGACCATCGACCGGACCCGCATGTGGTGGGCCCGACCGTCGGGCTCGACGAGGACGTCGTAGAAGAACCCGTCCTGCTCGTGCCAGAGCGAGATGTTGCGGCTACCGAACGACCCCATGGCCCGCGCGATGGCCAGGAAGTGCTCGAGGAACTTGGTCGCCGTGTCGTCCCACGCCGAGTCGAACCGCGAGAGCTCGAGGGCGATCTTGAACATCTGCTGGCAGTAAAAGGCCATCCAACTCGTGGCGTCGGACTGCTCCAACCGGAACCCCGGCGGCAGCGGCGCCGACCGGTTGAACAGGCCGATGTTGTCCATCCCGAGGAAGCCACCCTCGAAGACGTTCGACCCGCCCGAATCCTGCCGGTTCACCCACCAGGAGAAGTTCAGCAGCAGCTTGGTGAAGATCCGGACCAGGAACTCGCGGTCGCGGTAACCGTCGATCCGGTAGACGTGCCAGGCCGCCCAGGCGTGCACCGGCGGGTTGACGTCGCCGAAGTCCCACTCGTACGCCGGCAGCTGGCCGTTCGGGTGCATCGACCACTCGCGGCACATCAAGACCAGTTGCGCCTTGGCGAAGTCCGGGTCGACGTGCGCCAGCGGGATGGTGTGGAAGGCGAGGTCCCAGGCCGCGAACCACGGATACTCCCACTCGTCCGGCATGGAGATCACGTCGGCCAGGGACAGGTGCTGCCAGTGGGTGTTGCGGCCGCCGCCGTAGCGTCGAGCAGCCGGTGGCGGAGGGGCGGACGGGTCACCGTCGAGCCACTGCTCGATGTCGTAGCGGTATAGCTGCTTGCCCCAGAGCAACCCCGCGTACGCCCGCCGCGCGACGTGTCGCGCCTCGTCGTCGACGCCCGCGTCGATCACGGTCGCGTAGAAGTCGTCGGCCTCGGCCTTGCGCACCTCGAGGGTCTCCGCGAACCCCGGGCCGAAGGTCTGGTGGTCGGGCGGGGTCTGGCCCAGGCGCACGCGAACCGTCACGCTCTCCCCCGCCCCGATGGAGGCGAACCGGTAGCGCAACCCGACCTTGGTGCCGCCTCGTCGCGCGTTCACCGCGTCCTTGGCCTGGTGCACGATGTGGTCGTTGATGCCGTCCTTGGTGTAGCGGGTGGCGTTCATGCCGTGGCCAAAAAGTTTGAGCTGATTGGTCTCGTTGTCACAGAACATCACCTCCGGGGCACCCTCGGCCGCGAGGTAGAGGGCGCCGAGCTGGCCGTGGTCGAGGTGGCTGACCACCATCCCGGCGGGTCCGGCGACCGGGCGGATGGGCGTACGCCGGTCGTCACGCCCCCACGACCAGGTGTTGCGCAGCCACAGCTGCGGGACGATCTCGAGCGGCGCCGGGTCGGGTCCGTGGTTGGTCGCGGTGACGGTCATGCAGAGGTCGTCGGGACCGGCCTTGGCGTAGCTGACCAGCACGTCGAAGAAGCGGTTCTCGGCCAAGATCCCGGTGTCGGCGAGCTCGTACTCACGATCGAGCCGGCCTCGTTTCGCGTTCTCCTCGCGGAGCTGCGCGTACGGGTACTCGGCCTGCGGGTATCGGTAGAGCCATTGCATCCAGCTGTGCGTCGGGGTCCCGTCGACGGCCCACCAGTACTCCTTGGCGTCCTCGCCGTGGTTGCCCTCGTAGTTGGTCAGCCCGAAGAGCCGCTCCTTCAGGATCGGATCGTGGGTGTTCCACAAGGCGATGCCGAGGTTGACGAAGCCGAAGCGGTCGCAGATCGCGCCCAGCCCGTCCTCGCCCCAGCGATAAGCGCGGGCGACGGCGTGGTCGAAGGGAAACGACGACCAGGCGTCACCGTCGGCGGAGTAGTCCTCGCGAACGGTCCCCCACTGCCGGCCGGCCACGTAGGGCCCCCACCGACGCCACGGATCGGCGCTCTCCCGCGACTCTGCCAGCCTCCGGTGCTCAGCCGTGTCCGCTCGCCCATCGTTCACCGGGTCAGTGTCTTACCCCAGCATTTCCACCGGGTAACGCTTCTCAGCCTGCGAGTCAGACGACCTCGTGCAGCCATCGGACCGGGGCACCGTCACCGGCGTAGCGGAACGGCTCGAGCTCGGAGTCCCAAGCCTTGCCCAGCAGCTCGTCCAGGGAGTCCAGCAGGTCTCGTCCACCCAGGGAGGCGGTGACGACGGCGTGCCGGACCCGGTCCTCCGGGATCATGATGTCTCCGTGGATGCCGGTGATCGCGTGGAAGACGCCCAAGGCAGGCGTGTACGAGTAGCGCTCGGCCTCGGTCCCACTGGTCGCTTCCTCGGTCACCTCGAAGCGGAGCTTCTGCCAACCCTTCAGGGCGCTGGCCAGGCGTGCAGCCGTACCGGCGGGTCCGACCCAGGAGTATTCGGTCCGGTACGCGGAACGCTCGATCGGCTGCGCGATCCAGTCGACGCGTACGGGCGCGCCGAAGACGCCGCCGACGGCCCACTCGACGTGCGGGCACAGCGCTGACGGCGCGGAATGGATGTACAGAACTCCACGGGTCGTACTCATCGAACCTCCTCGCGCAGGACCAACAGCCTGAGGGCTGCCTTCCCCGACATCCTCAAGTCGATCGTGCGCGTGGTGCTCGCCTCTATTGTGCCTCAGGCGCCACTCCTGCACCAGTGAACACAGCTTTCCCTTCTCACGGTTGGGGGAAAAAGTGCACGGAGCGGAATTCTCGTGGTGCTGTTTGACAGAACGCGGAACAGCAACGCACAGTGCTGCCAGTCGCGGATCGGGGGACGATCAGCGAGTCGCACTGGCCAACTGATCGGAACTGTCTTGCTTCTCTCCACTCTTCGCGCACGAGTCGTCGTCGGCCTCACCTTGAGCGCCACCACCGCCGCGGTCGGCCTGGTTGCGGCTGCCTCTCCGGCCGGTGCTGCCACCTGCACCGACGTCGAGGTCGTCTTCGCCCGCGGGACGAGCGAGCCCGCCGGTCTGGGCAGCGTGGGCCGGCCCTTCGTCAGCGCGGTGACCTCGGCCCTACCCGGTCGGACCGTCTCCTCCTACGCCGTCAACTACGACGCCAACGTCTCGCAGTCCAGCGCCGGACCCGGCGCCACCGACATGAGCAACCACATCGCCAGCGTGGCCGCCCAGTGCCCGGGCACCTCCTTCATCATCGGCGGCTACTCCCAGGGCGCCACGGTCACCGACATCGCCGTCGGTATCCGCACCGGCTCCTCCTCCGGGACAGCGATCCCGACCGCCCTCGCGCCGCGCGTCAAGGCTGTCGTCGTGTTCGGCAACCCCCTCGGGCTCCAGCGTCAGACCATTGCCTCGGCCAGCGCTCTCTACGGACCGAAGTCGCGCGACTACTGCAACGACAACGACCAGGTCTGCGGGCGCTACCAGCCCAACGGGACCGGTTCGCACGGCAGCTACGTGAGCAACGGCGCAACGACGAAGGGCGCCCAGTTCGCGGCCGGACTCGTCGGCACGTCGACCCCCACCCCCACGCCGACGCCGACGCCCACCACCCCGGCTCCGACGCCCACGCCGACACCCACGCCCACCCCGACTCCCACGCCGACTCCGGTCGAGACCTGCGTCCGGGCGAGCACGACCGCGCACATCGAGGCGGGCCGCGCCACCGAGCTGTTCAACCGGGCCTACGCCAAGGGCACCCGTGATTCGCTCGGTTCGGCGAGCCGGTTCAACTACGTGTCGCTGCGATCCGTCGGGACGGACTCCTGGGCACTCGTGCGCAGCTGCTGACCGCGGCCGGAGAAGCGGGCTGCGAAATGGTCAGCGCATCTGCCTAGGGTGGGTGCATGGCCACCACCCCGTACGGCTCCTGGACCTCCCCGGTCGGCGTCGACCAGCTGACTTCAGCCTCTATCGGCGTCAACGCGCCCAAGATCGACGGGTCGGACCTCTACTGGCTGGAGTCACACGCCGATCAGGGTGGTCGGACGAGCATCTGGCGTCGGCCGCTGGCCGGAGGCGACAGCGTGGAGCTGACACCTGGGCCGAGCAATGTACGCGATCGGGTGCACGAGTACGGCGGCGGTGAGTACGACGTCCGCGACGGCGTGGTCGTCTACTCCGAGTTCACCGACGGTCGAGTGCGCGTCATCCGCAACGGTGGGACGACCACCATCACCCCTGAGGCGGATCTGCGGTTCGCCGACTTCCGGGTGCACCCGGACCGGGACCTGGTGCTCGCCGTGCGCGAGGACCACCGCGGCCCAGGTGAGGCCGTGAACTCGATCGTCGCTCTGGAGCTGGCCGGTCCGAACGCAGACGGTGGCACCGTGGTGTGCGCTGGCGCTGACTTCTACTCCACCCCTGAGCTGTCGACCGACGGTCGGCTGGCGTGGACCCAGTGGGACCACCCCAACATGCCCTGGGACGCCACGGCGATCATGGTCGGCACCCTGGACGACGGGGTGGTCACGCAGGTGCAGGCCATCGCCGGCGGTCCGGCCGAATCTGCGGTCCAACCGCGCTGGCTCGGCGACGGGCTGGTCTTCGTCTCAGACCGGACCGACTGGTGGAACCTGTACGTCTGGGACGGCTCCGGCGTCCGCGCCCTGCACGCCGCCGACATCGAGTTCTGCGGGCCACAATGGGTGCTGGGCCAGAGTCCGTACGCCGTCGTCGGCCCCGACCAGCTGCTCTGCACCACGCTCGGCGGCGGCCTGCCCACCGTCGCACTGCTCACCGTCAGCACCGGCGAGCTGACCCCGATCGTCGACCCGGGGGTGGGCGCCAACGCCTTGGACACCTCGGGCGGGCGGGCCGCGGCGGTGCTGACCTACCCGGACCGACCCGCGGCCCTGGCCGTGGTCGACCTCGACACGCACGTCTGGACCGAGGTGCTCAGCACCAGCACGGTGGAGCTCGGCGCGCCCTGGGTCTCCATCGCCGAGCCCGTGAGCTGGCCGTCCGCCGAAGGTGACGTGCACGGCTGGTACTACCCGCCGACGCACCCCGAGACGACGGCCCCGGAAGGGACCCTGCCACCGCTGATCACGCTGTCCCACGGTGGTCCCACCGCCTTCGCCAGCTCCTCGTTCAACCTCGGCTACCAGTTCTGGACCACCCGGGGCTACGCCATCCTGGACGTCAACTACGGCGGCAGCACGGGCTACGGGCGGGCGTACCGGGACCGGTTGAAGGACCGGTGGGGCATCGTCGACGTCGCCGACTGCGCCGAGGGCGCAGCCGCGATGGGCGAGCAGGGCCGGGCCGATCCCGCGCGACTGGTGATCAAGGGCGGCAGCGCCGGCGGCTACACCACCCTGCAGGCCCTGACCTCGACCACCGTGTTCGCGGCCGGCATCAGCCAGTACGGGATCGGTGACCTCGAGGCGCTGGCCACCGACACCCACAAGTTCGAGTCGCGCTACACCGACGGGCTGGTCGGCCCGTACCCGGCGGCCCGCGAGGTGTACGTCGAGCGCTCCCCCATCCACCACGTCGACCGGTTGGCCGCGCCGATCCTGCTGCTGCAGGGGCTCGAGGACCGGGTCGTCCCGCCCAACCAGGCGGAGACGTTCGCCGACGCCGCCCGAGCCAAGGGTCTGCCCGTCGCCCTGATCATGTTCGCCGGGGAGGGCCACGGGTTTCGCCGCTCCGAGACCATCGTGGCGTCCATCCAGGCCCAGCTCTACTTCCTGGGCCAGATCCTGCGCTTCACCCCCGCCGACACGGTTCCGCCGATCGACATCGAGAACCTGCCCGGCTAGCTCCGAGCGGCGTACGCGGGCTGAGCTCGTCGAAGCGCTCGCCAGAGCTCCCGCTGTCCTGACCGAAAGCCAGCGCAACCCCTTCGGGGCCTTCGACAAGCTCAGGGCGCGGAACTACAGCCCTTCCGACGGGCTCAGGGCGCGGAAC
>DATDBS010000096.1:0-57687 GCA_036524735.1 Propionibacteriaceae bacterium
GAAGAGCCATGACCAAGCACGGGATCCAAATAGTGCATAAAATTGGCATTGACTTTTAAGCACGCTGTTGAGTTCTCAAACTTCGGGCACACACCTAACCGAAAACAAATTCAGCGCGGGGCAACTCGATAAACATTATTCCGAACCTTCCGCCATGTCAAATCGGCTTCCAGTCCAGCCAAATCCTTGTCGAAAAGTAACTTCTGACGACGCCCGCACGAAGTGCGCGCACCATCACCACTCATCGACAAGGGGTTGGTCCCCGGGTCAGGCCGCCACCGGTTTCCCGTCTGCGTCCCGTTCCTCTCAGGGCTTGCAGAACATTACACGCGAACCTCCGAGATGCCAAGTCGGGGCTGGCTCCAGTCCTCTCCCTGGTCGGCAGGGGGCTACGTCCGGTGGTCGCGGCACACCTCCAAGCCGCCCGGATATCCTTCCCCGATGATCGTCCTCGACCGACTCGTCGACGTGGTGCTCACCTCAGACGAGGATGAGTCCACGTTCGAACTCTCCCGCGGCCACTACCCCGGCCTGTTCGGCCGGCTGGTGGTGGCCGACACCGAGTTGGCTCGGTTGTCTCGCAGCCGTAGGGCCTCCGACCGCGAGGTTCCGGTCACCGTGGTCACCTCGGGTGGTGCTGGTGGACTGGTCGCGCTCGCTCGGCACACCTGGGCAGGCATCGAGGTGGCCGGCGCGGTCACCACCCTGCGCGATCTCGATGACCTCGCCGGCAATGCGGCTCGGGTCGTCGCGGCCGCTGGTGCTCTGCCGGACCAGGTCCAGGTGTTCGTGGCCCTCCCCCGAACTGATGGGTGGCAACGCGCGGTCGAGGTCGTGGAAGCGGCGGGGCTATCGGCCCAGGTGGCGTGGGACTGCGGCAGTCCCCAGGAGGTCGATCAACTCTCCCTGCTCGTCGAGGCCGATCTGGCCTTCAGCGTGACCGGTGTGCCACCCGGGGAACTGTTGGCGCTCCTGCGGACTGTCGAAGCCTTGGTCGACGGGGCCGACCCCTACGGGCTGGTCGACGAGGAACCGGCCGAGCACGCCCGGGTGATCGGCGACTGGGACGACCTGACCCAACAGCGCGTCCGCCGGCGACTGGTTGGCTGCGTCAGCACACAGGCCTCTGCGCTCGCACAGGAGCTGGCGGCGTACGGCCTCGTCTCGCAGGCGTAGAGGTCAGACGTGGCGGCGACGGCCGTGGAGCAGGCAGGCAGCCCCACCCAGCACCAGGGCCAATCCAGCGAGCGGAATGCCGGGCAAGACCCCGCCGGTCGCCGACAAGGTGGTGTCGGCGGCAGGAACCAGACCCGACCCCGCGGCGGCGGCGGGCGCCTGCAGGCTCGCCGGTGTCGTCAGGCCGGCGTCCAGGCTGGTGTCCGCCGGGTTGTCGTCACCCAGCCCGATCTCCCCCGTCGTGCCGTCGACTCCCGGATCCGAGTCCACGGCGGGGTTGCTGCCTACGTGTGACGTCGTGAAGATCAGGCCGACGGGCAGGTCGCTGAACTCCACGGCGTACACCCCCGCCGGGAGCGCGTCGAAGGTGTAGCGACCGCTGCGGCTGGTTCTCTTGGTCGCCACGAGCTGCCTGGAGCTGTCCATCAGCTTGACGGTCACACCCGGCACCCCACCGTCACCGGGGTCCAGGACACCGTTGCCGTTCTGGTCACGCCAGACCGTGTCACCCAAGGAGTAGGACCCGACCAGTCCGGCACCCAGACTCGCATTGACGAAATCGGCGCCCGCGACACCGGCGTCGGCGGCCGGCATCAGATTCGGCGCGTTCTGGTCCAGCGTGAAGACCGGAACGAGGCCGCTGGTCGGGTCGACATCCGAGTCGGCCGCCGCTGCGTTCCCCGCCCGGAGGGTCGTAAAGGCGCGGTGAGCGGGAAGATCGGAGAACTGCAGTCGATAACGTCCGGCCCGCAGGTCGGTGAACTGGTAGCGGCCCTGCCCGTCGGTCGCCGTCGTGGCCACCACACTGCGGTCGGCCGCCAACAAGGACACGGTGGCCGTCGCCCCGGGCTCGTCCGGCTGCAGGACGCCGTCGCGGTTGAGGTCGATCCACACCCTCGAGGCGACCGCGTAACGCAGCGGTGTGATGCCGGCATCGATCGAGGCGTTGATGTAGGTGGCCTGCACCTCATCGGCCACCGTGGTCGGCCGGACATTGGCCTCGCCGACTCCAAGGGTGAAGGGAGGGGTGACACCGGTGTAGTCGGGGTCGGAATCCTGCCCCCGGTCACCACCCTGCACCGAGGCCGTGAGCTTGAAACCGGCCTGGATCCCTGCGAAACGGACGGAGTAGGTGCCGGCCGACAGCTTGTCGAACAGGTACCGCCCGGACGCCGAGCTGACGGTCGAGTCCACCACGTCGCCGCTGCTATCCAGCAGCTGCACGCTGACCCGGCTCGCTGCCGGCTCACCGGGGTCCTGCTCCCCCGACCGGTTGGTGTCCTTCCAGATGTAGTCCCCGACCGCGAAGCGCGGAGCCTCCTGCTCGCGGGGGGGCGGAGATACGGCGCGTCGTTCCGGAGCGGGTTCGGGTCCGGGTTCATCGGGTGGGTCGTCACGGACCGCCACCCCCATCCGGATGGCCGCGCTCTCACTCGTCACGTCGGCTGTGGTGCTCAACGACTGGAACGAATCCGACTCGGAGACGGGGACCAGGTCGCCCAGTGCCGCAGGGATCTCCGCCACCACGAAGTAGCGACCACCAGTCAGGGTGTCGTTGGCGCCGAGCACGAAGTCGCCGTTGGAGTCGGTCTCCCCGTCGATCGCCTTACCTCCAGCGTCGGAAACGGTGATCTTGATGCCGGGCTGAGGGCTGTCGATGTTGCTGTCGTACTGGCCGTTGCGGTCGACGTCGCGCTGGACGCTCACGGTGAGGGTGCCGTCAGTGCTGTCGGCCTCGGCCGGATCCAGCGGGGTTCCGAGGCCTGCGCAGGACGCCACGATCAAGCCGGCCGTCAGGCAGGCCGATCCTAGGCGTCGACGCGTACGCAGCACTCAGTCCTCTTTGCACGTGCGGCCCCGAGCCCCAGGTGGGCATCCCCGGAAAAAAGCGCCCCGGACGCTTTGACCTCGGATCAATATAGTCAGACGTGCCGTGACCGCCCACCCCGAACAGTTCATCGCAAGACAAACGTAACCAACGCTGTCGTGGCGTCAGCGCAACCGAACGACCTGCGTCCGGGCCGCGATGTCGTGCAGCGCCTGCCGTTTCGGCTGCCACAGCGGGAACAGCCCGTCGATGAGCTGGAAGATGCCCAGCACGGCGTTGGCGTTGGGCAGCACCCAGATCGAGGCGCGGACGACGACGGTGTTCCAGGGCAGCTGTCCGGTGGCTCTGCCCTGGTCGAGGGGTACGACCCGCAGCCCGCAGAGCAGCTTGCCCGGCGTTGCCGCTCGCCAGCGAAGGAACATCAGGTGGTACGCCAGCCCAACCCCCAAGGTGACCAGCACCAGCAGGAACTGGTTCCCGGTCGACAACAGATCTGTCGTCGAGGGCGTGACGGGCGGCGTACCCCCCGTGCGAGCCGCCTCCACGGTTTCGGAGAAGTAGGTCGACAGGGCCGCGATCATCGGGCGGTAGAGCGGGAAGCTCAACGCTGTCGTCACGATGCCGACCAGGATGTTGTCCACGATGGTCGCCAGCAGCCGCCACCACCACGAGGCCAGGGGTACGCCGTCGGCGGTCGCAGCCGCCTGGTTTCGGGCTGACCCCGCCGCAGGCGCGTAACCGGGCTGAGAGGACGGCTGGCCGGGCGGGGTGGCGTACGGGTTCTGCGGTTCGGTACCGAAGGGCCGTTGCGGCGTCGGCAACGTTGCCTCCCGTGGACGGGTGTTGCGCGACCACTGCCAGCCGTCCCAGTACCGCTCCTGCCCGAGGTCTACCGGATCGGGGTACCAGCCGCCTGGCGCGGCGTGGCGTCCGGGCGGGGCGGGCGGGGAACCTACGGGGATGTCGGACACGCGCCCATCCTAGGTTCGCTCCGACCCCGTCTCGGGCAGCCGGGGCGTTCACTCCTCGCTGACCTGAGAGCCAGTCGTGGATGGGCCATCTGATCGCGACGGCTCCGCGTCGATTCGGTCGAGAAGCGACGTTCAGTCGGGCAGAGACCCCGCCCGAGTCTCCGTGCAGCCACGGAACGGACGCAATTGCGAAACATTCGGGCTTATTTGCAACAGGGCTGGGCACTCAGGTGTCTCTTACGCTATACATAGTCACAGCACAGGCCCTGATCGTCGGCCGCGTGCAGCAACGGCGTACTGATCAGCGTGAGATCGGGTGATGGAAGCTATGAGCAGGAAGGCAAGCCCCTCTGCGGGTGCTGGCGTTTTCTGCCTCGGGCGCCCACCTCGGAATCGCGCTGCCGGTGCCGTCGCCCGCGCACGTCTCATCGTCAGATCCCATGCAGTACGCCGGTCGAGCATCAGCTCCTCCGGTTCATCAACGCACCTCCCAGGACCTGCCGACCCGGCACGCCCTGCGCGGCGTTGTGCCCGAACGGCCGAACCCGGCCCTACGACCCCTGTCTCGCAGGGAAAACCCGGAAAGGAATGACTCCAGATGCGCTGGACTCACAAAGCAGTGGCGGCCGCAGGCTGCGTAGCACTGTTGGCCGCGACGGCCGCCTGTAGCGGTGCTGGTGCCGGAGGTGCCGGCGGCGGTGCCGCGGACAACTCGATCAACGTGCTCATGGTCAACAACTCGCAGATGCTCGACCTGCAGAAGAACATCAAGTCGTTCGAGGACGCGTCGGGCGTGAAGGTGAACTTCACGGTCAAGGAGGAGGGCGAGATGCGGAGCCTCGCTTCGCAGGACTTCGCCAACCAGGCCGGTCAGTTCGACGTGGCGACGCTGTCCAACTTCGAGATCCCGTTCTACTCCAAGAACGGCTGGCTGCACTCGATGGACGACATCCAGGCCTACAAGGACGACAAGGAGTTCAACCAGGCGGACATCTTCCCGTCGATGACGAACTCTCTGAAGGGTCCCGACGGCAAGCTCTACGGTGAACCGTTCTACGGCGAGTCGTCGTTCCTGATGTACCGCAAGGACCTGGCCGAGGCCGCCGGGGTCAAGATGCCCGACAACCCGACCTGGGACGAGGTCGCGGCCGCGGCTGCGAAGCTCGACACCGGCGACACCAAGGGCATCTGCCTGCGTGGCAAGCCCGGCTGGGGCGACGTGATGGCACCGCTGACGACCGTGGTCAACACCTTCGGCGGCACCTGGTTCGAGAAGGACTGGACCGCCAAGGTCAACGCACCGGAGTTCAAGGCGGCCACCACCTTCTACACCGACCTGATCAAGGCGCACGGTGAGGCCGGCGCGGCTCAGGCCAGCTTCAACCAGTGCCTGTCGGCGATGCAGCAGGGCAAGGTCGCGATGTGGTACGACGCCACCTCGGGCGCCGGCAAGCTCGAGGCCGACGACTCCCCCATCAAGGGCAAGGTCGGTTACGTGCAGGCTCCGGTCAAGGTGACCAAGTCCGCCGGCTGGCTCTACGCCTGGTCGTGGGCCATCGAGAAGAAGAGCACGAAGCAGGACAACGCCTGGAAGTTCATCTCCTGGGCCTCCTCGCAGAAGTACGAGGAGCTCGCGGGTGCGAACCAGGGTTGGGCCAACGTCCCGGCCGGCAAGCGCACCTCGACCTACGCCAACCAGGACTACCTCAAGGTGGCCAGCTCGTTCGCCGAGCCCACCCTGGAGGCGATCAAGAACGCCGATCCGACCAACCCGGGTGTGCAGCCGCGCCCGACCGTCGGGATCCAGTTCGTCGACGTGCCCGAGTTCACCGACGTCGGCCAGAAGGTGTCCGAGGACATCTCCGCCGTGATCGCCGGCCAGAAGACGGTCGACGAGGCTCTTGACGCCGGCCAGGCCTACGCCGAGCAGAAGATCACGAAGGTGTACCAGGGCAAGTAGGGCCATCCCCGGCGAGGCGGTCCGGACCACGGGGTCCGGACCGTCTCACCAGCCCGCGCCAGTCCCCGCCGTTACTCGGCCCCTCCACGTCGTCTCACGTCAGAAAGGCAACCCATGGCCAGCGTGACCGCTACGCCAGTCGCCGCCGGCACCACGTCGGCCCGGCCCAAGAAGACCAAGCCGCCCAAGGCACCGTTCCGCGATCGCTGGATGAACAAGAAGGGCTGGTCCAAGCGTGCTCCGCTGCTGCCGGCCTTCATCTTCGTGTTCTTCCTGACCCAGCTGCCGTTCCTGTTCACCCTCGTCATCTCGCTGCTGAACTGGAAGGCCACTCGGCCCGACCTCTTCGGCTTCGCCTGGTTCGGCAACTTCGTGACGGTCTTCACCGACCCGGGCATCCGGTCGCAGCTGGTCTTCACCGTTGTCCTGACCCTGACCGTCGTGCTGGTCTCGCTGCTGTTCGGCCTGGGCATCGCCTTGCTGCTGAACCGTAACTTCTTCGGCCGCGGTGCGGTCCGGACCATGATGATCGCGCCGTTCCTGATCGTCCCGGTCGCGGCGGCGCAGCTCTTCCGCTACCTGATGTTCGACGTCAACCAGGGGTTGTTCAACGGTCTGCTGACCTTGGTCAACGGTCCGCAGATCGACTGGCTGACCCGCTTCCCGCGCCTTGCCGTGGAGTTCGAGCTGATCTGGCAGTGGACCCCGTTCATGACCCTGATCCTGCTGGCCGGTCTGCAGTCGCGCCCCGGCGACATCATGGAAGCAGCCCAGGTCGACGGCTCGTCAGGCTGGCAGACCTTCCGCTGGATCACCCTGCCGCACATGCGGCGCTACCTCGAGCTGGCCGGCTTGCTCGGCGCGGTCTACATCATCCAGCAGTTCGACACCATCTACGTCTTCGGCGGCATCGGACTCGGGGCGGCCAACCTGCCCTTCGGCGTGTTCAACACCCTGCAGAACGCCAACGACTACGGCCTCGCCTCAGCCCAGGGCGTCCTGGTCGTCATCGGTTCGATCGTGCTGGCCACCTTCGTGCTCCGCAACCTGTCCAGCCTGTTCGAAGAGGAGAACCGATGACCGTGTTCGATGGTCGCGCTCCGCGCTCCGCGGTCATCAGCTCCGCACCGTCTCGCTCGTTCGTCCTGATTCTGACTCCCGAGAGGCTCCGCTCATGACCACCGCACTGGCCCCTGCCCCGTCCAAGCTCGCCAACCAGCGGCGCGCGTCGAACCGACGAGCCCGCAAGCAGGGTTCCGGCGTCGGCAACATCTTCGCCGGTGTCGGTGCCTGGATCATCGGCCTGCTCTTCATCTCACCCATCGTGTGGATGGTGCTCACCAGCCTGCACAGCGAGCAGGACGCCGCCGCCAACCCGCCGGCGTTCGCCGCACCGCTGACCTTCGACAACTACACCAACTTCTTCGCCGGCGGCCAGGCCATCTACCCGATCCTGAACTCGGTGATCGCCTCGTTCTCGTCGACCATCCTGGTGATCCTGCTGGCCATCCCGGCGGCGTACGCCCTCTCGGTCCGTCCGATCGAGAAGTGGACCGACGTGATGTTCTTCTTCCTGACCACCAAGATGCTGCCGTTGGTCGCGGGCATCCTGCCGATCTACCTGATCGCCAAGAACCTCGGGTTGCTCGACAACATCAACCTGCTGGTCGTGCTCTACACCTCGATGAACCTGCCGATCGCGATCTGGATGCTCCGGTCCTTCCTGGCCGACATCCCGGTCGAGCTGTTCGAGGCGGCCTCCCTCGACGGGGCCGGTCTGATCACCACGCTGCGCTCGGTGATCGTGCCGATCATCTCCCCCGGGATCGCGGCCACGGCGCTGATCTGCTTCATCTTCTCCTGGAACGAGCTGTTCCTGGCCAACCGGCTCGCCTCGGGAGTCGTCGCCCGTACCGCGCCGGTCTACCTCGGCAGCTTCATCACCGGTGAAGGTCTGTTCGCCGCCAAGCTCGCCGCGGCGGCGGTCATCGTGTCACTGCCCGTTCTCATCGCCGGATTCGCCGCCCAGGACAAGTTGGTCCAGGGGCTTTCCCTCGGCGCAGTGAAGTAACGAGACTGTCACCATGACCCAGCTCAACAACGACAATCTCGGCCGCCTCGGCGTGACCGTGCCCTCGTACGACCGCAGCCAGGTGACCACCGGGATCGTGCACTTCGGGGTGGGCGGCTTCCACCGCGCCCACCAGGCGATGTACCTCGACCGGCTGATGGAGCAGGGGCTTGCTCTGGACTGGGGCATCTGCGGGGTGGGCGTGATGCCCTTCGACCTCAAGATGCGCGAGGCGATGGACGCACAGGACTGCCTCTACACCCTCGTGCTCAAAGATCCCGGCGGCGGCTGGGAGCCCCGGGTGATCGGGTCGATCGTGCAGTATCTCTACGCCCCGGACGACCCCGAGGCCGTGATCGAGAAGATGGCCGACCCGGCCACCCGAATCGTCTCGATGACCGTCACCGAGGGGGGCTACAACTTCCACCCGGTCACCGGGAAGTTCGACGGTGAGAACCCCGCGGTCAAGGCCGATCTGGTGGCTGGCGCCGTGCCGACCACCACCTTCGGCCTGATCACCGAGGCCCTGGTCCGTCGGCGCGAGCGGGGCGTGGTCCCGTTCACGATCATGTCCTGCGACAACATCCAGGGCAACGGGCACGTGGCCGGCGAGGTCTTCACCGCCTTCGCCCGGCTCCGTGATCCCGAGCTCGGTGACTGGGTGACAGCCAACGTCCGCTTCCCCAACTCGATGGTCGACCGCATCACCCCGGTCACCACCGACGACGACCGGGCGCAGATCAGTGATCGGTTCGGGGTGGACGACGCCTGGCCCGTGGTGTCCGAGCCCTTCACCCAGTGGGTTCTCGAAGACAGCTTCACCGCCGGGCGACCGCCGGTGGAGGAAGTCGGGGTCCAGGTCGTGGCCGACGTCATGCCGTACGAGCTGATGAAGCTGCGACTGCTCAACGCGAGCCACCAGGCCCTGTGCTACTTCGGCTACCTGGCCGGCTACCGGCTGGTCCACGAGGTGGCCCAGGATCCGCTCTTCGCGACCTTCCTGCTCGACTACATGAACGTCGAGGCCACCCCCACCCTGTCGCCGGTACCCGGTATCGACCTCTCCGACTACAAGGCTCAGCTGATCGACCGGTTCTCGAATTCGGCCGTACGCGACACCGTCGCCCGGCTGTGCGCCGAGAGCTCGGACCGGATCCCGAAGTGGTTGCTTCCCGTCATCCGGGAGAACCTCGCCGCCGGCCGCAGCGTGACCCTGTCGGCCGCCGTTGTGGCCAGTTGGGCTCGGTACGCCGAGGGCACCGACGAGACCGGCGAGCCGATCACAGTGGTCGACCGGATCGCGGACCAGCTGACGGCCATCGCCAAGACCCAGGCCGAGGAGCCGCTCGCGTTCGTCGCCAACCGCGAACTGTTCGGCGACCTGGTCGACGAGCCGGGTTTCACCGGCCCGTACCTCGACGTGCTCGACTCGCTCCACCGCAAGGGCTCCCGAACCACTCTCGAAGGGTTGGTCTCGACGGGCCGGAGCTGAGTCGAGCTGGCGAAGCCGCCGAGTTACCGGATCCGATTGGCCTCTGACGATCCGGTGCTCGGCGGTTTTGGGCTCCGACCCGCGGCTGGGCGAGAATGTCACCCGACATGGACAAGGTTGGTCGCTACCGGACGGAACGGCGCCTCGGCGCCGGTTCCTTCGCGACCGTGTGGCTCGGTCACGACGACGACCTGGACGTGCCCGTCGCCATCAAGGTCCTCGCCGAGAACTGGGCCGAGAACGACGACGTCCGCAGCCGGTTCCTGGCCGAGGCGCGGATCATGCGGCGGATCCGCCACGAGCGGCTGGTGCAGGTCTACGACATCGGGACGCTGCCGGACGGCCGACCGTACTTCGTGATGGACTACATCGACGGTGGCTCGCTGAACGAGCAGCGGAAGGCCAAGATCGACCCGGTGCGCTCGCTCCGGCTCTGCGCCGATGCCTGCCGGGCCATCGAGGTGCTGCACGAGAACGACATCATCCACCGCGACGTGACCCCGGGGAACCTGCTGCTCAGCACCAGCCCGACCGGTACGACGAAGGTGCTGATCGCCGACCTCGGCGTGGCCAAGTCGATGATCGACGAGGTCGGCGCGACCATGACCGCGGGCACCCCGTCGTACATGGCCCCGGAGCAGGCCAGCGGCGGTGTCCAGCTGGACCGTCGCGCTGACATCTACTCCCTGACCGCGCTCACCTACGCGATGCTGACCGGTAGTCCACCCTTCCCGGTCAAGAGCATCGCCGACATCCTGGCCCGCCCGGCCGGGCTACGGCCGGCCCCGGTGGCCGAGCGGGTGGGAGCGCCCCCCAGCCTGGACCAAGTGATGATCTCCGGGCTTGCGGCCGATCGCAACCTGCGACCGCCCACCGCCACGTTGCTCGCCGACGCCTTGGACACCCTGGCCAAGCAGATGGAGGCGAGTCGCGCCCGACCGGCTGCCGTCTCGCCCCATCCGACCCCCGAGGCTTCGGTGCTCACCCTCCCCTCGCCCCCGCCGGTGCGGACCCAACTCCCCGCGCGGCCGGCGCAGCAACGACAGCCGAACCCTGCCCCCGCACCCGCACCCGCGCCCGCGCCCGCGCCAACTCCAGCACCCATCCATTCTCCGACACAGATGCCTACCCCGGCACCCATGCCGACCGCCCAGCCGAACCCGTACGGCCCCACTCCGGTTCCGGTGACCGCGAGCTCCCGGCCGGAGTCCTCGCGGAGCCGGCCGGCCGCGTTCTACGTGCTGCTCGGCCTAGCCGCCCTCGCACTGTTTGCGCTCTCCATGTTCATCACCATCCTGGTGTTGCGCTGAGGCCGAACCCTCGGCCACCGTCTGCTCCGATCGGGCGGAACGTCGCGATGCGCTCGTCGACCCAGATCACGCCCGCAGTGTCGTCATCCGTCGCCATAGGTGATGCTGGGGTGATGCTCACTTGTCGATGTGGACACAGCCGAGACGCCCACCAGCACTACCGATCCGGGACGGACTGCTCACACTGCCCCGGTCAGTGCCTTCGGTTCAGGCCGGACTCCGTGAGCATCCAACTGCGCACCCTGTTGGCCGGGCTACGTCGAGCTCCTACGCCGTGACGACCTATGCCGGCGGTCGGCCCACCGACCCTTGGCGTAGAGGAAGGGACCGGCGACAAAGCCTCGCAGCTCGGACCGGCTGAGGGTGCTCGGATAGTCGGACGGTCGATCGGCGTTCTTGTCAGAGCCAGGATCGAGCAGTCGGCGCAGGCCGCGCGGAACCCGGGCGGCGATCGCCGCCGCCCGACGAGGACCGGCCAACACCTGCTTGGCCAGGGCAGCAGTCAGTCCGCTCCCGTAGCCGTACATCTGGGCGTGCAGGGCGGCCATGTCGCTGCGACCGTAGTGTCGAACCACAGCGCGGGGTTCGTAAATCAGCACCTGACCCGAAAGCATCACCTGCAGGAACGCGTCGAGGTCCTCGCCCCCGCGCGCCGGCCTGCCGGCCCCCAGCGCCTCGTCGAACAGCCCGGTCGCGCCGACCCAGTCTCGCCGGAAAGCCATGTTGTTGCCGGACCCGTATACCCCAGCCGAGTAGGGAAAGAGCGCACCGCCGTCACCGCGGGGCCCAAGAGCACCGACCGCAGCTGACGGCTCCCTCATCGACCAGACCGTGCGAACGAAGCCCTTGTCGAAGGCTCCGAACTCCTCGAAGCGGACCTGCGCCGGCGACATCAGCTCGGCCGGCAGCACCAGCCCGGTCGTGCAGACGACCGAGGGGTCTCGATCGAACGGCGCCGCCAAGGCGCCGATCCAGCCGGGATCGGCGAACGCATCGTCATCAGTGAAGGCCACGATGGTGCCGCGGCTGGCGGCCAGACCCGTGTTGCGGGCCACGGACAGGCCGCGCCGCGCCTCCGGAACGATCCGCAGGCGGGGGTCCTCGACCTCCGCGAGCAGGGCCGACACCTGACCGGAGCCGGGCTGGTTGTCCACCACGAGCAGCTCCAGCACCGGATGGGTCTGGGCGAACACCGACGCCACCGTCTGCACCAGCCGGGGGTCTTCACCCAGGGTGCAGATGACGACGGACACGGCGTGTGCGCTGGGGGGCAAGGTCGCCGCACAGGGACCCACCGGCGCCGGAAGGAGCTCGTCGATCGAGACCGGATCCAGACCGTCCTCGCGCAGATGGTCAGCGACCGACTGTGCGAACCGGCTCCGCGCCCGGTCGTGGGCGGGCGCGGGGTCGGCCCTGGGGTCGAGCAGGTTGAGGGTGCCCAACGGCGTCCCGTGAAGCCGCACGAGAAGGACGGCCTGACCGAGATGGTTCTCCGGCGGGGGCTGATCCGGGTGGCTGAGCTCGAGATCACCGGTCGGGATGGGGACGAACTCGCGCGCGCTCCCCGCGTCTGAACCAGTCGGGGCTGCCATGCGCCGATCCTGCCACGACCGGCTGGTCGCTTCTGGCTCCGCGCCACATCGCGCTCGCTAAACTCGCACTTGGCCTGAGCGGGTCGGTCGGCAGACGAGTAGGAGGCTGAGGGATGAAGCTGCACGGCTGCGCACCAGCCCCACTCCCGACGCCGCTCGGCATCCTGCCAGCCCGGACCCGGCCACGGTGAGCACCGACCGCCCGGTAGACCTACCGGGCAGCGTCCCGCCGATGGGGGCCTCTCCCACGCCGACTGCGCAGAGCCAATCCGGCCTTTTCGGGCGGGGGCTGCTCTACGTGGTGGTCTTCTCGTTGCAGACCGTGGCCGCGACGGTGGTCTCGCCAGTGCTCGCGCACCTCATCGGTCCGTCGGAGTTCGGCCGGCTCGCCTCCGGGATCGCCCTCTATCAGCTGCTGATGGCGGTCGCCGTGCTCGGTCTCGACCAGGCTCTCGTCATCCAGCGGGCTGAGGACGGCCACAGCCGATCTGCTCGCGCGTTGCTGCCGCTGAGCTTCGCGGTCGCCCTGCTCGTCACCGGGGTCGCTTTTGCCACGGGCCCGTTCTGGGCCCGGATCATGGGCTTCGAGTCCTTCTCCTCCCTATTGGTGGCCATCCTGCTGTGGACGCTGGCCGGTGCGGCCGTCCAGGTCATGCTGTCCCTCCTGCTCGCCCAGGACAGGCTCAAGGTCTTCACCCTGGTCAGTGCCCTGGCTGCGGTCGGGGGCCAGGTCTTCGGCTTGGTGCTGCTGCTTGTCGGACCGAACACGGCCGCCACGTACGCCTGGGGAGCAGTGATCAGCCAGGGTGCGGCGATGGTGATCGCGCTGGTGGCTACTCGGCCGCGATGGCGAGGTGCCGCCGACGCGCAGATGGCTCGGCGGGCACTGCGACTCGGGGTGCCGCTGGCACTGGGGGGCATCTCGACCTTCGTGCTCAACGCCGGCGACCGCATCGTCGTGCAACGGCTGCTGGGGCCGGCCGAGGTGGGGCGCTACCAGGTCGCCTACGTCCTGGGATCCCTCGCCGTCATGCTGCTGGTGTTCACGAGCCAGGCGTGGACCGTTCGTTTCGCGGCCATCCGGGAGCGCCCGGAGCGGATGAAACTCGCCGAGCATTCCCGCAACGAGCTCTACCTGCTGCTGATGCCGATGATTGCCGGTATTACTCTGGTCGCACCCTTCGCCCTACCCATCCTCACGCCACCGACCTTTCGCCCGGAAACCCTGACCGTCGTGGTCTTTCTCGTTGTCTTGGCCTCCATCCCCGTGGCCGCGATCGGTGCGAGCGGACGGGAACTGGTCACGCTACGCCGAGGGCGGTCGGTGGCGATCAGCACAGGGTGCGCCGCGGTCCTCAACATCGCGCTGAACTTCGCCCTCGTCCCCGCGTGGGGGATCGCCGGGTCTGCCGCTGCTACTGTCCTCGCATTCACGCTGCAGGCGGTTCTTCAAGTGAAGCTGGTGCCCGGGCCACCGCGTTGGCCCAGAACCCCGCCGTCCATCTGGGTAGGACTTTCGATCGTCTGCCTGCTGTGCGGGGTCTCCACCGCGCTGCCGCAGGGCCCGGGTTGGAACCTCGGCCGACTGGCCGTGGCGGTCGGGTGCCTCCCGTGGTTCGTGTCCCGCCTGATGGCTGCCCGGACCGGCGTACGTCCACGATGGTCCCGTCTCCTTCGTCCAAGGACGGCGCTGAGGCCGCCGGCCGATCCCCAGAGTCCCGACCCCCAAGACGAGGAGAACCCATGAGCGACCGGTTCCGGATGACCGAAAGCGGCCGATGACCAGGCCCAGCTGCGCTGTCGTCGTCTGTGCGTACACCCTCGACCGTTGGGCCGACCTCTGCGACGCCATCGCCTCCGCAGCGACCCAAACTCCTCCTCCCGATGAGCTGTGGCTGGTCGTGGATCACAACCCGGAGCTCTTGGACCGAGCGCGGGCCGAACTCGTGGCTCGGCACCCGGGACTGCAGACCGTTCCCAACACCCGCAAGAAAGGCCTGTCGGGCGCCCGAAACTCCGCCGTGCAACGGGTGGGTGCCGACATCATCGTCTTCCTCGACGACGACGCCAGAGCGGCGCCGGGCTGGCTCGAGCTGTTGACCCAGCCCTACTCGGACCCCGCCGTGCTCGCCGTCGGCGGATCCGCGCAACCTCGCTGGTCCCCGGGCGAGAGCCGACCGGTCACTCTGCCGGCACCAGACGCCCAGGGTCGGGGGGAACTCGACTGGGTCGTGGGTTGCACCTATCAAGGTCAACCGACCACCCAACAGCCCGTACGCAACTTGATGGGCTGCAACATGTCTTTCCGTACGGAGGTCTTCGGCGCGATCGGCGGCTTCAGTGAAGAGCTCGGCCGCGTGGGCAAGACCCCCCTCGGCTGCGAGGAGACCGAGCTGTGCATCCGGGCTCAGTCCGTACGGCCCGACAGCCGGATCGTCTTCGAGCCAGGGGCTGTGGTCAGCCACCACGTCAGTTCCGACCGGCTGTCCTGGGCCTATCTGGTTCGCCGCTGCTACGCGGAGGGCATCTCCAAGGCCGCGGTCTCGGTGATGGTCGGACCGCAGAAGGCACTCGAGACCGAGCGCGGCTACGCCACCCGGGTGCTGCCCCGAGGCGTTCGCCGCGAGCTGGCCGCCGCGGTCCGCTCGCCTTCTCGGGCGGAGCGATGGCGCCGGATCCAAGGCGCCTTCGCCATCGTCCTCGGTCTGGCTGCCACCGTGATCGGCTACGGACGGGGGCGGGTGAATCTTCGAGCCGGCCTCGGCACGAGCGCAACTGAGCCCTGGCCAGAGGCGTCGGCCTCCTGATCCACCGACCACACCTCCCTGCGGCTACGTCAGCCCATCTGATAGACCCGGACACCGTCGCGGTCGTAGATGATCCGGTCGGCGGGGTCCCGACGGATCTCTTCCTCGAGACCCGCCAGCTCACCGACACCGTAGAGCCCATGGCGGGCGTCGAACTCGTCCTGCTGCACGGAGAAGACCACCAGCGTGCGGGAGGACGAAGAGGTGCCCGCCCGCTCGCGGGCGATGTTCTCGACGTCGTCCCGGGTCATGGGTTCGCTGTAGTAGACCGGGTACGTGCTCAGGTCCGTCCCCAAGACCAGGTTGGCGTAGTTCGCCCCGACCAGACGCGGGAACCGCGGAGAGGTCGAGAGCAGGATGTCACCGGGACGCGAGTTGTCGTCCAGCCAGAGGGCGGCCGAGACGTCGGCCGGGGCGAGTTGGGTTTCACGCTCCGGCGAGTAGTAGCTCACGGCGAACAATGCGCAGAGCACCCCCAGAAGAGCACTCAGTACGACCCGGCCGGCGCGGCGAAGAGCTGCCTCACCCGGCCAGAACGCCCAACCGGCCGCAATCGCGCACCACGGCAAAGAGAACAGGTAGACCCGTAGCCGGCCCTCCCCGCCGTAAGACTGCACGGCCAACAGCAGGGCGGGTGCGACCATCATCCAACCCACGACGACCGCCTGTCGCAACCGGGAGGCACGTGCCCTGCGCACCAGTCCGACGACGGCGCACCCGTAGAGCAAGCCCGTGATGGCGTAGCTGGCGCGGCCACTCCAGACCTCTCCCAGGCTCAGCCGGCTGCGGTCCAGCAGGCTCGAAGTCGCGTTGTCGAGCGGGTTGAAGCTGCTCAGCACGCCGTACTTGTCGTTGATGTACGCCAGGTTCGGCGCGAGATAGAGCAGGGTGAGGACACCCATCGCGACCACCAGCCAGGCCGGCCGGAAGTAGCCCAGGAGGAAGAGCGGGAGCAGGACCAGCAGGCTGAGGTACG
The DNA here is from genome assembly GCA_036524735.1 of Propionibacteriaceae bacterium. Lineage (GTDB taxonomy): Bacteria > Actinomycetota > Actinomycetes > Propionibacteriales > Propionibacteriaceae > Microlunatus. The sequence goes on from DATDBS010000096.1 coordinate 16,184, forward strand.
GGGTCAGCTGGTGCGAGGCGATCGCGACGGCGAAGGCGAGGAGAACCGCCGTCGGGAGCCATGCCCGGGGAAGGGCCGCGACGGGAGCGTTGATCGATTCCACCCACCGGGTCGACCGGGTCCAGGGTCCGGGCACCCTCAGCAGGCGACCCAGCACCGCCTCGACTCGAGAGCCCAGACTGCGCGGGGTCGCGGTGGCTAACGTGAGCAGAACCAAGGCGACGAAGAGATAGAGGTCGTAGGCCAGCGCCTGCGGTGCGAAGTAGTTCTGGTTGATCCAGTTGCCCAAGCAGAAGAAGAGCGTGGCGGTCCAGGTGAACCCACGGCCGAGCGAGATGGTCCGAGCGATCCCCAGCACCAGAAGGGCGCCCAGCAGCGCGAAGAACGGCTCGGCCAGGCCGGCCCAGCCGAGCGGGTCAGGACGCCCCATCAGCTGGGCCACCAAGGCGCTCCAGGCGAAGAACCCCGGCCACCGCTGGTAGATGTCGATATCCGGATTCACCGTGCCGTACTGCTCGATGTAGCGGGTGACGGCGATGTGCTTGTAGATCCAGGGCAGGCGCGGAACCGCTTCGACCAGGGTCGGCGTGCCGTAGAGCATCAGCACCAGGACACCTGCGTACGCGGTCATCCACCCGTCGCCCACCGCCGCCGTCCGTGAGACAACTCCCCAGATCAACACGCCTACGGTCAGCGCCACTGCGACGTAGAACGGCACCGGCAAGGCGGGCAGCAGACCGAAGTCGCCGAGGGTCGTGGTGTCGGTGCCGTCGAGGGCCAGGATCCACAGACCGGCCGCAACGACTAGACCCAGAGCCAGCCCCCCGCGACGCCAACCGGAACGAACACCGCTGGTGCCGCCCTCGGCCATGGTCGACACGGCGGCGATCCGCAGGCTCCGCTGACCGAACGAGACGACTCCGCCGTCGTCCACGAGGAGCCGCTGGCCCGGTGGGCAGGGCACCGAAACGCCCAGCCGGCTCGTCACCGTGGTTCCGTTACCGGACCCCTGGTCCTCCACCTGAACCCGGCCGTCCGCCACGATCAGAGCCAGGTGGGTACGGGATACGGTGCGAGCATCATCGATCAGCGCGAGAGCGCGAGCGTCGCCCGTGATGGGCAGCTGGGGGCGGCGACCGACGTAGGTTCGACCCATCAGGGCTGTCTCGCGACCGTCGTCCAGAATGGCCAACCAACCGGCTGACGGTGCCGGCGATGGGCCTTCCAGCCGGGTCGCTCTGCACCGGATCCACTCAACCCGCTCGCGCCAGATCAACCCGGCCGCGCTCAGGAGGAGAAGGGTGGTCCCGATGGCGATGGGGTGCCACCAGTCGGCCCAAACCGCCAGCAATGCGAGCGCAGCGGTGATCGCGGTGCTGAGCGCCACCGAGATCCCTGCGGCGACCCACGAGTCAATCCGAAGCCGGCGGGGGAGGACAGCCAGCCCAGGCACGACACAGAGAGCGGCAACCATCGAAAACGCACGTACCGCGGAGGAGTCGCCGAACCACGCCAGCACGACCGCGACGACGACCAGCGCGGTCACCAGCATGGGGGTGGACCAGAAGCGCAGCCGCAACCGCCAGAACCCGCCCCGCCACGATATGGCCGACGACCCTAAGGTGGACACGTCGTCGGCCGCTCGGGGGACACTTGCGTCGCGGGTGCTCGCGTCCACGTGAATCGTCATTCCTTCCGCCGTCCGGCCCCCCTGAAGTATGAACGATTCGTCATCTCGAAGCGTCAACTCGACCACGATCGCCCGCGCGGGTCTGACGACCACTCCCCCACCGGCAACATGCCTGACCACGGCGATGATCGGTAGCTGCGCAGGCGTGGAGACCGGCGCGGTCACGAACCGACGGTGCCCCGAATGTCGGGGGGGCCTTCGGGTCAGGCGGTCTGCTCGACCAGCGCCAAGGCGGGGGCCTCCATGAGGTCCGTGCGGGGATGGAGGTAGCTGCGCACCGCGTCGAGCTGCGTGACGCTCGCCAGGCTCCGGTTGCGACGAGCGCGACGGTACTCGGCGAAGATCGTGCGGAGCACCCGGAAGCCGTCCGAGAACGTCCGCAGGTTGCTCTCGCCGTGGATGCGAGACAGCTCGATGCTGCCGACCTCGGTGATCTTGACGTCAGCGGCAGCCATCCGGCAGTTGATCACGGTCTCGATCTCGAAGCCGTCACCCCACAACATGCCCGACTCGGGCGCAGCAAGATCGAGAGCCGGCAGGTCCAGGACGGGGACCAGGTCGCGCCAGAAGGCGTTGTAGCCGTAGCAGAGGTCGGAGAACTTGGTTCCGAACGCGGTGTTGGCCGCCAGGTTCAGACCGTGGTTGCCGGCCGTACGCAGCCGGGTGATGTCCTCACTGCCGCCACCGGTCGCAAAGCGCGAGCCCTTGGCGAAGTCTGCGCCGTCGATCAGCGCCTGGACGAAGGCCGGGATCTCGGCCGGGTCGGCCGAACCGTCCGCGTCGAACATGATGATGATGTCGCCGGATGCGGCCAGGAAGCCACTCGCCAGGGCGTTGCCCTTCCCCTTGCGGGTCTGACGAACGACCCGGATGTCCGGCATGACCTCGCGAGCTGCAGCGACGGTGCCGTCGACCGAATTGCCGTCGACCAGGATCACCTCGTGGACCTGGGGCAGCAGCGGGAGCACCTCCCGCAGGTTGGCGGCCTCGTTCTTGGCCGGCACGATGATCGAGATGGTGGGTGTGGAGCTGCGTCGAATCATAGGTCTGGTCCCCGAGTAGATGTGTCGGAGCGACTCAGAGCTTGGCGGCGTTGCTCCGTGACACCGTTGTCAGAATCTTAAGCAGCCCGGGGGTTCCTTGAAAATGAAACTAATGAACTAGTCGGTGAGTTAGGTCACATGAGCCCGCCGTCGAAGCGTGCTCATCGACCCCGACTACCGGAGACCTCGGTCACCCCTCCGGACCAACCCCCGCCCCGACCGTCTCCGAATAATCCGTGTGACCGCAGCGACGGTATCGGCCAAGGATCACAGAAGGCCATCAAACGGATGAGCCGCGTCGTTTTGCCATCACCCGGCGGCCCGAGACCACTGAACTTGAACCGAGTCACCAGCTGGCACTCCGACGTCACCACGGCCCGGGATGCGTTCCACGACTGGTACGTCGGGGCCGGTCAACAGGCGTACCGCTCGGCTCGCCACCAGGCCGAGAGTGACATGAGCCAGCTGCTGGCGGATACGGACTGTCTCACTCGCATCACCCCCGATGTCATCCGGCGCAGCCCGAACCTGTTGGGGATCCTCCGCATGTGCACGGCGCCCCGGTTGGCGCGGGACCGGCTGGTGGCGCTTGCTTACATCGAACGAAGCCTGATCGTGTCCCTGGAGAGTGGTCGGCTACCCGCCCGGATGTCGGCCGGCGAACTGAACGCACATCTCGTACGCATCTGCTTCGTGCTCAGTGGCGCACTAGATCCGGATCTGTTCGGTTGGGTGGCCAGGGCAAGAGATCCCTCGGATGCAGAGGTCCAGCGGGCCACCTTCGTGGTCGCCGACCGCCGTTGTGACGCCATCTCCGACCAGATCATTCGGCAGGCTCAACGAGAACGTCAACTGCAGCTCGTCTCGACCTGGCTGCTCGGCCGCGGCTATCGCCGCTGCGACCCTGACCGGCTCGAGGCCGACCCCCTCGACCGGCAATCCTTCTGCGTCGGGCAGGTCGCGATGGTGGACCACGAGATCCGCGTGGACGCCTTGATCAACCCCGTCGAGCCCGCCGTTCTCCGGCGGGTGGCGATCCGTGCGGTAGCCAACGCCGACACGACCAAGATGTCGAAGCGGGCCGCCGACACGTCGGAGCTGCGAGTGCTCGACCGAGATCCAGGCGGGGCCCGGCCTCTGCTGTTGCTGGGCGGCCCGGTCGAGATCGTCTACCTGAAGGACCGGGCCGCGGAAGGCGTGGACTGGGTGTGGGAACACCGACTCGACGATCTGGAGATCGCCGGCATCTGATCCCGTCGACCTACCCTTTGGTTGGCCTGACCAGGTCCTGCACCGCCGCGTCCAGCTCGGCCCAGCGGAACGTGAAGCCCGCGTGCTGGAGCACCTCGGGCACCGCCCAACGGCTCTTCAGAATCAGTTCCGACTCCTGACGCAGCACCCACATCCCCGGCTCCAACAGCCAGCGCGGCGCGGGAATGCCGACGGGTGCCCGGACGGCCCGACGGAGGGCCGACATCAGCGTCCGGTTGTCACTGGTGCCGGGCGAGGCGAGGTTGACGGGCCCCGACACGTCTGGATGGCTGTCGATGAACGCGAGTGCCGTGACCAGGTCGTCGATGTGGATCCAGCTGAACCGCTGCCGCCCGCCGGCGTTGTCGATGTGTTCGACCGAGGGGGTGGGCGCCGGTCCGATCCCGCGGTAGCGGCGGTGCGGGAACCACCGACCGTCGAGCTGCGCACCACCCATCCCGAACCGAGCCGCCCGAGCCAACATGGCGAGCGCCGGGCCGTCACCGAGCACGATGGCCATCCGCATGGCCACCCGACGGGTGCCGGGCAGGTCGCCGGCGAAGAAGACCCGCTCCCAGTTGCGCGCGACGTCGACCGAGAAGCCCGAGCCGAGCTGTCCGTCCGCCTCGGTCTGTGGTCGGTCGGTCGCGTGCCGGTAGATCGTGGCGGTGCTCGCGTTCAGCCACAGGCGCGGGGGCTGCACGCTCGCCGACACAGCATCGTGAAGCTGCTGGGTGGTCTCGACCCGGGAACGGTAGATCTCGTCGCGGTTCCGGTCGGTGTAGCGACAACCCACGCTCTTGCCCGCCAGGTTGATCAGCAGGTCGGCGCCGTCGACCAGGGCAGCGATCCGCGTGCTCTCACCCCAGCGGGCGTCCGGCCCGGAGCGGCCGATGCCGCTCACCGAATAGCCCCGGACGGCCAGATCCGCAGCCAATCGGGTGCCGATGAACCCCGACCCTCCCGCCAGGACGGCCCTGGGCCCATCGGGGGTCATGATCGCCGCCCGGTGATGGCCCACTCGCGGACGTGATCGATCCGCTCCTGCAGCTCCTCAGCGCTGGCGATAGCGCTCGGCGGACCGCCGCAGGCCGACCGGAGCTGGGCGTGGATGACGCCGTGGGGTTGGTCGGTCCGGTGGTGCCAGGCGGCGACCAGGCCGTTCAACTCCTTACGGAGATCCCGTAGGTCCTCGTGGGTGCTGCGGGGGCGCGGGGTCGTCTCCCGGGACTGGTGATCGGCCTGGTGGCGGCGCAGCAGGTCCTTCACCTGGTCCGGCTCGAGCAACCCGGGCAGGCCGAGGTAGTCCATCTCCTCCACGCTCCCCGACTGAGCGGTCAGTCCGAACTCGCCGCCGTCGAAGACGACCCGGTCGAAGTCGGCCTCGCTGGCCAGGGCCGTGAACTTACCCTCCGGTAAGTCAGCTTCCGACTCGGTCAGCTGGGCTTGGTCGAGCAGTTCGTCGTCGAGCAGCCCGTCCTCGGCCGCACTCGGCACCCGTAACGCGTGGTCACGCTCACGTTCCAGCTCGGAGGCGTACAGCAGCAGGTTCGGCACGCTCGGCACGAACACCGAGGCCGTCTCACCCTTCGCCCGGGCCCGGACGAACCGACCGACCGCCTGGGCGAAGAACAGCGGCGTCGCAGTCGAGGTCGCGTACACCCCGACGGCGAGCCGCGGGACGTCCACACCCTCGGAGACCATCCGCACGGCCACCATCCAACGGTCCTCGCTCTCGGTGAACTTGGCGATCTTCTTACTGGCCTGCGCCTCGTCGCTGAGCACGACCACGGGTTTCTTCTTCGTGATCGCGTAGAGGGTCTCGGCGTACGCCCGGGCGGCGGTCTGGTCGGAGGCGATGACCAGGCCTGCGGCGTCGGGGACGTGGGTGCGTACCTCGGTCAGCCGGGTGTCCGCGGCGCGCAGGACCGCCGGGATCCAGGAGCCCGCCGGGTCGAGGGCCGTGCGGAGCGCCTGGCTTGCCAGGTCCTTGGTCAGCGGTCCACCCAGTCGGGCGGACACCTCGTCCCCCGCACTCGTACGCCAGTGCAGGTCGCCCGAGTAGGCCATGAACAGCACCGGTCGGACGATGCCGTCGGCCAGCGCCTCCCCGTAGCCGTACGTGTAGTCGGCCCGGGAGCGCAGCACCCCGGCCCCGTCGGACTCGTAGCGGACGAACGGGATCGGGTTGGTGTCGGAGCGGAACGGGGTGCCGGTCAACATCAGCCGGCGTGACGCCGGCTCGAAGGCCTCGCGTACGCCCTCCCCCCAGCTCAGCGCGTCCCCGGCGTGGTGGATCTCGTCGAGGATGACGAGGGTCTTGAAGCCTTCGGTCCGGATCCGGAGCGCCAGCGGGTTCATCCCGACCGCCGCATAGGTCAAGGCGATGCCGAGGTAGTCCTTGCTCGTCTTGCCCTGCCTCACGCCGAAGCTCGGGTCGATCGGGATGTTGATCTTGGCGGCGGCGTCGGCCCATTGGGTCTTGAGGTGCTCGGTCGGCGCGACGATGATGATGCGTTCGATCTGGCGCCGGGAGAGCAGGTTGGCCGCCAGGTTCAAGGCGAAGGAGGTCTTGCCCGCTCCTGGCGTCGCGACCGCCAGAAAGTCCTTCGGGTCGGCGTCGAAGTACTGCTGGAGGGCCGCGGCCTGCCAGGCCCTGAGGTGCTTGGCCGTCCCCCACGCCGCCCGGGCCGGGAAGGCCGGCGGGAGCCCGTAGGGGTTGAGCTCGGGCTGAACAGACATCGCAGAGGATTCTACTGGCGCATCACTGCGGAGCGAACTCGTTCCGCACGGCGCCGATCCGCAGCGACGCGAGGGCCGCCAGGACCGCGATCGCCGACATGGTGACGAGCACCGTGCCGAAGGTGAGGGACAGATCACCGGACGGGCGCAGGGCCGCGAAGATCGTGCCGGAGATCCCGACGAAGATGCCCGCACCCAGCGCGTCGGACAGGTTGAGCGAGGAGGCGTTTCGACCCTGCTCGGCCTCCACCGACAGCGTCATCACGGCGAGCGAGGTGCTCGAGGTCGCCAGGCCCATGCCGAGGCCCGAGAAGACCCAGGCCAGGGCGACGAAGTAGTACGGGATGGCCGGGATGAAGGCGATCAGACCGGTGAACCCGAGGCCGAGGGCCAAGGACACGCAGCCGACGGTGATCAGCCGGTCCCGACGGATCTTGAGCCACGGCCGCGACTGGAGGAATGAGCCGGTGGTCCAGCCGATGCTGCCGACGGTCAGGGCGGCACCGGCGACGACCAGCGGCACCGCACGCTCCTCGACCATCATTAGCGGGATGAACGCCTCGCCGCCGACGAAGGCGCCGGCCAGCAGGCCGCGGGCCACGATCACCGGTGAGATCCCCCGTTCGAAACGGCGGAAACAGGCCGGCATCAGGCGAGGCAGGCCAACGACCAGGGCGGCGAGCCCGATGACCAGGAGTCCGAGCGCGAGCCAGTCCAGTCGTTGACCCGCCAGCTGGAGCGCTGCGGCCGCGAGGGCGACCAGGGCAGCAGCCCACAGCGGGGCTGGGCTGGCCCCGTCGGGATCGGCGGCGGGCTGCTCGTACGAGCGCATCATCCGGCGCAGCGTGGGCAGCACCATCAGACCACCACCGATGACCAGCGGAATGACGGCGAAGAAGACCCAATGCCAGCTGAGCTGTTGGGTCAACCAGGCCGAGATGGGCGGGCCGACGAACGACGGCAGGATCCATGCGGTCGAGATGTAGGTGAACATCTTGGGCCGCTCGCGCACCGAATAGGCCTGGGCGACACAGACGAAGATCGCCGTGTTCATCACCCCGCTGCCGATGCCCTGGACGAACCGGCCGCCGATCAGCTGGACCATGTGCTCGGCCGTACCCGCCAGGACGAGACCGGCCAGGAAAATTCCGAGTCCGACCAGCAGCGGCTTGGCCGGGCCGATCCGGTCACTGAGCCGGCCGGACACGACCGTGGCGAAGAGCATCCCGATCAAGAACGCGGAGAAGGCCCAGGCGTAGTAGGTCAGACCGTCGAGCTCTCGGGCCGCCACCGGCATGGCCGTCGCGACGGCGACGGTCTCGAAGGCGATGGCGATGATGTTGGTGCACAACCCGATGGTCAACCGCCGCTGCGACACGTAGGTGGAGGCATCCTGGCGTGCCACCGTCTCTGACCTGCTCATCCAGACAGTTCATCACCTCGGGCCCACAACTCGTCAAAGCCATTGCTGCCCGGGCCTGTCTAGACTGAGGTTCGTGAGCGAGCAACTGAGTCCTGGAGCCCAGACCATCGTCGACGAGCGCGTCAAAGAGCGCGAAGAGTTTCGCCTCGACGAGGGCGATCACGAGCGCTTCTCCCACTACGTGCCCAAGCAGAAGCTCACCGAGGCCATGGTGATGGGTACGCCGGTAGTCGCGCTGTGCGGCAAGGTGTGGGTGCCGAGCCGCGACCCGGAGCGTTTTCCGGTCTGTCCGGAGTGCAAGGAGATCTGGGAAAGCATGGCCGACGGCGAGGAGTGATCCCCCGCTTCGGCTGAGCGGTCAGGCCGCTTCGGTGGGTACGGCGGCCTGCAGCTCTTCTTCCACGTCGCCGGTCTCACCGGCTCGTGCCGCCGCCCGGCCGAGGGTGAACACATAGGCCAAGAACGCGACCCAGACCACCACGCCGATGGTGAGCCTGACCCAGGCCGGCCAGGGCCGAGGCGTCACCAGGCCCTCGACCAGCCCCGAGACCAGCAGCCAGACCGCCAACCCCAGGGCCAACGCGCCGAGTGCGCGGCCTTCGGTGGCCAGGGCCTGAGCCCGGGTTCTCAGACCAGGCGCGATCCACGACCAGCCCAGCCGCAGGCCGGCGCCCGCCGCCACGAAGACGATGGTCAGCTCAAGCAGCCCGTGGGGCAGGATCAGGCCGTAGAAGACGTCGGCCCGGCCTGCGCTGATCATGTAGCCGGCGGTCACGCCCACGTTGGAGATGTTGGCCCACAGCACGATCAGCACCGGCACGATCAAGATGCCGAGCACCAGGCAGGCCGCCGTCACCCGGGCGTTGTTGAGCCAGACCTGGAAGGCGAAGTCCACCGCGGGGTTCTCGGTGTAGTAGCTCGCGAAGTCGTGGTCCACGAGCTGTTTGGCCTCACTCGAGGTGAGCAGCGCGTCGGCGAGGCCGGGGGTGTTGATGACCCGCCAAGCGATCACACCGGCGATCAGCACGTTGAGCACGGCAACGGTGATCCACCAGGCCCGGGCCCGGTAGACCGCCGCGGGGAACACGGCGGTGAAGAACCGGCCGACCGTACGCCACACCGGCAGCGTCACCCCGGTGACGATGCTGCGAGCACTCGCGACCAGGGCGGAGAGCCGCGCCTCGAGCAACGGGTCGGATGCTGTGCTGCGGACCACGGAGAGATGGGTGGACACCCGCTGGTAGAGATCGACGACCTCATCGGCCTCCGCGCCGGTCAGATCCCCGCGCTTGTGGGTCAGCTCGGTCAGCCGGTCCCACTGCGGCCCGTGCCGCAGGATGTAGGAGTCGAGATCCACACTGACCACCTTAAGCGCGGGCTCACCCTGAGTCCGGTCGCGCGGTTACGCTGACCCGGTGAGTCAGCTCGTGACCGGTGATGCTGTGCTGCTGGACCTGCGGCCGGCCCGGATCCCGACGCGGCTGCTCGCCACCGGCGTCGACCTGCTGCTGACCATCGGCGCCACGATCCTGTGGGGTTACATCGTGCGCACCATCGGCGGCTCGGAAGCCCGGGTCCGCGCGGTCACGATCGCCGGCGGGATCATCATCAACTTCGGCTATCCCGTGACCATGGAGACCCTGACCCGCGGGCGTACGGTCGGCGCCTTCGCCCTCGGGCTGCGGGCAGTCCGCGACGACGGCGGCGCGATCCGCTTCCGGCAGGCCCTGCTGCGCGGACTGGCCTTCTGGACCGTGGACTTCGCGATCTGGACGGGGTTCTGCGGCGGGCTGATCTGCGCTGCCGTGAACGCCCAGTCCAAGCGGTTCGGAGACCTGATGGCCGGCACCATGGTCATCCGCACCCGGGCGCCCCGACCGCCCGCACCCCTGCCCCCGGTCCCGGCGGAGCTGGTCGCCTGGGCCTCCCAGCTCGAGCTCAGTGGGCTGCCGGACGAGCTGGTCACCGCCTCACGGCATCTGGTGCAACGCGCCGACGGACTGATCGCCTACCCCCGCGACCAGGTCGCGCGGGAGCTCGCCCGCCAGGTTGCCGCCCGGACCGCTCCCCCGCCCCCGGTCGACCTGCCCCCGCTGGTCTATCTCGCCGCCGTCGTCGCCGAGCGTCGGCAGCGCGAGAGTGCCCGCATCGTCCACCAGCAACGAGTCCCCAGCGCCGAGGAGCTTCCCGCCGGATGGCGCTGACTCGTCGCCGCGGGGTCCCCGGGACCTCGACGCCGTACGGTCTAGGCTCGGCGCATGGACACCTCGGGGACGAAGACCTTGGTCCTCGTACGCCACGCGAAATCGTCGTGGGACCTGGACGTGGACGACCAGGACCGACCCCTGTCGGGTCGTGGTCGTCGCGACGCCAAGGCCATCGGTGAGCTGTTGATCGCCGAGTCGCTGCGCCCCGACCTGGTGCTGTGCTCGACGGCGGAGCGGACCCGGCAGACCTGGCAGGGCGCCGTCGACGGCGGCGCGGACGCCGTCGAGCTGCGTTACGAGCCGAAGATCTATCACGCGTGGGTCCCGGAGCTGACCGCGCTGGTCCGGGCCGTGCCCGACGAGGTCGGCACATTGCTGCTCGTCGGCCACGCCCCGGGCATTCCCGACCTGGTCGAGCACCTCGCCGTACGGGAGCACGAGTCAGACCTGTGGACCCGGCTGGACGCCAAGTTCCCCACCGCGGCCGTAGCCGTCTTGGCGATCCGGGGTTCCTGGGCCGACGTGGGTAAAGGGCGAGCCCGCCTGGCGGCGTACACGGTGGCGCGGTCCGGCGCCTGAGTCAGGCGGTGAACGCCGTACCTACGCGGCCGGCGCCATGTCGACGCTCACCTTCATCTTGGACTTCTTGGCCTCGGTGAAGATGACCCCGCGCACCGGCGGAACGTCGCCGTAGTCGCGGCCCCAGGCCACGGTGGCGTGCGACTCGTCGATGACCCGCTTGTTGGTGGGATCCAGGTAGAGCCAGCCGGCCCCCGGGATCCAGCAACCCACCCACGCGTGACTGGCGTCGGCGCCGACCAGTCGTGGCCGTCCGGGAGGCGGACGGGTCGCCAGGTAGCCGCTGACGTAGCGGCCACCGAGACCGAGCGACCGGAGTCCGGAGACCATGAAGTGGGAGAAGTCCTGGCAGACCCCGGTCATGTTGGAGAGCAGGTCGATGACCTTCTCCCCGATCACCGTGGAACCGGACTTGTAGCGGAAGTCGTCGTGCACCCGGTGCATCAGCTCCACGGCCGCCTCGCCGATCGGGCGCCCGGCCGGGAAGGACGTGGCGGCGTACTCCCGGATCTCGGGTGGGATGTCGACGTAGGGCGAGGCGAAGGTGAAGTCGACCGCCTCCCAGGCGTCGGCGACGTCGGTGCGCTCCTGGGGCCTGGCCTGCTCCCAGGGCACGCCCAGCTCGGCCTCGGTGAACACCTGCTTGCGGACGTCCACGGTGCTGATCGCGGTCACGACCAGCTGGGTGTGTGGCTCGACGACGTGGAAGTAGGACTTCGTGTTCCCGTAGAGGTCGGCGTGCTGATAGAGGTTCGCCGGTCCCGGGTCGATGACGATCTCGTGGGACAGACAGGTCTGCCATTCGAGGTCGCGCGGACGCAGGTGGAACTGGCCGAAGCTGCCCGTGACGTCGTCGTCGTAGTCGTAGGTCGTTCGGTGCTCGATCCGGTAGTGGGTCACGCCTCACCTCCGGGTGAGCCCGACTCGACGGCGCCGGCGCGCCACAGCGGTTGCTGGGGTGGCGGCTGCTGCTGGAACTGGTCCCGGATGGCCAGGGACAGGTCCCGCAGCTGGTCCTGCAGGCCGCCGAGGAAGCCCCACAGCAGCGGTCGCTCGCCGTTCATCGTCTCGGCCAGCTCGGCCGGGTCGGCGGTGCGTACCCGCTCGAGCAGGCTGTCGAGCAGCCGCAACGGCCGGGCGGTCGGTGAGGTGCCGGGGATGGCTCGGAGGTCGGTCTGGATCCGGGCGAGCTGGTACGCGATCGACCGCGGGTTGTGCTGGTCGAGCACGAGGAGCTCGATCACGGCATCCGTGCCGGCTCGACCTCGGTAGCGGCGACGGAACGTGACGATCGACTCCGACGCGGTGAGCACGGCCTCGATCACCAGCCGGTCGTCACTCGAACGCGGCTTGCACAAGGTGACCCGGAGCAACGCCGCCACCTGCAGGGCTCGTTCGAGACCCCGGCCGGAGTCGAGCATGTACCAACCCGGGTCGCGCACCATGTTCTCGCTGATGATGCCGGCGAGGGCGAGGAGTCCGGTCAGCACCCGCTCGCTGGCGTCGGTCAGCTGCAGACCCTGGTCGTACGCGTTCGCGGCAAGCGCCGCCAGCGCGCGATCCATGTCGGCGAGCACGATCCAGACGTCCTCGGAGAGCTGGTCGCGGACGCCCTGGGCGGCCATCGACAGCTGACCGATCGACTGTGCCGCGGTGCCGAACCGGTGCCGATCCAGCAGCATGGCGCGGAACTCCGGCATCATCGCCACGCCCGAACGGGTGAAACCGGGGTACGCGGTGCTCACGTGGGTGACCGCGCGCAGCAGGGTCTCCAGCGCGCGGCTGTTCGTCACGTCCAGGTCCGTCTCGATGGCGACGTTGCGGGCCGCCAGCACCAGGCGGAGCAGGTCCTCGGCGCGTTCGGCGTACCGGCCGAACCAGAACAGGTCGCTCAGCACGCGCGGCACCATCGCGGCGGGCGCGGCACCGGGCGCGAACAGGCTGCGGTCGTCGTCGAGCCGGGGCGCCACCATCCTGGCCGCGACGACAGGCTCGCTGCTGACCACCCAGACGTCCTTGGCGAGCCCACCGTCCGGTGCCGTCACCAGCGGGCCCTTGTCGAGATCGGACTCGTTGTAGACCCGCGCCAGTCCACCCAGCATCGCCGTGTACGACGTACCGCTGCGGACCGCGAAGGAGCGGAGCACGACGTCGCGACGGACCAGCTGATCGTGCTGGCTGGTCGGTGCCGAGGACAGCTGCAGCACCTCTTGGCCGACGAACCGGTGGGGAGCCGCCTTGATCTTGGCGGCCAGGCCCTCCCGCTGCTCCGCGGACAGTGCCGAACCGACCACGCCCCGGCCCGCGCCGCGGCTGATCGGCCGGACGACAAGGGTCTCGAGGTGGGTGAGGACGTGGCTGAGCGAGGCGGGATCCCCACACCACCAGGTGTCCACCGAGGGGAGCCGGAGCGGCGAACCGAGCAACCGCTCGCTGAGCTCGGGCAGGTACGGCAGCAGGGCCGGGTTCTCCAGGATCCCGGAGCCCAGGTTGTTGACGACGCTGACCGTGCCCTGGCGTACGCATTCGAGCAGGCCGGTCACGCCGAGGCGCGAGCCGCCACGGAGCTCGAGGGCGTCCATCCAGTTCGAGTCGACCCGGCGCAGGATCACGTCGACCTGCTCCAGCTTGCCGATGCCGCGCAGCCAGACCCGGCCGTCCCTCACCGTGAGGTCAGAGCCCTCCAGCAGCGGGAAGCCGAGCAGCGACGCGACGAACGCCTGGTCGAAGGCGGTCTCGGAATGGGTGCCCGGACTCAGCACCACGACCCGCGGGTCCTCCACGTGCGGCGGAGCCGCGTCGACCAGAGCCAGTCGCATGGCCTGGAAGAACGGGGTCAGCCGGTGCAGATGCGCCTGATGGTAGATCTCGGGCAGTACCCGGGAGATGACCCGCCGGTTCTGCATGGCGAAGCCGGCTCCCGAGGGCGCCTGGGTCCGGTCCGCCATCACCTTCCACTGGCCACTGGGGTCGCGTCCGAGATCAGCCGCGACCATGAAGAGACGCTGGTTGGCCACGGTCTCGGTCCCGACGACCGCCCGCAGGTACTCCTCGTGGTCCAGCACCGCCATCGGCGGCAGCTGCTGACGGGACAGCAGCTTCCGGGCGCCGTACAGGTCGGACATGATCGCGTCGAGGAGCTCGGCCCGCTGGACGACGCCAGCCTCCAGGCTGGCCCACTCACGGTCGTCGAGCACCAAAGGCATCGGATCGAGCCGCCACGGCTTCGGCTCGGTGACCGGCAGCAACGCCGGCGTCGTACCGGCCGGATCCGCGATCGAGACCGTCGAGGTGGGGCTCGGCGTGTAGGTGACGTTGTCGTCCTCCAACAACCGGGCGACCTCGCGGGAAGCGTGCAGCAGGTCGGTCTCGGCGAACTCGTCGAGACCGTCCACCACCGAAGCCCAACCACTGCGTACCGTGCCGTCGGGCGCGACGAACTCGTCGAAACCACGCCGCGGCTCGAGCAGGTCGAACTGTTGGGCGGACGCGAGGTAGCGCCCCAGAACCGTCATCGTCGTGGCCCCGAGAACGTCTCGGTCACCCGCGGCCCCAGCGCCGGGGCAACCGGCGCCGCAGGTCGAGGGTCAACGGGTACTCGGATCCGCTGGCCTCTCGCCGTACGAGCTGGGCGTTCAGAGCATCCACGTCGATCACCCCCGTAGTGTGACCCATCGCCTCAAAGCGCCGGGCCCGACGTGCCTCGGCCTCCTTGGCGTTGACCGGGGGGTGGTCGTACGAGCGGCCACCCGGGTGCACGACGTGGTAGACCGCGCCGCCCAGCGAGACCGCGCTGTTGACGTCGACCACATCGAAGGTCAGCGGTGAGTCGATGTCGAGGGTCGGGTGCAGCGAGGACCACGGTTTCCAGGCCTTGAAGCGGACGCCGGCGACGAAACTGCCCGGAGTGCTCGTCGCGCTCAGCGGCACCACGGCGCCGTTGCAGGTGAGCAGGTGGCGGCCAGGGACGAACCCGTCGACCTTGACCTGGAGCTTCTCGGTCGAGGAGTCGACGTAGCGGGCGGTGCCCCCTGAGCTCGACTCCTCCCCCAGCACATGCCACGGCTCGATCGCCGAGCGCAGCTCGAGCTCGACCCCACCGGCCTCGGTGATGCCAACCCGCGGGAACCGGAACTCCAGGTAGGGGGCCAGCCAGGCCAGGTCGAAGTCGATGCCGTGCGCCCGGAGGTCAGCCACGACCTCACCGATGTCCTCCATCGCGAAGTGCGGGAGCAGGAACCGCTCGTGGAGCTGGGTGCCCCAGCGGACCAACGGCGCCGAGAAGGGCGTCTCGGCGAACCGGGCCACCAACGACCGGACCAGCAGGGCCTGGACCAGCGCCATGTCCGGATGCGGCGGCATCTCGAAACCGCGGAGCTCCAGCAGACCGAGCCGGCCGCGCATCGAGTCGGGGCTGTAGAGCTTGTCGATGCAGAACTCGGCCCGGTGGGTGTTGCCCGTGATGTCGGTGAGCAGGTGTCGCAGCGCCCGGTCGACCGCCCACGGACGGTGCTCTGTGTCGTCGAGATCCTCGATCTCGGCGAACGAGATCTCCATCTCGTACAGGTTCTCGGGTCGACCCTCGTCGAAGCGCGGAGCCTGACTGGTCGGACCGATGAAGCGGCCCGAGAACAGGTATGACAGCGACGGGTGGTGCTGCCAGAAGGTCAGCAGGCTGACCAGGATGTCCGGCCGCCGCAGCATCGGCGACTGAGCCGGCTCGGCTCCACCCAGGGTGATGTGGTTGCCGCCCCCGGTGCCGCTGTGGCGACCGTCGTTGGCGAACGTCTCCGTGCCCAGCCGGTGCTCACGGGCGATCTGGTACAGCGTGTGGGTCAGATCCGAGAGCTCGCGCCAGCTGGAGGTCGGGTGCACGTTGACCTCGATCACCCCCGGGTCGGGGGTGACCATCAAGGTCTTGATCCGGGCGTCCGGCGGCGGCCCGTAGCCCTCCAGGATGATCTTGGTCTCGGTCTCGGCCGCCACCCGCTCGATCAGCCGGATGAGCTCGACGAACTTCTCGAGCTTCTCCACCGGCGGCAGGAACAGGTGGACGTACCCGTCGCGGGCCTCGATCGCCAACGCCGTGCGGGCCGGGGCCTCGTCCGGGTCCACGACCACGGCCCGGGCGTGCGGCATGTCCTCGTTCAGCTGGGGGCCGGCCTTGGCGTAGCTCTCCTCG
This sequence comes from Propionibacteriaceae bacterium, assembly GCA_036524735.1. Taxonomy (GTDB): domain Bacteria; phylum Actinomycetota; class Actinomycetes; order Propionibacteriales; family Propionibacteriaceae; genus Microlunatus. Next base: position 32,301 of record DATDBS010000096.1, read on the forward strand.
CCGGTGAAGTCGGGGTCGACCCACGAGACCGAGCTGAGCGGCAGCCGCATGCCGGCCGGGGAGTCACCGGGGACCAGGACGAGCCGGCCCCGCCGCGTACGCCAGGCGGCACTCGCCCAGCCCTCGCCGAACCAGGACGGGATCAGGGGCAAGGCCCAGGCCACCGGGGCGGGCTCGGTCTGGTCCAGCTCGGTCACGAGCGCCAGATCAGACACGGACGGGTCCGTCCCGGGGCGCGGGCCCTCGGGCTGACGGACCTCGGCGGCCAAGACGGCCAGCGGGTCCTCGTAACAGGCCTGCAGCTGCGACGGCGGCAGCCCGAACTCGGCGGTGATCGCTCGGGCCAGCCGCTCGGCCCGCCCAGCCGCGTCGTCGTCGGCCTGGGCCTCGTCGAAGGGGTCGGCGTGCAGGGTCGGGTCGTGCCACAGCGGCTCGCCGTCGGTCCGCCAGATCAGCCCGATCTGCCAGCGCGGCAGGGTCTCCCCCGGGTACCACTTGCCCTGGCTGCGCTGAACCAGTCCGCCCGTGCCGAAGTGCGCACCGAGCGCGGCGGCGAGCTCGTTGGCCGCTACGCGCTTCTCCGGACCGTCAGCGGCGATGGTCCACTGTGCCGACGTCATGTCGTCGACCGAGACGAACGTGGGCTCACCGCCCATGGTGAGCTGCAGGCCGGCCGCGTCGAGCCGCTCGTCGACCGCCTCGCCGACGGTCTGCAGGTGCGCGACCTGGGCGGCGCTGTAGGGCTTGGTGACGCGCGGGTCCTCGTGCACCCGCTCGACCGTGTTGGAGAACTCCATCACGGTCTGCGAGGGCTCGATGGCCCCCGAGATCGCGGCCGAGGACGACGGCTGCGGGGTCGCGGCGAGGGGGATGTGGCCCTCGCCGGCGTACAGCGCGGAGGTGGGGTCGAGTCCGACCCAACCAGCACCGGGGATGTAGACCTCGGCCCAGGCGTGCAGGTCGGTGAAGTCCTCTTCGGGTCCACTCGGGCCGTCGAGACTCTTCTGGTCCGACGACAGCTGCACGAGATAACCGGAGACGAACCGGGCCGCGAGGCCGAAATGGCGGAGGGCCGTCACCAGCAGCCAGGCGGAGTCGCGACAGGAGCCGATCCGTCGGGAGAGGGTCTCGTCCGGGGTCTGAACGCCCTCCTCCATCCGCACGGAGTAGGCGATGTCGGCGTTGACCGCGGAGTTGAGGGCACTGAGGAACGTGATGGTCGGCACGCTCTGGCTGGTGTCGACCGGCAGCTGTGCCAGCCATTGGTCGAGCACGGGGCCGAGGGCGAAGGACGGGCTGTCCAGGTACGGCTGGAGGTCGGCCGCGAGCTCGTCGGGGTACGTGAACGGGAACGTCTCCGCGTACTCCTCCATGAAGAAGTCGAACGGGTTGATCACTCCCATGTCCGCGACCAGGCCGACGGTGATGTCGAGCTCGCTGGCCTTGTTCGGGAAGACGACCCGGGCCAGGTAGTTGCCGAACGGGTCCTGCTGCCAGTTGACGAAGTGGTCAGCCGGGGAGATCGTCAGCGAGTACGCCTCGATCGGCGTCCGCGAGTGCGGCGCCGGCCGGAGCCGGATGACGTGTGGATAGATCTTGATGGGCCGGTCGAACTTGTAGTTCGTCCGGTGTTCCACAGCAACCTTGATACTCAACGCGTGGCCTCCCTCGAGACACGAGACCCACCGGCACCGGCCGACCCCGATGGGTCAGCCGGCCGGTGGGTCGGTTGGTCAGTAGCGGTACTGGTCGTTCTTGTACGGCCCGTCGACCGACAACCCGAGGTAGTCGGCCTGCTTGGCCGTCAGCTCGGTCAGTCGGACGCCGAGAGCGTCGAGATGGAGACGGGCCACCGCTTCGTCGAGGTGCTTGGGGAGGGTGTAGACGCCGAGGGGGTAGTCCTCGGGCTTGGTGTAGAGCTCGATCTGAGCCAGCACCTGGTTGGTGAAGGAGTTGCTCATCACGAAGCTGGGGTGGCCGGTCGCGTTGCCGAGGTTCATCAGCCGACCCTCGCTGAGCACGATGATGCTGCGGGCGTCGGTGGTGTCGTCGTCGAAACGCCACTCGTCGACCTGCGGCTTGATCGTATTCCGTCGCGAGTTCGGCAGCGCGGTCAGCCCGGCGATGTCGATCTCGTTGTCGAAGTGACCGATGTTGGACACGATGGCCTGATGCTTCATCCGGCGCATGTGGTCGGCGGTGATCACGTCGCGGTTGCCCGTGGCGGTGACGTAGATGTCGGCGTACGGCAGCACGTCCTCCAGGGTTGCGACCTGGTACCCGTCCATCGCCGCCTGCAGTGCACAGATCGGGTCGATCTCGGTGATGATGACGCGGGCGCCCTGACCGCGTAACGACTCCGCACAACCCTTGCCGACGTCGCCGTAGCCGCAGACGACGGCGACCTTCCCGCCGATCAGCACGTCCGTGGCCCGGTTCAGACCGTCGATCAGGGAGTGGCGTACGCCGTACTTGTTGTCGAACTTCGACTTGGTCACCGAGTCGTTGACGTTGATGCCCGAGAACAGCAGGGACTGGCGGTTGAGCATCTCGTAGAGGCGGTGCACACCGGTCGTGGTCTCCTCGGTGACGCCGATGATCTGGCTGGCCACCTCGACCCAGGAACGACCCTCCGCCAGCGACTTCTTGACCAGGGCCAGGAAGATCTTGAACTCCTCGGAGTCCTCGTCGGTCGGCTCGGGCACCTCGCCGGCCTTCTCGTACTCCACGGCGAGGTGGACCAGCATGGTGGCGTCGCCACCGTCGTCGAGGATCATGTTGGCGAACTCACCCTCGGGCCAGGTGAGGATCTGCTCGGTGCACTCCCAGTACTCCTCCAGCGTCTCGCCCTTCCAGGCGAAGACCGGCACCCCCTTCGGGTCGTCGGCGGTGCCGTCCGGCCCGACGACGATGGCCGCAGCCGCGTGGTCCTGGGTGGAGAAGATGTTGCAGCTGGCCCAGCGGACCTCGGCGCCCAACGCCACCAGGGTCTCGATCAGCACCGCCGTCTGCACGGTCATGTGCAACGAGCCGGCGATCCGGGCGCCAGCCAGCGGCTTCGACTCACCGAACTGGCTGCGCATCGCCATCAGGCCGGGCATCTCATGCTCGGCCAAGCGGATCTCGTTCCGTCCGAAGTCGGCGAGGGTCAGGTCAGCAACGCGAAAATCCATGGCCCAAGCCTAGGGGCTCGCACTGACAGTGCGGTACCAAGGCAGCCGCGTCGGTCTGAGGCGTCACGCCGGGGACCCCGCGGCCGGCGTGCCGAGGTGGGAAAGCTCGGTCAGCTCGCCGTCGGTCAGGGTCACGAACCGGTCGTCGTTCAGCACGTGCACGGTGCCGTCCTCGATCCGGAAGAAGAGCCCCACCAGCTCGACCTCGGCCAACCGCTCCTCGCCGAGGATCGCTCGGACCCGGTCCAGACCGATGGCCACGTTCACCTGACCGAGCTGGTCGACCTCGTTCCAGCCCTCCTCAGCCGCATGCCGGGCGACGGGGTGCCCGGACCGGAACGCAGCCACACTCGCATCGCCGTGCTGCAGCCAGCGACCGATCGGTCCGCCCGCCGGCTGGCCCAGCGCGGCCGTCATGGCGCCACAGCCGGAGTGACCGCAGACCACGATGGTCCGGGTTCCGATCTCGTCGACGCCGTAGAGCACCGGCGCCGAGACCGAACCGTCGTCCGCCGCGTCAGGCTCCGGGACGAGGTTGCCCATCGTGCGGACGGTCAGCAGGTCACCGGGTCCGCTGCTGGTCAACACGTTCGGCACAAGCCGCGAGTCGACGCAGCCGATGAACACCGTCTCCGGGGCCTGACCGTCGCGCAGCTCCTCGAACACGGGCCGCAGCGTCTGCGACGTGCGCTTGTGGAACTCGCGTACGCCGACCGCCAGTGGGTGAGCCACCATGCCGTCGGTGCCCAGCTCGCGCTGGCCGTTCTGCCAGGTCGACCAGGGTAGCCAGGCGCGCTGGCTCAGCGGTGACGCCTTGACGGCCTTGCCGTCGCCGTCGGCTTCGTGGGGACCCGAGTGCTCGAGCACCACCGAACCGCCGCCGGCGGCGTACCGCGTACGCCAGTCCTCGAGCTGCTCGTGGCCTGCCGGGTCGAGGTAGTCCACCAGGAGGTCGATCTCCACGACCTGCCCGTCCGGGATGGTGCTCAACCGCCGTACGAGCAGCGGGGTGGCCAAGAAGCTGAGGCTCCCATGGACGTCCACGAGCCACAGCTCGCGGCCGTCGGGCGCGGTGCCGGCCTGGCGCACGTCCACGCTGACCCGCGCCATCCGGATCAACACCAGGACCAGCGCGCAGCCCAGCCCGATCAGGACGCCCTCGACGAGGTTCAGGGCCAATACGCCGATCACGGTGACCAGGTAGATCCAGAGCTCACCACGCTGCCGCGCGGTGGCGATGTCGGTCCGCTTGACGAGCTGGAAACCCATCATCAGCAACAGACCGGCCAACGCGGCCAGCGGGATCTGCTCGACCACGCCGACCAGGAGCAGGGCGAAGACGAGGACCCAGACCCCGTGCAGGATCGCCGACGCCCGCGTCTTGGCCCCGGCCGCGACGTTGGTCGAGCTGCGGACGATGACCCCGGTCACCGCAAGGCCACCGAGGGCTCCGGAGATCGAGTTGGCCACGCCCTGGCCGACCAGTTCGCGGTTGAGCCCGGCGCGGGGGCCGTCGTGCAGCTTGTCCACGGCGACAGCCGACAACAGGCTCTCGATCGAAGCGATCAGGGTGACGGTCAGCACCGCACCGATGATGGCCAGCGGGGCGCCGTCTGGAAGCTCGAGGACGCCGACCTGGTCGAGCAGCGATCCGCCCAACTCGACCCGCTTGGCGTTCGGCAGGACCAGCGCGGCAAGCACGGTGACCGCGATGACGGCGACCAGCGGCCCGGGCACCCGGCGGATCTGCTTCGGCAACCGCGGCCAGGCGATCAGCACCCCGATGACGACGAGGGCAGCGATCAACGCCTGGAGGTTCGGGTTCAACGCGGTCGTACCGAGCTCCCGGACGTTCCCGATAGCCGAGGACTGCGACGTCCCACCCAGGGCGACGTTGAGCTGACCCAGAGCGATGGAGATGCCGATCGCGGCGAGCATGGCGTGGACCACGGTCGGCGAGATGGCGAGCGCGAACCGCCCGAGACGGGTCACGCCCAGGACGATCTGGAGCAGACCCGCTGCCACCGTGATGGCGCACGTCGCAGCCCAGCCGAACTCGGCGACGGTCTCGGCCATCACGACGGTCAGGCCCGCAGCGGGGCCGCTGACCTGCAGCGGCGCGCCGCCGACAAGCCCGGCCACGATGCCGCCGACGACGGCTGCGATCAGACCCGCGGCCACCGGGGCGTCCGAGGCGACCGCGATGCCGAGCGAGAGGGGTACGGCGACGAGGAAGACCACGAGGGAGGCCGGTACGTCGAAGCGGGCATGGGTGCGCGCCCAGCCGATCAGACCGCCGGCCGCGTCGGCCGGTGAGGTCGGGGCTTGGGGGTTGGGTGGAGCGTCCACAGAGGGCGACACAGCGAGATCCCTTCGATCGTGATTTCCCGAGATCGCCCAGAGTAAAGACCTGAACCCCGATATTCACGGGTAATCAGATGAGAGTGTTATCAGAAAAGCGAAGTTCCGCATGTGATGCATTTTTCAGAGAATTCTTGGTGACAATCATGTTTCATCTGCACCCGCTCCATTCGAGAATTACTCGGATATTCGGCAGATGGCCGCTGACTCTACGCGCGAATTTTGCGCTCTACCCGCGATATATCCCGGGTAAAGCGTGGACATCGCAGGTATACCTGCGAAACCGACGGGCCGTGCGGCAGGGACGACGGGGCGCGAGAGACCGGACTGGCGCGGGGTGGGGTGGAGTCAGTGGCCGGCGGGGGCGGGGCGTTCGGGGCGGGCAGCCGGTACGTAGTCGGGGTCGAAGACGTCGGGCTCGAGATAGAGGGCGGTCACCATCGGCTCGGCTGCTCGCACGCTGACCTCGGCCCGGTTGATCGTGTCGACGACGTCTCCGGCGCTGCTGGTGGCGTTGATCGCGATCTTCGCGGCGACCAGCACCTCCTCGGGGCCGAGGTGCAGGGTCTTCATGTGGATGACGCGCTCGACACCGGCCGTACCCGTCAGCGCCTGCTCGATCCGTTCGACCGCGTCGACGCTGGCGGCCTCGCCCAGCAGCAGGCTCTTCGTCTCCACCGCCAGGGTCACCGCGACCGCCACCAGCAGCAGGCCGATCATCGCCGTGCCGACGACGTCGAAGATGCCGTTGCGGGTGATCAGGGTCAGGCTGACCCCGCCCAGGGCAAAGACCAGACCGAGCAGGGCTGCGAAGTCCTCGAGCAGGATGACCGGCAGTTCCGGAGCTTTGGCCGAACGGATGAACTTGCTCCACCGTTGGGTGCCGCGGGTCTTGTTGGATTCGCGGATAGCGGTCCGGAAGGAAAAGCTCTCGGCGATGATGGCCGCACCGAGGACGACCAGCGGCACCCACCACCAACGACCGTCGAGCAATCCGTTGGGATGGCCCTCCTGGATCTCGTGCCATTTGTGGTACGCCTCGTACAGGGCGAAGATGCCGCCGACGCTGAACAACACGATCGAGACCACGAACGCGAAGATGTAGCGTTCCCGGCCGAACCCGAAGGGGTGCTCCGGGGTGGCGGCGCGACGGGCTCGCTTGCCCCCGACCAGCAGCAGCACCTGGTTGCCCGAGTCGGCCACCGAGTGGATCGCCTCCGCCAACATGGAGGACGACATCGTCAGTCCCCACGCCGCGAACTTGGTCACCGCGATGAACAGGTTCGCGGTCAGCGCCGCGACAACGGCCTTGGTCCCACCTTCAGCACTCACGGGAGCATCCTCGCAGACCCTGATGACGGATCAGCGACCATCGGACCCTAGCGACCTCAGCCCACCAGGTTCATGGTCCGACCCGGCACGTAGATGACCCGCTTCAGCTCGCGGTCGCCCAGCGCAGCGCTGACCTGGCTCAACCCGCGGGCCGCCTGCTCGATCTCGGCACTCTCGGCTCCGGCGGGGACCACGACGGTCCCGCGCAGCTTGCCGTTGACCTGGACCGCGATGGTGACCTCCTCGGAGACCAGCGCCGCTGGGTCGTAGGCCGGCCACTCCTGCTGGTGCACCGAGTAGCCGCCGCCCAGCTGGGACCACAGCTCCTCGGCCATGAACGGCTCCAACGGAGCCAGCAGGAGGATGACCGTACGCCGTACCTGCGCCCACTGCTCCGCGGTCATCGACTCGCGGGTGTCGCGCATCCAGTTCGTCAGCGTCATCACCTCGGCGATGGCGGTGTTGAACTTGAGCCGCTCGATGTCCTTGCCGACCTTGGCGATGGAGCGGTGCAGCTGACGCAGGTCCGCCCCCGGACCGCTCGGCTCGGCGGCCGTGGCGATCAGGTTGAACAGCCGGACGTTGAAGCGGACCACACCCTGCAGCCCCCGGTCGGTGAAGTCACCGCCCTCTTCCCATGGCCCGCAGAACAGCAGGTAGCTGCGCAGGTTGTCCGCACCGACCCGGTCGATGTACTCGTCCGGGTTGACCACGTTGCCGCGGCTCTTGCTCATCTTGGCGCCGTCTTTGATCAACAGCCCGTGCAGCCGGAGCTTGGTGAACGGCTCCGCGAACGGGACGTGCCCCAGATCGTGCAGGGCGCGGGTGACGAACCGGGCGTACAAGTGGTGGCGGGTGGAGTGCTCGCGCCCGCCGGCGTACAGGTCGACCGGCAGCAGCCGCTTCGTCAGCTCGGGATCCCAGCCGGCCTCGTCATGACCGACCGAGGGGTAGCGCAGGAAGTACCAGGACGACTCGACGAACGTGTCGAAGACGTCGGTCTCGCGCTTGGCCGGACCGCCGCAGGTCGGGCAGGCGACGTTGACGAAGCTGTCGACGACGGCCAACGGAGACAGCTCGGAGCCGGTCGGCCGGAAGTCCTCGATCTCGGGCAGCGTGACGGGCAGGTCCGTCTCCGGCACCGGCACCATCCCGCAGGTGTCGCAGTAGATGATCGGGATCGGCGAGCCCCAGTAGCGCTGCCGGGAGACCAGCCAGTCCTGCAGCCGGTACCGGGTGATCGGGCCTCCGCGGCCCTGCTCCGCCAGCCGGGCCGCGATGGCGACCTGGGCCTCGGGGACGCGCAGCCCGTCGAACTCGGCCGAACCGGTCAGGGTGCCATCGGCCTGCACGACGGTCACGATCGGCAGGTCCAGAGTCGTCGCGAAGGCGTGGTCGCGGTCGTCGTGGGCGGGCACGCCCATCACGACTCCGGTGCCGTAGTCGGCCAGCACGTAGTCGGCCACGACCAACGGCACTTCGGCCCCCGTGATCGGGTGCTGCACGGTCACGTCGGTGACCACCCCGGGCGGGCCGGAGTCCGCGATCTTGGTGTAGCGGGCCGTGCCCACGCGCGCCAGCACGCTCGCCACGTACGACGACAGCTCGGCTCCGTTGGTGGCCTGCTCGATCAAGGTGGCGACGAACGGATGCTCCGGGGCGAGCGCGACGAAGCTGACGCCGTACAGGGTGTCGGGGCGGGTGGTGAAAGCGGTCAGGGTCTGGGTCGGGTCCTGGGTCAGCGCGAAGTCGACGTCGGCGCCGGTGGAGCGACCGATCCACTCTTTCTGCAGCCGCTTGGACAGGTCGGGCCAGTCGAGGTCGTCCAGAGCGTCGATCAGCTCGTCGGCGTACGCGGTGATCTTCAGGAACCATTGCCGCATCACCTTGGTCTCGACCTCGGTGCCGCACCGCTCACAGCGGTTGCCGTCGACCTGCTCAAAGGCCAGCACGGTCAGACAGGAGGAGCACCAGATCACTCCGGACTCCTTGCGCTCGGCCAGACCGGCCTTGAAGAGCTGCAGGAAGATCCACTGGGTCCAGCGGTAGTAGTCCGGGTCGTCGGTGCGCAGCACCAGGTCCCACGACCAGTTCGCGCCGACCCGCTCGAGCTGACGCCGGTAGTTGGCGGTCGCCCGGTCGGTCACCGACTGCGGCTGCTCGTTGATCTTGAGCGCGAAGTTCTCGGTGTGGATGCCGAAGGAGTCGAAGCCCATCGGCTGCAGCACCTGACGACCGTTCATGGTCATGTAGCGGCCGTAGGCGTCAGCGCCGCAGTAGGTGTAGACGTGACCCACGTGCAGACCCTCGGCTGACGGGTACGGGAACTCGACCAGGTTGTAGAACTTGCGGGCCGGGTCGGCCGTCTCGACGTCGAACCGGGCGGGCGGCTCGGCGATCCACCGATCAGCCCACTTGCTCTCGTGGGCCTGGAAGTCGTAGTCGGTGTTCTCACCGGCGGCGGTGGTCATGCGTGCTCCTGTTTTCGGTCACTCTTCAGTTCGGTCGAGGGCGGCGGTCGAGCTCGCCGAGCGATCGTACCGACTCAGCGGCCGGTCCCCCGCACTTATTCCTCGTGCTCGACGCCCCGGCCGAGCCCGAGGGAGAGGTAGACCGCGGCGAACATGCCGGTCTGCAGCAGGGTGGCGTAGCGCTCCACGTCGGTGCCGTGCACGTGGGCGATCGGGCAGACCCGGACGTCGTTGCGCTCGGCGGCGGCGAGCAGCCGGCTGTGGTCGGGGCGGGTGACACCGTCGCTGTTGCCGTCGTCCAGCAGCACCAGACAGGGCCGACGATCGGCCCCCTGGGGCTCCTCGAAAGGGTCGGCGAAGGGGTTGCGCATCCCGGCTGACTCCAGGATCGGCAACAACTCGTCGGCCTCGGCGGCCAGCGCCGCACGCCCGCTCGCCGCTCGGAAAGCCTCCGCGAGGCGGCGGCTCGCCCTCGCGGCGAGCACCGACCCGCCCCACACCAGCGGCTGGGCGTCGGCGAGGCCCAGGCACAGGTCCTTGGCCGGGTTCTCCGAGACGTCGGCCCGCGGCGAGCACTCCTCGGCGACCCGGTCCATCGCATCGGCGACCGACTCGGGGTGCACCTGGGGCCCGAGCTGCATGACGTTGAGGCCCTCGAGGGTGACGATGGCGGCCGCGAGCGGGTCACCGGTCGCGGTAGGCAGCAAGGTGGTCGAACGGGAGCCGGCCTGGTCGGCGATGATCGAGGACTCGGGGCAGGCGATCAACAGCTGGCAGCCACGGCGTACGGCCTCGTGGACGGTGGCCATCAGGCCGGCTGGGGCCCGGTCGCTGGCCATCACGACGACCAGGTCCAGGGCGCCGACCCAGCCGGGCAGACCGTGGGCGGGCCAGGCCACGAACGGGACCGGGCAGACCGGCTCGAGCATCGCCCGGATGAAGCGGGCCTCGGTCCCGGCGGCGATCACGGCCCGGGGCCGGGGCAGGTCACCGAGGCCGACCAGCTGAGGCCGGGCGTCGGCGGTTTCGCGGCGTACGCGGGCGCCCGCCTCGGCCAACCGGCGCAGGATCGCGTCAGCCGCCGCCAGTGCGGACGGGTCGTCGAGCAGGGAGTCGTCGAAGACGGCCATCGCTCAGGTCTGATCCGGGCGGCGGGCCTCGTCGATCAGCAGCACCGGAATGCCCTGTCGGACGGGATAGGCGAGCCCACAGTCGGCCGCCAGACAGACCAGCTCGTCGCGGTCGTGGTCGACGGCGAGCGCACCGTGGCAGTTCGGACAGGCCAGGATCTCCAACAGCTCGGGAGCCAGCTCGACAGCCATCTTCTACCTCCTGCTCGCCGGTCGGTCCGACGTACGACGTCTCACGATAGTCACGTCGATGGCGTTCACGACGCGCGGATCAGGCCCAGCGCCTCGTCGCGCAGCGCGGCCATCTGGTCCTCGGCCCGTGCCTCGACGTTGAGCCGCAACAGGGGCTCCGTGTTCGAGGCGCGTACGTTGACCCACCAGTCCGGGCCGGAGATCGTCAGTCCGTCGACCCGGTCCTGCTCCCCGCGGCCGGTGAAGGCGTCAGCGACCCGGTCCATCACGGCGACCGCGTCATCGACCCGGGAGTTGATCTCACCCGACGCGGCGTAGCGGTTGAAGCGCTCGACCAGCTCGGACAGTGGCTGCTCCGTGGCGCCGGCCAGGGCGAGTACGTGCATCCCGGCCAGCATCCCGGTGTCGGCGCCCCAGAACTCGCGGAAGTAGTAGTGCGCCGAGTGCTCGCCACCGAAGATCGCGCCGTGCTCGGCCATCGCGGCCTTGACGAAGGTGTGCCCGACCTTGGTGACGACGGTCTCGCCGCCGCCCTCGGCCACGACCTCGGCGACGGAGCGCGAGGTGATCTTGTTGATCACGATGGTGGCGCCCGGCTCCCGGGCGAGCTCTTGAGCGGCGATCATCGCGGTGACGGCCGACGGGCTGACCACCTCACCACGCTCGTCGATGATGAAGCACCGATCGGCGTCCCCGTCGAAGACCAGGGCCAGATCCGCGCCGTGCTCGCGGACGGCCGCCTGCGCGTCGACCAGGTTCTCCGGCTCGAGCGGGTTGGGGGCGTGGTTGGGGAAGGTCCCGTCGGGGTCGGTGTAGAGACCGATGAGGTCGAGGTCGAGGACGCCCAGCACTGCGGGCAGGGTGTGTCCCGCCATCCCGTTGCCGGCGTCGGCGACGACCTTGAGCCGCCGGATCCCACTCAGGTCGACCAGGGAGTGCAGGTGCTCCGCGTACGCCGGCAGCAGATCCTGCTCCGTCCGGGTGCCCGGCTGCTCGACCGCCGCCGGCACAGCGGAGTTCATCGCCCGGTCGGCGATCTCGACGAGCTGGGCGGGGTGGATCGGCTTGGCGCCGGCCAGGCAGAATTTGGTCCCGTTGTACTCACCCGGGTTGTGGCTCGCGGTGAACATCGCGCCGGGCAGACCGAGCCGACCGGAGGCGAACCACAGCTCGTCGGTGCTGGCCAGCCCGATGTCGACGATGTCGGCACCGCGGCTCAGCACGCCGCGGGCGAAGGCCTGGGACATCCGCGGACTGCTGACCCGCATGTCGCGACCGACGACCAGGGACCCTTCGGCGTGGGTCAGGTCGAGCACGTCGACCAGGGCGGCGCCGATGGCGTACGCCCCGTCCTCATCCCACTCGGGCTCCGTGCCCTCAGTGATCCCGCGGATATCGTTGGCTTTGAAGATTCCGTGTTTGATCATCGCTGCGAATCCTACGGGCGGGTGGCGAGGCTCCGCCAATTCCCGCCGGCTCAGCCGGCTCAGCCGTCTCGGTCGGCGAGCACCGTGAGGTGGCCGCGACGGCCGAGCTCGACGACGCCGTGCCGACGCGGGCGCTCCTCCACCGGCGCCGGAGCGTCGTAGGACAACCCGACCTCGCGTACGGCGTCGGCGAGCGCCAGCAGGTCGTCCGTGCTGGGCTTCGGCTCGGAATCAACCGCCAGGCGGATCACCTCCCAGCCCCGCGGGGCTGACAGCAGGTGAGCGTGATGGGCGCAGAGGTCGTAGCCGTGGGGTTCTGCCTGGGTCGCCAACGGGCCCAGCACCGCGGTCGAGTCGCTGTAGACGTAGGTCAACGTGGCGGTCGCTCCACGCTGACACCCCGACCTCGAACAACGCCTCGATCCCACCTGAGGGACGCTACTCCGAGCGGATGCGCATTCGTGGGAGGACGCGGCGGTGTCTGGACATCGGACCGGGTCCGCCGCGGCCCGCCACTACAGTGATCGGCATGTCCAGCCGCCGCCGGGACCGCCACGGTCGAGGTCTGAGGGGGCCGCTCGCGTTGGCCAGTCCGCTCACCGGACACCTCGCCCGTCCCCCCCGGCCGACCAACAAGGCCGACTTCTTCACCGACGCCGTGCATGCCGCGGTGGAGCGCATCGCTGACCAGTGCCCCGATGCACTGGTCGGGGTCACCTTCGGGATCGAGGACGTACCGTTCTTCGACCCGGCCTGGTCCGGGGACCAGGTGCCTCTCGCCGCCGCGCTCGAGGCCAGCGCGGACCGGCTCGGTCAGGTCGTGGTCTACCGCCGGCCGCTGGAGCATCGAGCGGTCAGTCGGCGGGGGCTGCGGATCCTGGTCTACCGGACCATCGTCGAACAGCTCTCCGCCCTGACCGGTCGCAGCGTGACCGAGATCGACCCCGACGGGGCCGGCGCCGAGGACTAGCCCGCGGTCAGCGCCCGACCGACGGGTCGGGAACCGTGCTGGGCGCCCGGCTGGCCAGATCGGGCGAGGTGAGCGGAATGGTCGCCAGACCTGCCGCGCCACCGTCCCGCTGGGTGAGGACCAACCCGCCGACCACCGACGAGCCGTCGGGCACCTTGACCGCGAGGTAGGACGGCGCCTGCGAGGTGATCCGCCGGGTGGCCGTGCTGTTGGCCGCGATCAAGACGTCGTCGGTCCGCAGGGACACACCGTCGAGGTTGAACACCTCGAACGAGACCTGGGTGTCGGTGTCGGCGCTGTTGCTGAGGACCAGCTCGGTGGAGCCGGCGTTGGTGGTCGCGAGCGCGCTGACCCCGGTGCGCACCAGCGGCGGCGCGGCGGACTGCACTGCGAAGTCGGGCGTGGCGGCGGCCCGCTTGCTCGTCGAGACGACCGAGGCCGTCACCGGCTGGTCGCTGGTCAGCTTCACCGCTCCGGCCTCCCCCAGCAGGCCGGGAGCCAGGTCGACCGACGCGGTGCTCTCCGGCGCCACTTCCAGGGTCTCGGCCCCAGCCGGAGCCAGCGGACCCTGCAGGCCCAGGATCTGGACCTGCACCGTGGCGCGGTCCGTGCCCGGGTTGGCCACGACGAGCTCGCGGGTCCCCTCGTCCTCCGGGATGGACGGAACGACCACGGCGGTGGCGGGACCGGTGGCCGGGAGCTGCCAGTCGACCCCGGCCGGCTTCAGGTTGTCGGTCCGAGCCCGCCGCCCGACTGCGGAGACGCGGCCTTCGCTGGCCTGGATCTCGACGCTGAACGGGCCGTCGGTCGCCGTGACGCCGGACAGCGAGACCGTACGGCTGGCGTGCGCCTCGACTACGATTCCCTGGCCGCCGGCCACCACGACCCGGCCCAGGCGACCGTAGTAGCGCAGGTCCACCTCGGCCTGCGCGTCGTCGGGGTTGCTGAGGATGAGCTCGGTCCGGTCGGCGTCACCGGTCCCGATGCCGGTGAACCAGTGTTGGGTGCCGGGCGGCAGGCAGGGTGCGGCCGTGAGACCGGCGTCGATCCCGCTGGTCGCCGCACTGAACACCACCCCGCTGCTGGCCGTGGCCATCACGCCGATGCCCTCGAGCAGGACCGAAGCCTTGGCGGACACGATCTGGGCCCCGTGGCCCTGCTGGGTGACCTCCAGCTGCGACTCCTCCGAGTCCAGCGCAGACCCGGTGAGCGTGCCCTCCCGGCCCGGGTCCTGCCGGGTCGTCACCGCAGTCACCGACGTGGTGGCGCGGGGCTGGTCGTCACCCTGGGTGCCCGAGGCCGAACCGGTCGTCGCCGACGGCACGGTGCAGATCGAGCTGGTCCGACCGACCGACGGCACCCGGGTCGGCGGCGCTGCGGTCTGCTGCGGCTGGAGCAGAGAGCCGCCACCGACGACGACCAGCAGCGCCAGCAGAGCCAGGCCGAGCACGAGCAGCCGACGAAGTCGAGGACGGCGGCCGACACCCCAGCTGGACTGGTCCGACATCACACCACCTCCGACAACGTGGCCGCTCGGCGAGCCGACTTGGTGGGGTCGCGCAGCTCGGGGCGGCGTACACCCGGGGCCGCCAGCACCCCGGCGACCAGCAGCACCAGACCCTGGGCGAACAGGAACCAGTGCGCACTGGAGGCCAGCGTCACGGTCACGGTGCCGCCTTGGGCAGGCAGCGCGTACGCCTGCTGCCAGCCACCCTCGACCGGGGTGAGGGGACGCCCGTCGAGCTCGGCCCGCCAGCGCGGATCCTGGGCCTCGCCGAGTCGGAGCACCCGCCCCTCTCCGCCGGCCGAGATCACGAACGGAAGCCGACCCACGGCCACCAGCCCCTGGGCGCCGGCGACGGTCGTCCGGGACACGGCGGGTTGCAGCTGCCAGATGATGCCGCGGTCGTTGCCGCTCGCCGTACCCAGTCCGGGCGTGTTGTCGATGCGGGACCGCTCGTCGTCCGACGCTCCGCTCACCCACAGGTAACCGATGCCGAGAGCGGTCAGCTGCGGCGAGATGTCGTCGTCGGCGCTGCCGGCGACGATCCGAACAACCAGATCATCGGTCGTCGCGGCGGCGACCGACGAGCCACCGAAGGCGAAGCCCCGGTCGGCGTCACCCAGCCGGACATGGCCCTCGGAGAGCACGGAGTAGCGGGCCTCGGTGCCGGACAGGTCGATCGCCAGGACCCGGGGCCGGGTGTCGGACACCATCGCGTTGAGCACGTAGGGCGGAATCGCGTTCAGGTTCTCCCGGTCGATCGGACCTCGGGCACCGGCCCAGACCCACCAGCCGGCCGCACCGACGGTGACGACGGCGACCAGGAAGCCGGCTACCACCGTCGCGGGCTGCAGCCAGCCGAAGCTGCGCTCCTTCATCTGCTGCGACAACCCGTCGACCCCGATCCCGCCGGCGAACAGCAGCGCAGCGAAACCGATCAACAGGTAGGCCCCGGCCCAGGGACGCACCTCGGTGCCGGTCGGGGGCACCGACACGACCAGGCGGGACACCCCCACGGCCGCGGCCAAGGCGACCAAGCCGGTGATCCAGGAGGCCAGCACGACGCGACGGTGCGAGCGGCGACCGAGGCCGATCAGGGCGACGATCCAGATCATCCCGAAGACGACCGCCCCGACCCACAACGGCGGCAGCCCGACTCCGAGTCCCCGGCCGATCATCAGCCGCCAGACCTGCGGGGCGGCGGAGGCGCCGTCCAACACCGAGTCGGGGCCGACGAACAGCCGCCCGGGCGCGGTGATCAGGCTCGGCAGCCACGGCAGCAGGACCAGCAGCGGGAGTCCGATGGCGATACCGACGCGGCCCATCTTCCGAGGCGTGCGCCGCAGCACGACCAGACCCAGGGCGCCCAGCAGGACGGCGATGAAGATGATCGTCGGTTCGAAGGCGACCAGGACGACGAGGACGACCCCGGCGCCCCAGCCCCCACGCCAGGCCTCCGGCGTACGCACCCGGCGCAGCACGAGCGCCCGCGCGGCGGTGGCCAGCAGCGGAAGCAGGATGGCGACCACGCTCAGGGTCAACCGACCCTGGTTCGTGCCGCCGAGCAGCACCGGGAGCAGCGCGTAGGTGACGGCGACCCACAGCCGTACGCGACGGTCGTTGATCGCCCGGCGCGCGACCGGGTAGGCGGTGAGGAAGGCGAGCGGCACCACGCCGCAGATGAGGAGGGTGACGAACCACTCGGGCTGGCCGGCGAGGACGGTCGAGCCCACGGCCATCAGAGCCAGCCAGGGCGGGCTGGACTGGCCGGGCGCGCCGGGGATCGGGTTCCACACCGAGTCCCACAGTGCCGACAGGGTGGCCTGCGCGGGCAGCAGGGAGCCGCCCGCGAGGGCGCCGGTCCCGAGCAGTCCGCGCGCGGCCACAAGACTGCTGACCACGGCGAGCACCGTGGTCATGATGACCGGGTTGAGCCAGGCGTACTTGGGACGGTCCTCGGCCACCGAGCTGAAGTCGTCACCGGTGAGCTCGTCCAGGGAGGAGGCGTCGGCATCTCCAGCCACCGAGCGATAGCGGTCGGAGAGTGCGCCACCCAGGGCGTCCCCAGCCACTCGCAGGCTCCCCCACCACGGTGGCCGCAGCGAGGCGACGACCTCTTCGGTCCCGGGCGCCGGGTCGATCGACGCCGTCCGGGTGCGCAGGTCCTTGATCCGGCTCGGGTCGGCCACGAACGAGGCCATGGCCAAGATCTCGTCCAGGGCGCGACCCGGCACCTTGCCCAGGAGGTAGCCGACCGCGTGCAGCAGACAGCTCCAGACCAGCCGCAGCCACACCAGGGGCAGCATCTTCCCGGGCGCGTGGCCGGCAACGACCACCATCCCGAGCAGTCGGTCGACCGTGCCCGGCCGCCGGCCGGTCAGGCCTTTCGGCCGCAGCCCCGCGCGACCGACCTGGCGGTGCGTCATCTCGGCAAGCGGCGTGGTCACGACCCGGTAGCCGTTCAGGTGGGCTCGCCAGCCGAACTCGACGCCGTCGCGGAAGACCGGCAGCGCCGGGTCGAGCCCGTCCAGGTCCTGCCACACCGCAGTGCGGACGAGCATGCCGCAGGTCGAGACGCCCAACCGTTCCTGTGGTACGTCGCGCTGGCCCTGGTCGATCTCCCCGGTGTCGATCTGCAGCTCGCGCCGCCCGGTGCCCGAGATGCTGACCCCGATCTCGGCCAGCGGCTGGCCGCCGTGGCGCCGTCGGGGCAGCAGCAGCTTGGGGCCGGTGATGTCGATCTTGCGGTCCGTGGTCACGTGGGCGACCAGCTGGTAGAGCGCGTCCGGTGCGGGCGCCGCGTCGTCGTGCAGCAGCCAGAGCCAGTGGTGCTCGTCCGCCCGGTTGACCCGTGCGCCCACGTCGGTGTCTTCGGCGGAGCGTCCGCGGTCCTGCCGCAGGGCGGCCTTGACGGCCTGACCGAAGCCGAGGCGGGCGTTGCCGGGGTAGACGGCGTCCAGCACACCGTGGTCGTACGCCCGGTCCAGCAGCGTCCGGGTGGCGTCGGAGCTGCCGTTGTCGATCGCGATCAACCGGGCTGGGCGCTGCTTCAGGTGGTCGAGGGCAGCGAGCGTCGCGGGCAACCAGCGGGCTGCGTCGAAGGCGACCAGGACGGCCGTGACGTGGACCTGGGAAACATCCACCGGGCGGTCTGCGGTGGCCTCACGCGAGGCCCAGGCCCAGGGATCCTCGTCGAGGGAGAACTCGATGGTCTCGTCCTCGCGGAGCTCCGACCAGGTGTAGTCACGTGGGGCGTCGCCGTACGGGCCGCGTCGGGTGGTGTTGTCATTCATCCGCTACGCGCAACTCCTGCGAACCATCTGCGCTCCAACCATTCCCACGACCGAGGCGTGTAAGTCTTGACCTTGCGTCTGTTCGTCGCCCCGCACGACAAAGTGGGGACCCACCCGGCTGGGCGGCCCCCACTTTATGCGAGTTGTCGCTGACCGGCGACGCGACGCCGGTCGGCGTGTGCTGTGACCGGGGTCAGACAGCGCGCTTCTTCAGCTTGCGCCGCTCCCGCTCACTCAGTCCCCCCCAGATGCCGAACCGCTCGTCGTTGCCCAGGGCGTACTCCAGGCAGTCCCCGCGGACGTCACACGACAGGCAGACTTTTTTGGCCTCCCGAGTCGAGCCGCCCTTCTCGGGGAAGAAGGCCTCCGGGTCCGTCTGAGCGCACAGTGCGCGTTCTTGCCAACCGAGCGCACCGTCTTCCTCGATCTCCATCAGTTCGTGCATGGTTGTGCCTCCTCGACCCGTGTCTGTCAGAACTCCGTCATCCAGCGCGACTTCGCGGGTCGCCCTGGTGCCGGTCATGCCGTCCGCCGATCCTTCGTGCCCGGATCGGCCCCCGGGAGTAGATCCAGACAACCCGCGAGCGATCCCGCGGCGTCCGGTCGAACCAGCATAACTGCGAATGACATTTGTGAAATTACATGCCCGTCAATACCCGCATGTCAAGTGCAGAACTGATATTGCGGCATGTTTCGGCGTGTCAAAATGATTGAGGGTTTGATCAGTTCGGCGGCGGCTGACCCGGAGACCATCGGCCCTGGTCAGAACGAGGTTGATCGGTCGGCGGTTGAGCCGGGGGCTGGGGCTGCCAGCCACCCTGTTGACCGGGGGTCCCCCAGGCCGACGCCGGGGCTCCAGCAGCAGCATCACCGGCCGTCTGCCAGGACGCTCCGGCGGCCACATCGGGCTGCCAGGTCGGCTCGTAACGGGGGGTCTCGAGCTGCGGGACGGTCGGGGTCGCAGGCAGGGCGTACGGGTTCGCCCGGGCCGCGCTGTCGCGCCCGAGCACGTGGAACCTGAACAGCAGGAACATACAGACCACCGGCGCAGCCAGCCCGACGAGCACGTCGACGGCGTTGGCCAACCAGATCGAGGAGGCTTGGAGGAAGGTGAGGGAGCCGAAGACCAAGCCGACCAGTACGGAGACCCCGACCACGATCAGGGCCGCCAGGCTGAGGCCGCGTGCTCGAGGGGTGGGGTCGACGAGTACGCAGCTGGCGATCAGAGCGGTCAGCAGCACGACCAGGGCCGGGTCGCCGGCCCGGTACGCCACCAATGCGGCAATGCCGGAGATCCCGTCGGAGGAGTCCTCGGCGGCGTACGCCCCAGCCGTCACCAGGGCCAGCGGAACCCGCAGGCCGAGGATGACGAGCACCACCATCACAAGCGGTTCGCGGAATCTCTTCAGGGTGTCCATGCGGCTAGGTTAGCCAGCCTCGGGTGGCAGACTGACGCGGTGCAGATCGTCATCCTGGCCGGGGGCGTCGGCGGGTCGAAGTTCACCCTCGGAGTCCGTCGTGCCTACCCCGACGCCACCATCACCGTGGTCGGCAACACGGCTGACGACATCACCCTGCACGGCCTCCGGATCTGTCCCGACCTGGACACGATGATGTACACCTTGGGCGGCGGTGGGGACGACGAGCGCGGCTGGGGGCGGCTCGACGAGAGTTGGCGCGTGCTGGAGGAGTTCAAGGCGTACGGCTTGGAGCCGACCTGGTTCTCTCTCGGCGACCGCGACCTCGGTACCCACCTGGTCCGGGCGCAGCTGCTCGAAGCCGGCTACCCCCTGTCCAAGGTCGTCGAAGCGCTGTGTGTGCGCTGGCTCGCCGACGACCCCGACCTCGTCCTGCTGCCGATGAGTGACGACCGGGTCGAGACCCATGTGGTCATCGCCGACCCGGACGCCCCGGGTGGGCGCCGGGCCGTCCACTTCCAGGAGTACTGGGTACGGCTGCACGCCGCTCCCGAGGCGCTGGCGGTGGTCCGCGTCGGGATCGACGACGCCCGCCCGGCACCGGGGGTCCTCCAGGCGTTGGCTGGCGCCGACCTCATCCTGGTGGCGCCGAGCAACCCCGTGGTGTCGATCGGTCCGATCCTGGCCGTGCCGGGCCTGCGCGAGGCGGTCGTGGCCGCGCCCGCCCCCGTGATCGGCTTCTCCGGCATCCTCGGGGGCGCACCCGTGCTGGGGATGGCGCACCGGCTGTTGCCCGCGATCGACGTGGCCGTGGACGCCGCCGCCGTCGGGGTGCACTACGGCGCCCGGTCTTCCGGCGGGGTGCTGGACGTCTGGGCCATGGACACAGCAGACCTGGCCTCGGCCTCAGTCGTGGCGGACGCGGGGCTGACCCCGGTGGTCACCGACCTCCTGATGCGGGACCCCGACGCCACCGCGGCCTTCATCGCGTACGTCGTCAAGTCCGGCAGCGCGTGAAGTTCGGCACCACGTGAAGTCCGGCACCGCGTGATCTCGATCTGGGCCCCGGAGGGGATCGGTGAAGTCCGCGCCGGGACCGATCTGGCCGACCTCATCCTGACCGCCACCGCGGCCGACCCGTCCGGACCCCTGCGTGAGGGTGACATCATCGTCGTCACCTCGAAGATCGTCAGCAAGTCCGAGGGCCGGTTCGTCCCCGCGGCGGAGCGCGAGGACGCGATCAGCGCCGAGAGCGTACGCACACTGGCCCGGCGCGGGCGGACCCGGATCGTCCGGACCCGGGCAGGCCTGACCCTCGCTGCGGCGGGGGTGGACAACTCGAACGTCGACCCCAGCCAGGTCGTCCTGCTGCCGGCGGACGCCGACGCCAGCGCGGCCCGGGTGCTGGTCGAGCTGCGCGGTCGTACGGGACTGCGGTTGGGCGTCGTGGTCTCGGACACGGCGGGGCGGGCCTGGCGGCTCGGCCAGACCGACCAGGCCGTCGGGGCAGCGGGCGTACGGGTCGTGCGCAGCTACGAGGGCGAGACGGACGGCTACGGCAACCCTCTGCAGGTGACGGCGATGGCGTGGGCCGACGAGATCGCCGCCGCCGCCGACCTGGTCAAGGCCAAGCTCGGGGGCCGTCCGGTGGCGGTGCTCCGTGGTCTCGCTGAGGCAATCACGGATGCCGGCGGGACCGCGCAGGAGCTGGTGCGGGCACCGGCCGAAGACATGTTCGGTTTCGGTAGCCAGGAAGCCGTGCTGGTTGCGGCCCTCGAGGTGACCGGTCAGGCCGATCGCTACGAGGATCTGGTCGCGCTGGACTCGAGCGAGCGGGCCGAGGCGTTGCTCGCCGGTTGCGCATTGGAGGCACCCGCCGCCGACCTGGTACGCCGGATGCTCGGCCTCGACCTCGCGAAGATGAACCCTCCGCAGACTTCGAGATAGACTCGGCGCTTCCGTGCGCGGCTCCTCTGGAGCGCGGACGCGAACCCGAGCCGGGCCCCACACCGCCTGCGCAAACCAGATCAGCACGAGGAGTGTCCCGGTGGCGAAGACCCCGTCGAAGAAGGCTGCGCCGTCCGGCGGCAACCGCCGAGACCGGCTCGCGTCGTTCGAAACGGCTCGCAAGAAGGAGCAGCGCAACCGGACCATCCGGCTGCTCGCCCTCTGCGTGGTGCTGGCGCTCGCCCTGCTGTCGTACCCGGTCTACCTGGTGACGAAGGACTATCAGGCGCGGAACGCGACGATCGGCGAGGTCGGTGCAGCCGCGAGCGCGGCCGGATGCGACCCGGTCGCCGAGAACGCGGCCACCGGAAACCAGGAGCATGTCGCCGACGGCACCAAGGTGACCTACGCGCAGACGCCGCCCGATTCCGGTGCCCACTACAACTCCCCGGCGCCGTTCACGAAGCGCTTCTACGCCGAGAGCGACCGGCCCGCCGTCGAGACCCTGGTGCACAACCTGGAGCACGGCTACACCATCGCCTGGTACCGCGCCACCGCCCCGCAGGACCAGATCGACGCGCTCGAGGCCATCTCCAAGACCTTCGGCGGTGACGACACCAAGCTGACCAACAAGTTCATCGCGGCCCCCTGGGCCGAGAGCGACGGCGCCGGCTTCCCCGAGGGCAAGAACGTGGTGCTCGCCCACTGGTACGCCGATCCCGCCGACCCGACCGCTACAGCCCAGCAGAAGGGGGTTCGGCAGGCCTGCACCTCAGCCTCCGGTCCGGTCGTGGCCGACTTCATGGCCAAGTACCCCTACACCGACTCCCCCGAGCCCCTCGGCGGATAGTCGGCGGCCACGAGGCCCGGGTCAGGCGTACCCGCGGCCCAGTTGCGCCGTGACCTCGGCCACCAGTTCCTTGATGCGCTCCGCCTCGGTGACGGGGCAGACGAGGGTGATCTGCGGGGTCTGCACGATCACCGTGTCGCTCAGACCGACGACCGCGACCAGTCGGCCGTCCTCGGAGCTGTTGATGACCAGGTTGTCCCGGGCGTCCACCAGGACACTCGCGCCCTGGGTGGCGTTGCCCTGGGCGTCACGCGGCAGTTGCTCGGCGAGAGACGCGAAGCCGCCGACGTCGTGCCAGGTGATCGGCAGTCGGACGGCGACCACCCGAGCGGTCCCCCGGCCCTGGGACACCGGCTCCATCACCGCATAGTCCACGCTGATCTTCAGCAGCTGAGGATAGATCTCGCCCAACCGCCCCGGCTCGGCCGCGAGCGCCGTCACGGCCGCGTAGCTGTCGGGCTGCAGCAGCTTGATCTGGTCCAGCAGCGTGCGGGCCCGCCAGACGAACATGCCGGCGTTCCACCAGTAGTCACCGGAAGCGACGTACGACTCGGCAGTCTCGCGGTCCGGCTTCTCCCGGAACTCGACCACCGAGCAGACGTCCGGATAACCGGCAACGGCCGGACCCCGCAGCAGGTAGCCGTAACCGGTGTGGGGGCTGGAGGGGACGACGCCGAAGGTGACCAGCAGGTCCTCGTTGCGCTCGGCGACCTCGAAGCCCTCGATCAGGGCCGCGCTGAAGGCGCTGACGGGGTGCATGATCTGGTCGGCCGTGACGACGGCGACCACGGCGTCCGGGTCCGTGGCGGCGAGTACGGCGGCAGGCCAGGCCACGGCGTTCAGGGAGTCGCGCCCTTCGGGTTCACCCAGGATGTTCTCCGCGGGAACCTCCGGCAGCTCGGAACACACGATGTCGGCGTAGGCGGCTCCGGTGCAGACCAGCACCCGTTCCGGCGGCACGACCTCGGCCAGCCGCTCGAAGGCGATCCGCAGCAGACTCTTGCCACCGACGACTTTGAGCAGCTGCTTGGGCGTGTCCTGGCGCGACAGGGGCCAGAGACGCTTGCCTGATCCACCGGCCATGATGACTACGTAGCGCATGCGCCTGAGGGTATCGGCGGTGTATTACGGGTTTGAATCGATGACCCGCCCGAGTGTGACCACGGTCCCGCGTGGCTAGGATCACGCCGGTGAGCGAGCTGATCAGTGCCCGGATGCGCCGGCGGATGCGGGAGCACGGTTCGTCGCCCCTGCTCACCTACTACGACCTGGACACGGGAGAGCGGACTGAGCTGTCGGGGAT
The DNA here is from genome assembly GCA_036524735.1 of Propionibacteriaceae bacterium. Taxonomy (GTDB): domain Bacteria; phylum Actinomycetota; class Actinomycetes; order Propionibacteriales; family Propionibacteriaceae; genus Microlunatus. Next base: position 55,672 of record DATDBS010000096.1, read on the forward strand.
CAGCTTCGGCAACTGGGTCGACAAGACGTCGAACCTCCTCGTCGACGAGATGTTAGTCGACGCCGGGGACGAGATCGAGCTCGCCGTGGCCGAAGGGCATCCGGGGCACTGGGTCACCTTGGTCTGGACGCTCGCCTGCTGGCAGGTCGGGGCCACCGTGACGGTAGGCCAGCCGTCCCGAGCCCGGGTTGTCGTCGCCGGGCCTGAGTGGGCCGAACACGTCGGCGTCCAGGAGCTCGTGGCCTGCTCACTGCATCCGCTGGGTTTGCCGTTCAGTCCGGCGGTGCCGAGCGGGGTCACCGACTACACGCTCGAGGTACGCGGTCAGTCCGACTTCCACGCCGCCGTCCCCCAGTCGGGACTCTCGCCGGCTTGGCATGACGGCGTACGTCAGCTCACCCAAGCCGAGCTGGTTGCCGGTCCGGTCGGCGATCCGGTACGGCGACTCGTGATGCCTAGCGGCGACCCGTGGACGACCGTTCGTGCGGCGGTCATCGAGCCCGTGCTGACCGGGGGCTCGACCGTGATCGTGACCGGTTCGACTGGAGCTGAGGAGCTGGAGCGGATCAGCGCGACCGAACGTTGCACCGCCTAGTTCACCAGGTTGAGTCTGGCTGTGTATGGCGCCGACGCCTCGATCCGTCGTTTCGCGCCAGTGGGTGCTGGACGGGCAGCCGGCGGGCCTGGATCGCGTCGTCTGGCGCCAGTGGGTGCTGGACGAGCAGCCCGGCGGGCCTGGATCGCGTCGTTTAGCGCCAGTGGGTGCCGGACGAGCCGCCAGCGAGCCTGAATCGCGTCGTCTGCCGTCAGTGGGTGCTGGATGAGCAGCCGCCGGACCTGAATCGCGTCGTTTAACGCCAGTGGGTGCTGGACGGGAGATCTGATGCTGGGCGCAGAACGCCGTCACCGCTCCACGCGGAGCATCATCTGGCCATCGGGTGATCGGGAGGCGGACACGTGGATCAACGGGCTCGTGGGCAGTAGACACCACTCAACCAAGCCAGAAGTGTCACCACCAGGCCCCCGGATTGGGCCACCGATGTCCTGACACAGAACCGTCACCGATGTTCCTGTGACATGACAGGAAACTGTCACACCCCTTCTCTAGTATCGAATACATGTTCGATACTTCGGGGGCGGTGGACGCCCGGCAGGCTGCCGCCCGGGTCGCTCTGGCGTACCGCACCATGGTCGAGCAGGAAACGGCACTGTTGGAGCTGGCCGCGCATTGGGCCGATCTCCACGCGGTGGTGGATATGGAGCGGCCTGGTGGGGAGCGGCGGGGTGGGGAGCGGCGGGGTGGGGAGCGGCGGGGTGGGGAGCGGCTCCGGCTGTACGGGGGTGTCGGGACGCCGGAGGTGGCCGAGTTCGCTGCGGCGGAGCTGGGGGTCCTGCAGGACACGACCACGGTGGCGGCGGCAGCGCAGATGGCCGATGCCCTGGATTTGCGGCATCGGCTGCCCCGGCTGTGGGGCATGGTGCGTGCGGGTGGGGTCCGGGTGTGGAAGGCCCGGTTCGTCGCCAAGGCGACCCGGTACCTGTCCGAAGAGGCTGCCGCGTGGGTGGATGAGGCGGTCGCCGGTCACATCGTCACGTTGCCGTGGGGCCGGTTCGAAACCTTGCTGACCGCCAGGATTCTCGAGGCCGACCCGGAAGGAGCGCTGCGTCGGCAGGAAATCTTCGAGGCCGAGAGGTTCGTGCGGACGGGTCGGAGCAACGAGCACGGGCTGAAGCTGTTGATCGCCCGCGCCCACGCCGGCGATGTCATCTGGTTCATGGCCATGGTCAACCGGATCGCCGACCTGCTGGGTGTCGAGGGTGACCTGGACGAGGTCGAGGTCCGCAAGTCGAAAGCCATCGGCATCTTGGCGCAGCCTGCGCTGGCGTTGGCCCTGCTGCAACGCCACCACATCACCCACGACCCCGAAACCACTGCCGCCGACCACGCCGAGGAAGACGCAAGCCACGCCAGCGACGACGATGAGCCTGACCCCGAAGGGGACAGCGCGGATCAGG